>NZ_CEEDMT010000010.1:0-92845 GCF_979256015.1 Frigoribacterium sp. AC759 | reverse complement strand
GGGTCAGCGCTGACCCGCCGCGAAGGACGGGAACCTGCCGAACCCGCCGTGAAACCGCGATCAGACGAGCCGCTTCTCGCCCGCCCGCAGCACGCGCAGCCACCGGAACCCGTAGCCCTCGAGCTCGATGCGGTGGTGGGCGTCGCCGGCCAGAGCCTCGGGGACGGAGCGCTCGGCGAGCAGATCGACGAGGCGAGGCGCGGCGTCGCCCGCGGCGTCGCCCGCGGCGCCCGCGGCGGCACCAGCCGCCTCACCCACTGCGCCCGCCTCGCCCGCATCCGGGCCGAGCAGCCCGCTCAGGTCGAGGTCGACCGAGCGGCCGTCCGGTGCGAAGTTGTGCACGGCGACGAGCGTCCCCGTGCTGCTGACGACCGCGTGGGCGAGCACGCAGTCGTGCCCCGAGTCGAGGAGGGTCAGTTCGCCCCAGCCGATCTCGGGCGACGCGCGATAGTGCCGCACGAGGCTCTGCACGAATCGCAGCATCGAGTCGGGCTCGTGCCGCTGGCGCGACACGTTCACGTGCTCGGGCGCCCAGCCCTCGACGGCCAGCGGCGCGACGAGGTCGTCGGCCTCGGCGCGCGAGAAGCCCCCGCCCGCCTCGTCGGTCCACTGCATCGGCGTGCGGACGGCCCCGCGACCGCTGACGGCCGGGTTCTCGCCCATGCCGATCTCCTCGCCGTAGAACAGCACAGGGGCACCGGGCGTCGAGAACATCAGGCTGTAGACCATGCGGATGCGCCGCGGGTCGCCGTCGAGCATCGGCGGCAGACGACGCACGATGCCGCGACCGTGGATCCGCTGCGACTCGAGCGGCGCGAACGCCTCGAACACCTCGTCGCGCTCGTCGTCGCTCAGCTGATCGAGGGTCAGCTCGTCGTGGTTGCGCACGAAGTTGCCCCACTGGTTGCCCCGCGCCAGCGTCGGACGGGTCGACAGCGCGGCGGCCAGCGGACGGGCGTCCTGCCGCGCCAGCGAGAGGTACAGCGCCTGGTTGGCGACGAAGTCGAACTGCATCGTCAGCTCGTCGCCGTCGTCCTCGCCGAAGAACGCGACCATCTCGTCGTACGGCAGGTTCACCTCGCCGAGCATCATGCCGCTGCCGCTCCGTCGGGCGACGTACCCGCGGAGCGCCTGCAGGAACCCGTGCTCCGCCCCGTCGTCCGTGTCGATCAGGTGCGGCACCGCGTCGACGCGGAACCCGTCGATCCCGAGCTGCAGCCAGAATCCGATCACCTTGGCGATCTCGTCGCGGACCTCCTGACGGTCGGTCGCGAGGTCGGGCTGGTGCGAGTAGAACGAGTGCCGGTAGTACTGGCCGGCTTCGTCGTCGAACGACCAGACGCCGTCCTCGACGTCGGGGAACATGTTCGCCGGCTGGTCGGCGGGCACCTCGTCGCGCCAGGTGTAGAAGTCGCGGTACCGGCTGTCGCGGTCGCTGCGCGCCGCGCGGAACCACGGGTGCTGATCGCTCGTGTGGTTGACCACGAGGTCGACGATGACGCGCATCCCGCGGTCCTTCGCCGTCCGCACGACCTCGACGAAGTCGCCGAGGTGCCCGTAGCGCGGGTCGACGCCGAAGTAGTCGGAGATGTCGTACCCGTTGTCGCGCTGCGGCGACGGGTAGAACGGCGCCAGCCAGAGGCAGGTGACGCCCAGCTCGGCGAGGTGGTCGAGGCGGTGCGCCAGCCCCTCGAGGTCGCCGACGCCGTCGTCGTTCCAGTCGAGGTACGTCTCGACGTCGAGGTTGTAGAAGACGGCGGTCTTCCACCACAGGTCGCTCGTGTCGGTGACCCTCATCGGGTCGCGGTGTCGCGCGCGGCGCGACGGGGGCAGGCGCAGGAGGCGCGGGTCGGGCGGGTCATGTCGGCTCCGTCTCGGGTGGGTCGCTTCCGCCGACCGTACCGACGCCGCGCCTCCTCGGTCCTGTCGATCCCCTGAGCGCGCGCATCGCGGCCACCGCGCCGCGCGCTGCGCCCCGAGCCCCTCGCGCTGCGCCCCGCGCACCGCGCCCACCGCCCATCGAAGTGACTCGACGGGCGCCGCCACAGGCCGCTACCGCACCATCCGGGTCACCTCGACGATCACGGGATGAGGCGAGCCGCCCGGTACCGCTCGAACAGGTCGACGAACGCCTGCTCGGTGCGGCGGTAGCGCGAGAAGCCGGCGTCGCGCGCCTTGCCCATGTCGGCGACGACCTCGAGGTCGCGGCCGAGGTCGGCGTCGGTGTGCCACCACGAGGCGACGCGCGCCAGCTCGGGTTCGACGAGGTCGTGCTCGGCGACGAGCTCGCGCCAGTCCTGCTCGAGCCCGGCCATCTGCTCTTCCAGCGGTCGCGGCGCGCCCTCGAACCCCTCGACGAGGGCGGGGTCGATGTCGAGGTGCGCGGCGAGGCGGGGCCACATCCAGCGCCAGCGGAAGACGTCGCCGTTCACGATGTTGAACGCCTCGTCGCCGCCCGCGGGGTCGGTCGCGGCCCAGATCATCTGCTCGGCGAGCACGCCGGCGTCGGTCATGTCGACGAGCGAGTTCCACTGCGTCTCGCTGCCCGGGAACGCGAACGGCCGCCCGAGGCGCTTCGTCAGCGCCGCCTGCACGGCGATGGTCAGCCCCATGTTCATGGCGTTGCCGACGGCGAACCCGATCACGGTGTGCGAGCGGTGCACCGACCAGGTGAAGCCCTGACGCTCGGCGGCGGCGAACAGCTCGTCCTCCTGCGCGTAGTAGAAGTTCGGGTAGTCGAGGCGCGGCTCGTCCTCGTGGAACGGCGTGTCGGGCATGACGCCCTTGCCGTACGCCTCGAACGGGCCGAGGTAGTGCTTCAGACCGGTCACGAGCGAGACGTGCTGCACGGGGGCGTGCTCTAGGGCGGCGAGCAGATCGCGGACCATGCCGCCGTTCACCTCGATGTTCTCGGCCTCCGTGTCGCGCTTCTGCCAGGCGGCGAAGAACACGTGCGTGGGCTGCACGTCGGCCAGGGCGGTCGCGAGGCTCTCGGCGCTCAGCAGATCGGCGGCGATGCCGGTGACCCCCGGAGCCGAGGAGGCGCGGCGCGACAGGGCGAGCACGTCCCATCCGTCGCGGGTCAGCTGCTCGACGAGCGCGGTGCCCGTGATGCCGCTCGCGCCCACCACGAGTGCGGTGCCGGGGCGGGCGCCCGATGCGGTGGCGTCGTGCCGGGGCTCGACGGACTCGACGGACTCGAGGGTGACGCTCTCGGGGGCGCCCGTCTCGGGGTCGCGGATGTCGCTCGTCGCGGGGTCGGTCTGCGGGCGGTCGGTCTGCGGGGTGCGGTCGTCGCTCATCCGGGAGAGAAGCCGAGCGCGCCTCCTTCTATTCCCGGGCGTCCCCTCGTCCGTTCGCGCGGCGGACGACCGCGACCGCTCCCGGTGTCCACCGCGTACGGTCGAGCGATGGATCAGATCAGCGGCGACGACTCGACCGACCGGCCCCCTTCGACCCCCGAGCAGGAGGCCGCTGCCCTCGCTCTCGCGATCGTGTCGCAGGCCTCGGCCATCACGCAGGGCGACGAGGAGGCGCTGGACGCGAGCGAGGACAACCTCCGCGAGGTCGTCACCGGCCTCTCGGACGCTCCCCTCACCCCGCGCCAGGAGGACGTCGTCGCGACTCTCGGCGCCGCCGGCGGCAGTCTCGCCGCCGGGCTCTCGGAGGCGCTCGCGCACACGAAGGGCGTCGACACCGGCGTCGTGCTCGGCTCGGCCGCCGAGGCCGTGCTCGCGCAGACGCAGCCCGAGGCGGAGAACGCGCCCGACGCGGCGAGCGAATCCGACGCTGAGACGGCATCCGACGACGGAGCAGGCGCCGGCGACGCGACCGCACCGGGCGCCGGTGACCGGTCCCCCGGCTCCGACGCGATCTCGGACCGCGACAACGCCGCGTTCGACGACGCCTTCGACGACCTGGTCGCCGGCACGGGTCGAGACGACGCCGGGCAGAGGGGCCAGGGCGCTCGGCGAGGCGACCGGCACGCCGACGGCCGCCGTCCTGACGACGACCACCGCGCCTCCTAGACTCGACGCAGCCCGCCGAGCAGGCCCCGCCGCGACCGTGTCAGCCTTGTCGAGCGGGGCCCGACCCGAGGGCCATCTCCCGTGACCCCGCACCACCCCGACGTGACCGATCGGAGCTCGACCGTGAGCGATCCCCAGCGACCCGGCCGACGCGATCGTCCTGCCCGCCCGCCCCGCCCGCCGGCGAAGCCGACCCGGGTCAGGGCCCGCAACGTCAACCCGCAGGAGATGCGCGACGTCCGCGCCCGCCTCCGCGGCACGATCTACGAGGGCACGACGCCCGAGCACGGCATCGGCGGCGACCTCTACTCGCCGCGTCAGATCGTCGACTTCTGCCTAGACCTCGGCGACGTGATGCTCGCGTCGGGGGCCGACGTCCGCAGCACCGAGGTCGCGATCGTCGCGGTCAGCACGAAGTGGAACCTCGCCCCGCTCGAGCTCGACATCACCGGCACGGCGATCACCGTCCAGTACGCGCCCGTCGAGGGCCCGCCGCTGATCAAGACCCGGGTCGTCTACGCCGAGGGCTCGAACCTGCACCGGCTGTCGCTCGTCTACCAGATCGTCGACGACCTGCTGCACGACGACCGCGACATGACCACGGCCGTGGCCGGTCTCGTCGACGTGCTGCGCTCTCCCCCGCGCTGGCCGTCGTGGATCACCGATCTGGCGATGGGCATGCTCGGCGTCTCGGTCACGCTGCAGGCCGGCGGCACCTGGCAGGCGGCCGTCGGGGCGTTCGTCCTGATGATCGGGGTGATGGCGACCGGGCGGGGGCTCGCGGCCCGCGGCATCCCCCAGTTCTTCGTCGTCGGTCTGCAGGCGGGCGCCACGGCGGCCCTCGGCACCGTCGGCATCTCGCTCGACCTCCTGTCGGCCGGAGGCGCGGCGGCGATGGTCGCAGCGGTGGTCGTCCTGACGCTCCCGCACCCCACGATCGTCACCTGGGCGCAGGACGCCATCTCGGGGTTCCGGGCGATGGCCCTCGGCCGGGCCCTGGTGATCGGCCTGATCGTGGCGGGCATCGTCTGCGGCATCCCCGCCGGCATCGCCGTCACGGCCGGGTTCGTCGACTTCGAGGTCGATCCGACGAACATCACGCTGCAGGCGCTGCCCCTGTGGCTGTCGCTGTGCTCCAGCTTCGCGGCGGCGTCGGCGAACGCCGTGGCCCAGGGGTCGAGCGCGCGGATGATCCCGATCACGATCGGCGTCGCGCTCGTCGGCAACCTCTCGCTCTTCACCCTGCGACTGCTCGGAGTGCCCCTGATGGGTGCGACGTTCCTCGCGGCGATCCTGCTCGGCGCGCTGTCGACGGTGGCCGCGGCGCGACTCCGCACGGCCGCGACGGTCATCGCGGTGCCGGCGTTCTGCGGGTCCCTGCTGCCGTCGCTGGCGGTCGCGTCGGCGCTGCTCAACTTCATGTCGGGCACGGAGGGGGCCGAGGTCGACTTCGTCTTCTCCATGCTGACGACGCTCGCGATCGGCGCCGGACTCGTGCTCGGCAACCTGCTCGCCACCCCCGGCGCGCGTCGCTGGCTGCGCCGCCGCAAGAAGGTCTACGTGCAGTCGCTGCACAGCGACACGACGCCGATCAACATCGTCGTCGCGCACGACGCCGAGGCGCCCCGGGCCGATTGAGCAGGAGGCGCGGGCGGGCCGCGAAGGAGGCGCGGGTCGTCCTATCGGGGCTCCTCGCCATGTCAGCACGGCACATGCCCCGAGACCGGCTACCGTTGCACTATGAGTGACACCACCGAACAAGCCCCGAGCGACGCCACGGAGCAAGCCGAAACACCCTCGACGTTCGCCGACCTGGGCTTGAGCGATCAGGTCCTCAAGGCCATCAAAGACATAGGGTACGAGACCCCCTCGGCCATCCAGTCCGCCACGATCCCCACCCTCCTCGCCGGTCGCGACGTCGTCGGCCTGGCGCAGACGGGCACCGGCAAGACGGCAGCCTTCGCGCTGCCGATCCTGTCGCGCCTCGACGTGAGCGCGAAGAAGCCGCAGGCGCTCGTCCTGTCGCCCACCCGCGAGCTCGCCCTCCAGGTCTGCGAGGCGTTCGAGCAGTTCGCCTCCGGCATGCGCGGCGTCCACGTGCTGCCCGTCTACGGAGGTCAGGCCTACGGCGTCCAGCTGAGCGCTCTGCGCCGCGGCGTCCATGTGGTCGTCGGCACGCCCGGTCGCATCATGGACCACCTCGCGAAGGGCACCCTCGACCTCTCCGAGCTCAAGTACCTCGTGCTCGACGAGGCCGACGAGATGCTCAAGATGGGCTTCGCCGAAGACGTCGAGACGATCCTCGCCGACACCCCCGACGACAAGCAGGTCGCGCTCTTCTCGGCCACCATGCCGCCGCAGATCCGTCGCATCTCGAAGCAGTACCTGAACGACGCCGAAGAGATCACCGTCAAGGCGAAGACCACGACGTCGGTCAACACGACGCAGCGCTACCTGATGGTGTCGTACCCGCAGAAGGTCGACGCCCTGACGCGCATCCTCGAGGTCGAGAACTTCGAGGGCATGATCATCTTCGTCCGCACCAAGAGCGAGACCGAGACCCTCGCCGAGAAGCTCCGTGCGCGCGGCTACTCGGCGGCGGCGATCAGCGGCGATGTGGCCCAGGCCCAGCGCGAGCGCACCGTCAACCAGCTGAAGAGCGGCAAGCTCGACATCCTGGTCGCGACCGACGTCGCGGCCCGTGGTCTCGACGTCGATCGCATCAGCCACGTCGTCAACTACGACATCCCGATCGACACCGAGTCGTACGTGCACCGCATCGGCCGCACCGGCCGTGCCGGTCGCAGCGGCGCGGCGATCAGCTTCGTCACCCCGCGTGAGCGCCGCCTGCTCGGCGCCATCGAGAAGGCGACGCGTCAGCCCCTCACGCAGATGCAGCTGCCGTCGGTCGACGACGTCAACAGCACGCGCCTCACGCGCTTCGACGACGCGATCACCGAGGCGCTGTCGCAGGAGGCCCGCATCTCGGCCTTCCGCGACATCATCGCGCACTACGTCGAGCACCACGACGTGCCCGAGGCCGATGTGGCCGCGGCCCTCGCGGTCGTGGCGCAGGGCGAGACGCCGCTGCTGCTGGACCCGAAAGACGAGCGTCCGCAGCGCGACGAGCGTCCGCTGCGCGAGCGCGACGACCGGGCTCCGCGGGCCGGTCAGGGCGACGACCGAGGCGAGCGTCGCGACCGCGGCCCCCGCACGTCGAAGCCGATGACCTCGTACCGCATCGAGGTCGGTCGTCGTCACCGTGTCGAGCCGCGTCAGATCGTCGGTGCGCTCGCCAACGAGGGCGGTCTCAGCCGAGACGACTTCGGCGCGATCGCGATCCGCCCCGACTTCTCGATCGTCGAGCTGGCCTCCGACGTCAGCAGCGACATGCTCGACCGCCTCAGCGACACTCGCATCAGCGGCAAGCTGATCGAGATCAAGCAGGACCGCCGTGGCGGCGGCGCCGCCGGTGGCGGGGCTCGTCGTGACGACCGCGGCGACCGCGGCGACCGCTCCTCCGGCTCGTACGGCGGGGATCGCCCGCCGCGCAAGCCCCGCTACTAGCGACACCCTCCGAAGGCGGGCCCGTTCGGGTCCGCCTTCGGCTTTCCCCCGCCGAGGAGCCCCGCATGAACCCCGCCACCGGCACCGACGCCCTCTTCGGCGTCGTGCAGACCGCGCTGACCATCGGCTGCCTCATCCCGCTGCTGCTGGGGCTCGTGGCGTTGGTTCTGTTCTTGCGGACGCGAGCCACGAACTCGGCGGCGTCGGACGGCGGCGGCGGCGAAGGTGCGGCTGCACGGCAGCGGGCGCACGATCTGGCCCGCGTGGCGCTGCTCGGCTCGGCCTTCGGGACGGCGCTGCTGCTCGTCGGGCAGCTCGTGGTCGGTCTCGGAACGTCGATCGGGTTGGTTAACGCGTTCGCCGGGCCACTGGTGCCCCTCAACATCGGGGCGCTGACGCTGACGGCGGTGTCCGCCGTGGCCCTCGCCGCGTCGCCCGCGCCCGGGCGCTAGCGCCCACCCTCCGGCGCCCCTGCGTCCGCGGTCGCGGCCGCTCCCGCTCCCGCTCCCGCTTCCGCTTCCGCTCCGACGGTGGGCAGAAAACGCCCCACGCTCACCAGGGAAGGGCATCAACCGACCACCCTCGCGCGCCCCGCTTCAACGGTGGGCAGAAGACGCCCCTTACCCAGCACCGAAGGGCACTAACCGCCCACCCTCGCGGGCCCGCCGCCGGCTTCGGCCTCGGCTCCGGCTCCGGCTTCAACGGTGGGCAGAAGACGCCCCCTACCCAGCGCCGAAGGGCACTTAGCGCCCACCCTTGCGAGCCCCGCTTCGACGGTGGGCAGAAGACGCCCCTCACTCACCGCCGAAGGGCAATAACCGCCCACCCTGGCGGGCCCCGCTCGAGTTCGGGTGCCCGGCGCCGCGGTCAGTCGACGAGTGCGCGCAGCTCGTCGGCCGTGATCGTCAGCATCGACCCGGCGGGGTTCACGACGATGCCCGCATGCCCCTGGTCGAGTGCGACGTGTGCCACGGCATCGAAGCGGGTCGCGTTCGCATCCGCGCTCGGGGCCCAGGCACCCACCTCGGCCGGTGACGTCAGCAGCACCGAGAACGTCTGACCCTCGTGCGACGTGACGGTCGCGACACCCATCGACGTGATCTCGCCGCTCTCGTCGCGATGCGCGACGGACGCGATGTAGAGCGCCGGAGCCGCGCGGACGAGTTCGAGCATGGCCGGCCAGGC
The DNA here is from genome assembly GCF_979256015.1 of Frigoribacterium sp. AC759. Taxonomy (NCBI): domain Bacteria; kingdom Bacillati; phylum Actinomycetota; class Actinomycetes; order Micrococcales; family Microbacteriaceae; genus Frigoribacterium; species Frigoribacterium sp. AC759. The sequence continues at coordinate 84,065 of NZ_CEEDMT010000010.1, read as the reverse complement.
GATCCGCTTCTCGGCCATGGCCTGCTTGACGGCCCTGTTCTCGGCCGGGTTCTCGGTGAGCCCGCGCACGAGCTCGTCGGTGTAGCCGATCCACTGCGTCTCGGGCGATCCGGGGTCGAGCACGAGCCCGTCGTACTTCGACACGGCCATCGCGACGACGTCGGGTGCCGCCTCGACGAGCGACACGGGGTCGCTGGTCTTGCGGTAGAAGCCGAGCCTGTCGCCGCTGGTGAAGGCGAGGAGCACCTTCTTGCCGGCGTTGTCGACCTGGTGGGCGATCGAGATCGTGTCGCCCTTCTGCGGTCCGACCTTCGGGTCGGCCATCGTCGACGATCCGATGTCGAGCAGCAGGTCGCCCGCCGCGAGCTCCTTGACGACGGAGTACATCGTCTGGACGTTCTTGGCCTTGCTCCAGCCGGTCAGCGCCTCCTGCAGCGCGGTGTGCACGACGGGCGCGGCAGCACGCAGCGGGGGCACCGAGGTGCCGGCCGAGGCACCGGTCGGGACGGCCGACGGGTCCGCCCCGGTCGAGTTGGTCGGCGCGGCGCGCGTGATCCTCACGACGGGCGGCGCCTGCGCCGGGGCCACCTGCGGTGCGGATTCGTCTGCGGTGTCGACCCTCACCCCGTCGGCGGGGTCGGACGTGGTCCGATCGGTCGTGGTGTCGTCGGCGGGTGTGTTTTTCTTGCGCGAGAAGAGCCCCATACGTCGAGCCTAGGGCGAAGCCGAGGAGGCGCGGCGCAGCACCCGGGCGCCAGGACGCACCGCACGGCTGGGGAGGGACGACGCCGGTGGCCTCGGATCGCACCTGCTCAAGACGGTGACGATCCGATGCCGGAAGGTGCTGTCCCGGGCCCGGGCCCAGGCTCGGGTGCAGACGCTGACGCAGGCGCGACGAGGTCGATGAACCGCGACAGCAGCCCCAACCCGGCGATCGACGTCGGCATCGACGCGACCAGGGCCGGCGAGTGCACGAGGTACGCCGCCCACTGCGCACGCGAGATGCCGACGTTGAGCCGGTTCGGCATGAGCAGGAAGTCGAGCCCGCGCGGGATCTCGGCCGCCGACGACGCCGCCAGCGAGAGGATCGCCACGACGGCCTCACGCCCTTGGAAGAGGTCGACCGTGCCGACGGTGGTCTCGGCGAGCCCGGCCCGGTCGAGAGCGTCGCGGATCAGCGCCCCCTGCGCGTTGTACGGGGCGACGACGATGACGTCCGCAGCCGTCAGCAGTCGTGTCGAGTCGCCGTCCGTCCAGGTCCGCCCCACCATGTCGGTGGCGATCGCGACGACGCGCTCGGCCTCCTCGGCGGACGAGGTCGTGTTGCCGTGATGGGCGACCGGCTCGACGTGCAGCCCGGGCGCGATGCCCTCGAGCCATCGCTCGGGTGCCCGCGATTCGAGGGCGCCGTCGTACGACAGCCGTGAGACCGGGGCCGTGAGCGCCGGGTGCATCCGGTAGGTGCGCGAGAGGAAGTAGCCGAGTTCGCCCGGGAGCACGTCGTGTCCGTCGGCGAGCCAGCCGAGCGCGGACTGGTCGACGGGTTCGGGGTGCGAGCCCTGGCTGACCTGCGGCAGCTGCTGGGGGTCGCCGAGCAGCAGCAGACGCTGGGCGGCCAGCGAGGACGCGATCGTGGGGGCCAGCGAGAACTGCCCGGCCTCGTCGACGACGAGGAGGTCGAGCGAGCCGCGCGCGATGTGGTCGGCGTTGGCGAAGGTCCAGGCGGTGCCGCCGACGACGCCCCCGGTCTCACCCGGCCCGGACAGGAACGACGCGAGACCCGCGCCGTTCGCCACTGGCGTCCATGCGGCGGCCTCGAGGGCCTCCGGGCTGGTGCCCTTCTTCGGCACCTTGACGACCCTCTCGGGGTCGACGCCCTTGTCGACGACGGCCGCCAGGAAGTTCTCGACCACGGCGTGCGACTGCCCCACGACGCCGACCCGCCAGCCGTGCTCGCGGACGAGGCGGGCGACGACGGTCGAGCCCACGTAGGTCTTGCCCGTGCCCGGAGGACCCTGCACGGCCAGATACGACCGGTCGAGGTCGAGCAGGGTCCCCATCACGGCCCCGACCGTGTCGTCGCCCACGACGGGTCGGACGCCGCCGCGGGGCGGCACACGGCGCAGCAGATCGAGCGCGGCGTCGGGCACGAACCCCGGCAGGTCGTCGAGCACCCGGCGCCCCCACTCCGAGATGGCCTCGGGTTGCGGGGCCGCCCGAGGAGGTGCGGCGGGGGTCAGCGCCACCGGGAACGACCCGTGGGGCTCGGCCCCCGTGGGGACGGTCTCGGTGACGAGCAGCACGACGTCGTCGGTGCCCGGATCGGCGTCGACGACCGTCGCCCGGGCGGCCCAGCCTCGGGAGCCCGGGCCCACCCGATTCGCCGAGGGAGGCAGAGGCGTGTCGTAGACGGCCATGGGCGTGGAGCCCAGAGGCGACCGACTGCCCGGGGCGAGCGACCCGACGAGGCGGAGGTCTCTCGAGAGGGTCCGCTTGCGCGGCGGCTTCCCCCAGTCGCGGACGACCTCGGCGCGCTCGACGACGAACACGTCGCGGGTGTCTGCCCACTCGTCGAGCGGTTCGCGCAGACGATCGAAGTGCTCTTGCCAGAAGGTCTTGACCTCGCGGCGGTGGTAGTCGATGGCCGCGGCCGCCAGGGCGAGGGCGGTCTGATCGGTCGTGCGGTCGAGGGGATCGACGTCGGCCAGCTGCGCCGTGAGCTCGACGAAGACGGGGTCGGGCTCTGCCCGGACTCGCTCGTCGTCGACGAGGGCCACGGTGTCGTCGCTGACGGTGTCGGCGGGGAGCATCGTCAGCAGCCAGTCGCGCAGACGGAGGGTCGACCGGCAGTCGTACTCGTTGTAGTCGGCGACCTGGTCGAGGCGCGTCTGACCGGTGGGGTCTCCGGCACGGAGGGCGGCCGCCGCCTCGACGTACGCGCCGATGCTGTCGACGGCCGAGACCACCCCGTCGCCGTCGCGGTGCTCGGCGCCCATGTAGAGCGGCTCGAGCTTCTTGATCGAGTAGCTGCGCGACCCCACGAGCAGCGCCTTCCGGACGATCGGGTACAGGTCGACCAGCACCCCCGCCCGCAGCAGGTCGTCGACGTCGTCTTCTCCGACGCCGTGCCGGGCGGCGAGCGACAGCAGGTGACTGCGCTCGTACGACGCGTAGTGGTAGATGTGCATGCCCGGGTGGGCCGCCCGCCGTTCGCGGACGAACGCGAGGAAGTCGATCAGAGCACGGCGCTCTTGTCGGAGGTCGTGCGCCCAGAACGCCGTGAAGCGCGACCGGTCGTCGACCAGCCCGAACAGGTAGTCGAGCCCCCACACCGACGAGTCGCCCTCGGTGTAGAGCGGGTCGCCCTCGAAGTCGAAGAAGATGTCGCCGGGGTCGGGGGCGGGGATGGCCGCCAGCGCACCCGGGTCGATGACGCGCACCTTGGGCAGGGAGGCCCCGGCGCTGTCGATCTGGAGCCGGGCCTGACCGCGGAGGCGCGCGAGGGCGGCACCGCCCACGCCGGCGACGGGCCCGGTGCTCGCAGCCAGGTCGTCGATGCTCGCGATGCCCGCCGCGAGCAACGCCGACCGCTGACCGAGACTCAGCCCGGCGACGAGCACGAGGTCGCGGTGCTCGTCGACCTGCACCGAACACTGTCCGCAGCGGCCGCAGGCGACGACCCCGGGGGCGCCCCAGGCCAGCGGGGCGTCGGCGTGCAGCCGCCGGTCGACGACCGTCCTCAGCCGGTCGCGCTGCGCGCGGTACACCGGTGCGATGTCGGCGAGAGCGTGACTGGAGGTCGTGCCGTCGCCGAGCACGAGGTGCACCTGCGGCCCGACGGGCAGACCGAGCGCGGCGATCTGCTCGGCGTAGGCGGCCAGCTGCAGGAGGGCGGGGATCTTGGCGTGTCGGGCGAGCTTGGTGTCGTAGACCTCGTACGCGCCGTCGTCGGTGCGGAGCAGGAAGTCGGAGAAGCCGATGAACGAGCCGTCGAAGAACGTCGCCTGATAGAGCACCGGCACGCCGTCGCGCATGGCCTGCTCGGCGGCCGCCGCTGCGGCCGGGTACCCCGCGCGCTCGGGGCGCTCGAACTCGACGACCCGGTGCGTCTCGCGCAGCCGTTCGAGGAACCGGATCTCGTGGTCGTCGCCCAGACGGGCAGTGCGGTCGAGCATGGCGTCGGCCACCTCGGGCACCGCCGGGATGCGCCCGAGCCTGGCGTCGAGGCGTCGGAGGAACGCCCACTCGCACGCGGCCCACGTGCTGAGGTCGGACGGGCTCGTGACCACGGTGTCGTCGTCGAGGTAGATGGCGTCGCCTTTCGATTCACGGTCCGCACGGTCGTCGGCCCGTGCTGCACACGCTAACGCCGACCCCCGACATCGATCGTCGACCCGCGCCTCCTCGGCTCCCCGGCCCCGCGCCTCCTCGGCCCGGGCGCACGCCTCCGAAGGGGGACCGGCGCGCGCTACCCCTCGCTCGAGAGCACCCAGCCGAGCCAACCGGCGAGCGTCGCCGCGGCCGACACGCTCGACGACCGCTCGACGTCGGGGTTGTAGTTGGTGTTCGTGTTGACGTCGTACGGCACGACGCGGCCGTCGACGGTCTCGATGAACTCGATCCCCGCGACCTCGATGCCCTGCTGATCCAGGAAGGCCTCGAGCCGCTGCACGAGAGGGTGCGACGCGGTCACCGACGATCGGACGGCGAAGGGTGCGAACGTGGCGGGGTCGGCGCCGTCGGGCACGACGCACGCGTCGGCGGGGCACAGCTCGAAGCTGCCCGCCGAGGTGTCGACCCGCACGGCGTAGACGAAGCGCCCGCCGCCGAACTCGACACGGGTGTTGAAGGGCTCCTCGGCCTGCAGGAACTCCTGCAGCAGCGTGATCCCGTCGACCGGCACCTCGAAGTCGGGGCCGTCGACGTAGGCGTCGAACGACTCGAGGTCGTCGAAGCGACGCACCCCGAGACCCTTGCCGCCCTGGTTGTGCTTGGTGATGAACGGCAGCTTCTGCTCGCGCGCCCGGGCCTTGAGGTCGGCGGTGCCGAACACGGCGGTGGTGGCCGGAACGTCGAAACCGGCCTGCCCGAGCGCCAGGTACTGCGCGACCTTGCTCACCTCGAGCTCGACGACGCCGCTGCCGTTGATCGTGCGGCGTCCGTGGCGCTCGGCCCAGCGGAGCGTCGCTCGGGCCACCTCCTTGGCCGTCGCTCGGCCTCGCGTGTGGGCGGACCCGCTGAGGCGCGACCAGAACACCCCGGCAGGAGGCTCGGCGGACAGATCGAACGAGCTCCCGTCGAGCAGGTGCTCGCGATGCGGCACCCCCGCCGCGTCGAGGGCGGCGACGAGCGGAGGGAGCCACTCGGCGTTGTCGTGCAGGATGTGGACGACGGGCGTCGGGTCGGCGACGTCTGCGGAAGCGGTCATCCCCCGAGACTGCACCACGCGCCTCCGGCGATCCTCCACATGTCGGCGCGTGACGACGGGCACACGCACCCGTCCGGCGAGCCGCCCGAAGCGAGCTGCTCGCCATGAGCTGCTCGCCAGGAGCGGCTCGACACGGACAACCCGACGCGGGGCTACTCCGCCCAGGCCGCGCGCACCACCTCGCAGAGGCGCTGATCATCGGTGTCGAGCGCGGAGCAGTCGGCCACGGCCTCGTCGCCGACCGTCTCGACGGCGAGGTCGACCGGCTCCCGGACGTCGCGACGGAACGCCACGACGGTGCCATGCGGCGCCGCCTGCACCGCGGCGACCACGTCGTCGAGCGACCCCTCGGTCACGGCGTCGCCCAGCACGACGTCCACCCTCGCCTCCGTGCTCGCGACGGACACGCCCTCGATCCCGGGTGAGGCCGTCACCGCGTCCGCGACGGAGACGAGCACGTCGAGGGTCGCGGGGTCGCTCGAGAACGCGAGGCCGCGGGGGTCCGACCGGTCAGGCGAGACGCGGACGACATCCAGACGCGACACGTCCGCCGACCCGCCGATGGCCCGCAGAGCGGGCACGACCTGATCGGGCCGCACCGTCCGCACCTCGACGGACCGGGCGCTGATGGCCGAGTAGGTCACCGCGTCGGAGTCGACGGCGTCCACGACCGACTCGGCGTCGGACAGGTCGCCGTCCACCTCGCGCGACTCGTCCGGCGACGAGACGGTGCCGATGGTCGTGCCCGAGACGCCGGACGTCGCCGCGAGGGCGCTCGCGATCCGCTCGGCACGGCCGGACGCCTCGGCCACCTCGTCCGGTGGCTGCTGCCCTGTGACGGTCGGCTGCTTCAGGTCGACCCTGATGCCCTCCGGCAGTACGAGGACTTGCCCCTCACCGAGGTCGTCGCCCCCAATCGCGGCGAGCAGATCCGCCTGATCGGCGGCGTCGAGGACGACGTCGGACGTCGCGGGGTCGTCGAGCGCCGAGGGGAACCCGCTGACGTTCTCGGTGATGAACCGGCGCGAGTCCTGGCTCCAGGCGGACACGTCGACCTCGGCCAGCTGCGGTTCCGCATCCCGGAGAGCGCGCGCCCGCTGCCACGCCGTGAGGACGTCCGACGACGCCGAGGGGACCACCGTGATCCCGAACCCCCGCCGCGGCGATTCCGAGTCGCTCGTCGTCGCACCGAACTCGTGCGTGCCGAGCGACGCCTCCGCGAAGACCGGATCGTCGGCGACCCGGCGGGCGAGGTCGAGCTGGGCCGCCGTGTCGGCCTCGTCGGCGAGCACTTCGAAGGTGACGGCGCCCCGGCGCACGTCGACGTACTGCCACTCGTCGCCGACCTCGCGGGCCACGAACGGCCTGATCCGCTCGGCCACGGCGGCGAGGTCGTCGTCGCCGAGATCGCTCTCGACCACGACCGTGGCCTCGGCCGTCGCGCTGCCCAGGGGGTAGTCGATGCCGCCGGTCTCGATCTCGACGATGCCGTCGACGCCCTCCATCAGCGACTCGAAGCGCTGGCCCAGTTCGGCGGAGTCGGCGCACCCGGCCCCGGCGAGGACGACCACCGCGACGAGGGATCCCGTGACGCATCGTCTCAGTCCGCTCCGCATCCGCTCAGTCTGACCCCCGAGCACCGTCGGCGCTTCCGTCGCGGGGCGGAACGCGCCAGTTGGTATCCTCGTCCGACGACTGCCGGAGGTCCGCTTGGTGAACGAATCGTCAGGGCCCGACGACGCCCTGAGCCGTGACGACGTGCGCGTCGCGCACGAGGACGACCCGACGTGGGCCCTGCTCCGCAGCTACAACAGCCGCTGGATGCTCCCGCTCTTCTCCCGTCACCTCGAGCACGCCGAGGGGCCCGTCTCGGCCGACTGGTTCCACCAGCAGGTCGCCCAGGCGCTCGAGCTGAACGCGCTCGATCAGACAGCGCCGCATCAGACAGCGCCCGCCGAGACCGCGCCCGTCCGGGCCGGAGCCGAGGAGGCGCGGGTCGGCGACTCCGGGGCGACGCCCGCCCCCGAGACCCGCACCACCCCGGCCGACTACTGCCGGAGCTGGGTCGACAGCCGGTGGCTGATCCGCACCCGCGCCTCCTCGGCGGACGACGGCGGGGCACGCCACGGCGACGCCGGCCACGGCGGCCCGAGCAGCACGACGACCGGCACCTCCCCCGCGGCCGACGGCTGGGGCGCGCTCGGCGCCGCGCACCCGAGCGGCGCGGCGGTGGGGTCGGCCCCGACGCGCGCCTCGAGCCCGCCCCCGCGCGGCGAGGCCCGCGCGCAGTACCGGCTCTCGCCCCACGCGCTCAAGGCGCTGCGGATCGTGCGCGAGCTGGTCGAGCAGGACAACGCGGTGAGCGAGGCGAGACTCGGCAGCATCGCCCACGCCGTCGGTCAGCTCGCCGGTCTCGCCGACGCGAGTCGCGAGGCGCAGACCGCTCGGATCGACGAGCAGATCGCCGAACTGCAGCGTCGTCGCGATCGCATCGAGCAGCACGGCACCGAGCCGGTCAGCCCCGACGTCCTCAAGCGGCAGGTGCGCGAGGTCGTGCGGCTGACGGCGTCGCTGCCCGAGGACTTCCGGCAGCTGAGCAGCATGGTCGAGCAGCGGCACCGTGAGGTCGCGCGCCGGGCGACGGTCGAGCACGTCGGCAAGGGCGCGCTCGTCGAGCAGTACCTCCGTGAGAACGATCTGCTCGAGCAGACCCCCGAGGGCCGGGCCTACCGCGGCTTCGCGCAGATGCTGTCGTCGCGTGAGATCGACGTGATGCGCGCCGACATCGAGCTGATCCTCGATCACCCCGCCGCGGCCGAGCATCTGACCGATCGGCAGCGGACGCAGCTCGAGTCGCTGATCTCGTCGCTGCTCGCCGAAGAGCAGTCGGTGCAGGAGACGTACGGGCGCTGGACGTCGTCGCTCCGCCGGTTCCTCAGCCGCTCGTCGACCGAGCGTCACCAGCGCCTCCTCACCCTCGCCGAACGTGCGCTGCACGCCGGCGGCGTCTGGGCCGAGCGACGACCGGGCCCGGCCGTGCTGCCCGTCGACGTGCTCGGGCTCGGCGCGCTCGACGTGGTCGACATCAGCCAGGCGCAGCTGCACAGCGACCGGGGGCGCCCGACCGTCGACGTGCAGGTGACCGAGGGCGACGCCACGCTGCCCGCCGCCGACCGCGCCGCGCTCCGCATCAGCTCGGGCACGAGCACCGCCGCCGTCGCGGCCACCCTCGACCGCCTGCTCGACGAGCACGAGGCCGTCACGAGCGCCGAGCTGTACGAGGCCACCGACCCCGAGTTCCGCCGACTCGGGCTCGTGCTGAGCATGCTCGACCTCGCCATCGACCGCGGCGTGGTCGACGAGACCACCGAGACCGTCACCCTGACCGCCGGCGAACCGGCCGCACCAGGAGGCAGCAGCCCAGGAGGCGCGGGTCGAGGAGGCGCGGGTCGTCGCGTCGTCCTCCCCCGGCTCGTCTTCCGCCGACAGCCCGCACCGGGCGACGACGCCCCCGCCCCGACCCCGCAGCCCGAGAGAGACACCGTATGACCCCCGACCCGATCGACGACGTCAGCACCGAGGCAGTCGGCACCGTTCTCGGCAGCACCGTCCTCGACAGCATCGATCCGGACGGCGCCGACCCGGACGGCACGACGGATGCGGCCGGCGCTGCTACCGACCCGTCGAGCGGGCTCCGCGACGAGCTGCCGCTGGCCGGTCGCAAGGCGCTGGTCACGCTGCTGACCCACCGCTTCATGTCGCGGGCCCGGCAGGGCGAGGCGTGGGCCGCGCTGCTCGCGTACGAGCCCGAGATCCGGGCCCGGCTCGACGAGATGTTCCTCGTGCTGGTCGTCGACCACGAGTACGAGGTCGCGTTCAAGCGACAGAGCGGACAGGACGACGTGCCCATCCTGCTGCGGCGCGAGAAGCCGCTGTCGCGCGACGCGTCGCTGCTGATGGTCTTCCTGCGACGCGAGCACGCGTTCAGCGACGCGCACGACGAATCGGTCGTGGTGTCGCGCGATCAGGTCGCGGAGTTCCTCGGCCGGTACCACGACGACACCGCGCACGACGAGATCCGCTCGATGCGTCGCGTCGACGCGGCCCTCGCCGCCATGGTGTCGCGCGACCTCCTCGAACCGGAGCCCGACGACCCCGCGCTCTTCGTCGTCGCCCCCGCGATCGTGCCGCTGATCACGGCCGAGCAGCTGGCTCACCTCGAGCGCGTGTTCCTCGAGGCGGCGGGGGCCGATGCGCCCGCCGACGCGAGCATGCTCGACGCCGTGGAGGAGGCGGGAGCCGACGCCGACGGACCGGTCGACGACGACTCGGAGCCCGACGGCGACGGCGACGACGACTCCGACCTCGACGCTGACGCCGAGGCCGACCCCGATCAGGCCGCCGAGCCCCGACCCGACCCGACCGCCGTCGCCCTCGATCTCCCCCTCGACCCGGAAGCAGACCAGGCATGATCCCCGCCGACGCGACCACCGCCTCCTCGGCTCCCGACGCCGCCGACGCTCCCGGCACCGCCGGCATCGCCGCCGCGACGGGCACGGCGGACCACGCCGACGCACCCGACCTCGGCATGTTCCACTCGGGTCAGTACCGCATCGAGCAGGTGCAGCTGCTGAACTGGGGCAGCTACTCGGGGCTGCACCGCATGCCGGTGGGGCGTGGCGGCATCGCGATCCTCGGGCCGACCGGGCGCGGCAAGTCGACGGTGCTCGACGCGATGGCCGCGGTGATCATGCCGAACCCGCAGGAGTTCAACCGGGCCGCGCGCGACGACAGCCGTCAGCGCTCCGAGCGCACCGTCTACAGCTACGCGCGCGGCAAGACCGACGAGGTCCGCGACGCGGCGTCCGATCGCACGACGACGCGGTTCCTCCGTCCGCTGGGCCAGGCGTTCGCGAGCGGCGCCGCCATCACGTACGCGACCGAGCTCGGGCAGACCCTCACCGCGGTGCGTCTCGCCTGGATCGGCGCCGACACCTCCAGCCAGGACGACGTGACGCAGGCCAGCGTCTACCTGCTCGTCCGCGGGCCCTTCGATCTCAGCCGGCTGACCGAGGTCAAGCGCGATGCGAGCAGCTCGAGTCCGCTGACGAAGGGCTCCCTCGCGCGCCTCCTCGACCCCGTCCGCGATCTCGTCACGTACTCGCAGCCCGAGTTCCGCGTGCAGCTGTGCGGCGAGCTCGGCATCGGCGGCAGCGACGAGTCGCAGCTGAAGGCGCTGACGCTGCTGCGCCGTGCGCAGGCGTCGAAGGGCGTCTTCTCGATCGACGAGCTGTTCAAGTCGTTCGTGCTCACGCAGCCCAAGGCGCTCTCGCGCTGGGAGACCACGCTCGGCACCTACCGTGAGGCCTCGGCGCTCTACGACGTCTTCGAGACGACGCGCAAGAAGCTCGGCGTGCTCGAGCCGGTGCCCGCGCTGGCCGACCGCTACGAGATCGCCGGCCACGACGCGACCGAGAAGCGCCGCCTGATCGACGAGAGCCACGGCCCGAGCCGACTGCGCGTCTGGCTGGCCGAGAAGGTCGGCAGCTGGGTCAGCGGCGAGGTCGACCGGGTCACGACCGAGAAGCGCGCCCTGTCCGAGTCGAGGAGGCGCGCGGCCGACGACGACACCGCCGCGTTCCGTGCCCGTGAGCAGGCTCTGGCCCGCATCGGCGATCTCGGCGGCGACCCCTCCCAGTCGCTCCGACAGCTCGTGGCGACCGCCGAGCGCGACCTCGCCGTCGTCCAGCGCGAGCGGCGGCGCTTCGCGACGGCCCTCGACGGCACGGGCGAGTCCGTGCCGACCTCCGAGAAGCAGCTCGTCGCGCTGCGGCAGCGCGCCGAGCGACTCGCCGACGAGGACGCTGCCGCCCGCGCCGCCGCCGACGACGTGCGCGGCGAGCTCGCCGCCCGCATCGGCGAGACCAAGCGCTCACTGTCGGCCCGCGAGGCGCAGCGCCGCTCGTTCGAGCTGCGCGGCAGCAACGTGCCCGACGATGCGGCCGAACGCCGACTGCGCATCGCCGAGGGCACCGGGATCCCCGTCGCGGGTCTGCCCTACGCCGGCGAGCTGTTCGAGGTCGCCGCCGCGCACACCGACTGGACGGTCGCGATCGAGCGGGTCGTCGGCGACCTGGCCACGCACCTCCTGGTCGACCGCGCGCAGTTCGACGCCGTGCGCCGCTTCGTCAACGACCACGACATGCGGGGCCGCATCACGCTGGTGCCCGCGGCGACCGGCGTCGAGCCCGAGCACGACGCCGTGCCGCGCACCGTGCCCGCGATGCTGCAGTTCGACGAGGGCAGCCCGTTCTTCGGCTGGCTGTTCGACGAGATCGTCGCCGAGCGCAGCGTGCTCTGCGTCGAGGGGCCCGACGACCTCGACGGCTCGCTGCCCGCCGGGGCGCGGGGCGCCGTGACGCGTGCCGGTCTCCGCACGGGCTCGCGAGGCCGGGTCGTGAAGGACGACCGCCGATCACGCTCGTGGATCGGCCTCGACAACGGCTCCCGCGTCGCCGAGCTCGCCGACGAGATCGCGTCGCTCGAACGCGACCTCACCGTCGCGCGCGCCGCGTGGGACACCGCCGAGGCCGAGTCGTCGGCGCGACGCCGGGTGCTCGACGCCGTCGCGCGGTCGACCGAGTTCTCGTGGGCGGACATCGACACCGCGCCGGCTCAGGCGCGACTCGACGATCTGCAGGGTCAGCTCGACCGGCTCGCCGACGAGCGGCCCGAGCTCGCCACGCTCCAGGCCGACGCCCGTCGTCACGACGACGAGCGCTCGGCGGCGACGCGTCGTCTGGCCGAGCTCGACCACGAGCTCGCGCGACTCGAGGCGGAGCACTCGACCCTCGTCGACATCGAGGACGCCTTCAGCGACGCCCTGACCGGGGCCGACCCGCTGACCGACCACGAGCGCGCCCTGCTCGCACCGCTGCCGTTCGCCGCGCCGCGCGAGGTGGCCGACGTCGAGCGGTCGCACCGCGAGGCGCTGTCGCTGCTGCGCGGGCAGATCGACGGCCACGACCGCGAACGCACTCAGGCCGAGAACACCCTCGTGCTGATCTTCGAGCGGTACCTCGAGCTCGACCGCACGGCCGGGATCGACGCCTCGATCGACAGCCTGGACGCGGTCAGGGCGATCCACCGCACGCTCGTCGACGACGCCCTGCCGAACGCCAAGGAGGACTGGCTCGCCAAGGCCGGCGCCGACATGGGCGACAGCCTGCGCGCGCTGCTCGTGCAGATCGAGGAGGACGGCCACGTCATCCGTCGCGGGGTGCGGCCCATCTCGCAGGCGCTCCGGGCGATCGAGTTCCGGCAGGGGTCGACGCTCGACATCGAGCCGAAGCCCGTGTCCAACAGCGACCTCGTCGACTTCAAGCGGACGCTGCGCACGCACATCGGCGATCGGGCGGGGGCGCCCCGCGACGCGGCCGAGATCGAGCGGCGGTTCGTCACCCTCCGACGCGACCTCGCGCACCTCGAGGAGCGCTCGAAGATCGGCGACGCCTGGCGCCGCCGTGTGCTCGACGCGCGCGAGCACTACCAGTTCCGCGCCATCGAGACCCGGGTCGACGGCACGCAGATCGTGCACGAGGGCGTGGCCGGCAAGTCGGGCGGCGAGGGGCAGGAGCTGATCGCGTTCGTGCTCGGCGCGGCCCTCCGCTTCCGGCTCGGCGACGGCACCGACCGGGTGCCGACCTACGCGCCGATCGTGCTCGACGAGGGGTTCGTCAAGGCCGACGACGAGTACACCGGGCGGTCGCTCGCGGCGCTGACGTCGCTCGGGTTCCAGCTCGTCGTGGGTGCGCCCCGCGACAAGGTGAACGCGTTCGAGCAGCACGTCGAGAGCGTGGCGTACATCTCGAGCGACCCCGCGCATCCCGAGCTGTCGCGCATCTACCCGCTGACGATCCGCCAGGCGATGGAGGTCGAACGCCACGGCCTCGACCCCGCCGCGCTCGCCTGACCTCGGCGCCGCCGTCCGGCGGCGCCGAGCCGTGCCTGCACCCCTCCCGTGCAGCGGCTGGGAACTCGCCCGGAGGCCGTCCCGGCACCCGGCTTCGGCCTACCGTCCACGTCAGCCGGGACTCTCCGGCGAGAGACCGAAGGGGACAACATGTCCGTTGGAGACAAGGCAAAAGATTTCGTCCAGAAGGCAGCCGGTCACGTCGAGGAGGCCGTCGGCAAGAAGACCGACGACGCCGAGCTCACCGCGCAGGGCCAGAAGGACAAGGCGATGAGCGAAGACCGTCTGCAGACCGAGAAGGCCAAGGACGGCGACCTCAAGTAGGCAGCCCCACCGCATCACGCACCGCGAGGTGGATGGGACGCCGCGATCACGCCGGCTCTCGTCCGCCTCGCGGTTCGTCGTTCAGGCGCAGCGGGCGCCGGTCTCGTGCTCGACGAACACCCACATCCACGCCAGCGCGAGCTCCGAGGTCAGCCCCGGCGCCTTCTGAGCGAGCTGCGTCGCCACACCGTCGCTGTAGGCCGCGAGCTTGAGCGCCAGCTCCGACGCGTCGCCGACCGCGAGCGACGGGAACACCCCGCCGGCCCCACGACGCAGCGTGCGCGTCAGGCAGGCCTCCCACACGCGGATCCGCTCGACGTACTCCTCGGCCACCGCGGGCTTGCGGGCGACCGCCGTCCAGTAGTCCGACCACAGACGCCAGTGCTCGTCGCTCGCGTCGGTCGCGGCGAACAGGGGCTCGATCAGCATCCGCACCCCGGCGACGGGGTCGGGCTCGGCGTCGACCGCCTCGATGATCGACGAGTAGAACCGCGCCGTCTCGAGCACGACGACCTCGTTGAGGATCTGCGCGACGCTCTCGAAGTGATAGGTGACGGTGCCGACAGACACCCCCGCCTCCCCCGCGATGTCGCGCAGCCGGGTCGCACCGAGCCCCTCGCGGAGGATCACACCTCGCGCCGCTTCGACGATCTGCGCCCGTCGCTCGGCGGGCTTGCGACGCGCCCCGCCGCCGACGGCGCCCGCTGCCGCGACACCCTCCGCCGACATCACGCGGACGTCCGCGGCACGACGTCCTCGAACCGCCGGTCGGCGACGAGCACCGCTTCCGTCGACGGCCCGCCGTCGCGCGCCCACGCCCGCACCGTGTTGACGATCACGAAGTCGTCGTGGGTGGCCGAGACGTGCGACGTCGTCTCGAGCCAGGCCCGCCAGTCGGGCTTCTCGAGTCCGATCGCCCAGCGCGACTCCGCCGAGGCCGACAGCGGGTCGCCGTCGACGATGCGGTAGGTCTCGCGGCTGTCTTCGGTGAAGACGAGCCCGTCGGGGTACTCGCGTCCGCCGCCGTAGCCGGGGTCGACGTCGAGCACCCACTCGCCGGTGCCGACGTCGTGCGTGACGCTGCGCTGCGGCAGATCCGACGCGGGCGGCAGTGCCCGCACGGCGAGCGGCGTCGCGCGGGTCGGCTCGTCGAAGCGCACCCCGTCGTCGTCGGCCCGCGTCCACACCGGCAGCGTCACGGCGCTGCGCTGGGGGTCGATGGTGAGCGTGGCCTCGTCGGAGTGCGGCCAGATCCATGGCCAGTAGGCCGACGACACGGCGATCCGGAGGCGGTGGCCGGCCGGGAAGGAGTGCCCGGTCGAGACCAACGGGACGCGCACGGTCTGCTCGACCCGCACCTCCATCGGGTGGTCGCGGTGCCGGCCGTTCCGCTTGTTCAGATTGAGGACTCCGCGGGTGACGAGCGTCGAGCTGCCGTCGGGCGCGACGTCGCAGAGGCGCACGATGACGTTGGCGTCGGGCCGGTCGCTCGTGATCGCGAGGTCGACGACGACGCTGCCGAGCACGTCCAGCGGCGCACCGGCCCCGCCGGCCCCCTCCGCAGACGCCCCGACGTCGAGGTCGAAGCACACCGACCGGCCGTCCTCCGCGCGCTGGTCGGGCGGCAGGTCGGTGGCGTTGCCGAACGGGAAGAACCGCCCGGCGTCGAGTCCGGTGCTCTGCGGCGAGCGCACGACGACGGATCCGTGCTCGCCGCCGGTCAGCAGCTCGAGCGGCTCGACGCGGGCCCGGGTGGCGGTCGAAGGCCAGCCTTCGGCGCCGACCCAGCGTCCGGTCCGCTCGGCGTAGTACGTCGCGGGCGGCTCGGAGTCGTTGATCCACGCTCGCAGGGCCGGCTCGTCGTCGACGCCGTTCGGCTCGTCGAGCAGCCAGCGGTCCCACCAGCGCAGGGTCTCCTGCAAGAAGCCGATGCCCGGGCCGGGGGCGAGCCCGCGGTCGGGGTACTGGTGCGACCAGGGCCCGATGATGCCCTTGACCGGTGCGTCGAGCTCGGAGACGAGGCGCAGCACGGCGTCGCGGTACGGGTCGGCCCAGCCGCCGACGGCGAGGACGGCGGCGGTGATCGACGAGTAGTCCTCGCACACGCTGCCGTGCCGCCAGTAGTCGTCGCGCTCCTGGTGCGAGAGCCAGACCGGGGTCATCGGCCGGTTGTGCTCGAGGCGCTCGCGCCAGCGCGCGACCCAGTCGGCGCCGACCACCTCGGGGCGCGGCGGGCGGGAGTTGAACGCGAACATGGTGCCGCCCCACGCGGCCATGTCGATGCCGAGCACGGCGCCGCCCATGTAGTGCACGTCGTTGTCGTAGCGGTCGTCGGTCGAGCAGACGGTGACGATCGCCTTGAGCGCGGCCGGGGCGCGACCGGCGAGCTGCAGGGCGTTGAACCCGCCCCACGAGATGCCGAATGCGCCGACCGCCCCCGTCGACCAGGGCTGCGCGGCGAGCCACTCGATCAGGGCGATGCCGTCGGCGAGCTCCTGCTCGGAGTACTCGTCGTCGAACAGCCCGTCGCTCGACCCCGTGCCGCGGATGTCGACGCGCACCGACGCGTACCCACGGGCGGCGTACCAGGGGTGCCGTTCGCTGTCGCGGGGAGCCGTCCAGTCGTCGAGCCGGTACGGCAGGTACTCGAGCAGCACGGGCACCGGGTGCTCGACGCGTGGGGCCCAGACGCGGGCGTGCAGTCGCGTGCCGTCGGGCAGCGGCACCCACTCGTCGCGCACGTCGATCTCGTGCAGGAGGCGCGGGTCGCCGAGGAGGCGCTGGTCGCCGCTCACAGACCGGTCCCGTCGGACGGCCGCCCGCCCTCGCGGGTCTGCTCGCGGCGGCTCGCGCTGCGCTCGAGGTGAGCCTCCGTCGCGAGGCCGGCCTGCGCCTCCTCGTCCAGGGCTCTGTCGTAGGAGCCGCGCTCGTGCGAGGCGCGCTCGGGCGAGGCCCCGTCGCGCAGGCGGTCGTCGTTCGGGTGGGTGATGCTCACTGTGCCTCCCAGTTCTTGACGTGGTGCCCGCCGCCGTGGTCGGTCCAGCCGTCGGCGTCGCGCCAGCGGGCGCGGCCGTCGCCCACCCCGGGCAGCTCGGTGGTGCCGGGGTCGAGGGTGGCGTCGAGCAGGGTGCGGGTGTAGGGGTGGTTGGGGCCGCCGAAGACGCGGTCGGCGGGGCCGACCTCGACGATGCGTCCGCCGGTCATCACGGCGACGCGGTCGGCGACTCCGCGCACGACGGCGAGGTCGTGGCTGATGAAGAGGCAGCTCAGGCCCTTCTCGTCGCGGAGTCGCGTCAGCAGCTCGAGCACGCCGGCCTGCACGCGCACGTCGAGCGCGGTCGTGATCTCGTCGGCGATGATCAGCTCGGGGCCGGCGGCGAGCGCCCGGGCGATGCCGACGCGCTGCCGCTGGCCGCCCGAGAGCTGGGCCGGCAGGCGGGCGGCGAAGTCGGGCGTGAGACCGACCTCGACGAGCAGCTCGGCGACGCGGTCGGGCGAGCTGCTGCCGGTGAAGAGCTTCAGCGGGCGGGCGATCGCGGCGCCGACGGTGCGGCGGGGGTTCAGCGAGGTGTCGGCGTTCTGGAAGATCAGCTGCACGGCGCGTCGAAGGTCGGCGCTCCGTCGGCCGACGGGCTGGGTGAGGTCGCCCTCCAGGCCGGCTGCTCCGCGGAAGGAGAAGGCGCCGGATTCGGCGGGGATCAGCCCGGCCATCGCGGTCGCGAGCGTCGACTTGCCGCTGCCGGACTCCCCCACGACGGCGAGCGTCTCGCGGCGGCCGATCTCGAGCGACACCCCGTCGACCGCGGCGGGCAGACCGCGCCCGTAGCGCACGACGAGGTCGCGCGCGGCGACGACGGGCTCGGTGCTGCCGACACGAGGCGCAGCCTGCGCACCGGGATCGACCGCGGACTCCTCGCCCCGCGCGACGGCGAGCACCTGCGCGGCCCGCACGTGGGCGGCGTGCGCGATGCCCGACAGCGTCCCGCGGAGCGACCGGGCGTCTCGTCCCGACTCGCCCGCCCGGTCACCGTCGCCGAGGTGCACGCGCGGGATGCTCGCGAGCAGCTCGCGCGTGTACTCGTGCTGCGGGTCGGCGAACAGCTCGGCGGTCGGCCGGTGCTCGACGATCAGGCCGTCGCGCATGACGGCGATCTCGTCGGCCATGCTCGACACGACGCCGAGGTCGTGGCTGACGAGCAGGATCGCCATGTCGAGCTCGACCGCCAGATCGCGGATCAGCTCGAGCACGGCCGACTGCGTCACGACGTCGAGCGCGGTGGTCGGCTCGTCGAGCACGAGCAGCTGCGGCCGCGCGGCGACGGCCATCGCGATGGCGATGCGCTGCTGCTGACCGCCCGAGAGCTGATGGGGGTAGCGGCGCACGATCGTCTCGGGGTCGGGCAGGCGCACGTGCCGCACGAGCTCGAGCACGCGGTCGTGCCCGCCGGGCAGCCCGTGGCTCTCGAGCGCCTCGCGCAGCTGACGCCCGACGCGCATCGACGGGGTGAGGGCCTGACCGGCGTTCTGCGCGACGAGGGCCGCGGTGCCGCCCCGGAGCGCGCGTCTCGCCCGCTCGTCGAGGGCGAAGACGTCGTCGCCGGCCACGCGGACGCTGCCGCCGACGATCCGCGACCCCCGCCGGAGGTGCGCCAGCAGAGTGCGGGCGACGGTCGACTTCCCGCTGCCGCTCTCTCCGACGAGTCCGAGGGCGCGGCCGGCGGCGATCTCGAAGCCGACGCCGCGCACGACGGGCACCTCGCGGCGCCCCGCGGCGTACGAGATCGAGAGGTCGTCGACGACCACGACGGGTGCGGAGGCGGTGTCGGTGACGGGCACCGCGCCTCCCTGGTTCGGGCTGGTGGTGGTCATGAGGTGGCGCCCTTCTGCGCGCGGTCGACGCCGAGCGTCTTGCTCAGTCCGTCGGCGCTGAGGTTGAGGCCGATCACGAGGGTGGCGAGGGCGACGACGGGGGCGAGCGTCCCCATCGGCACGACGGTGAGGGCGGTGCGGTTCTCCTGCACCATCAGCCCCCAGTCGGGAGTCGGCGGGTTGGCGCCGAACCCCAGGAACGACAGGGTCGAGATGAGCAGCACGATCCACGACGCGCGCATCGCGAACTCGACCAGCACGACGTCGAGCACGTTCGGCAGGATCTCGCGGAACACGATGCTCAGCGACCCCTCGCCGCGCGCCCGAGCGGCGGTGACGTAGTCCTGGGTGATGACGGTGCGGGCGGCGCCGCGCACGACGCGGGTCACGGCCGGCGCGTAGACGACGGTGACGGCGAGCACGATCACCCAGAGCCCCGAGTCGAACACGGTCACGACGACCAGCAGCGCGAGGATCGACGGCACGCTGAGCAGCGCGTCGACGATGCGCATGACGACCTCGTCGAACCAGTTGTCGGCGTAGGCCGTGATGCAGCCGAGCACCGTGCCGATGCTCACCGCGATCGTCGTCGCCAGGAACGTCACGAGCAGCGCGTACTGCCCGCCGTGCAGGGTGCGCGAGAGGATGTCGCGGCCGTACTGGTCGGTGCCGAGCCAATGCGACCAGCTCGAGCCGGCGAGGGCCGCGGTCGAGTCGGTCGCGACGGGGTCGTGCCCGGCGATCAGCGGGGCGAGCAGGGCCAGCGCGATGTGCAGCGCGATGAGCCCCAGACCGATGCCGAGAGCCGAGGAGGCGCTGATGCTGCCGGTCAGACCGGTCGCGAGACCGCGCAGTCGCGCCCCGACCGTCTTCGGGGCGTCGGGTCGACCGGTCGAGGCGACCCGCGCCTCCTCGGTCCCGTTCGTCGTCGTGCTCATGAGCGGGCCTTCCGTCGGGTGCGGAGTCGGGGGTCGAGCGCGAGGGCGATGAGATCGGCCGCGAGGTTGCAGACGACGTAGACCAGGGCGCTGACGACCGCGATCGCCTGGATGGTGGGCAGATCGCGGTTGAACACCGACTCGAGCATGAGCTTGCCCATGCCCGGGTAGTTGAAGACGTTCTCGACGACGACCACGCCGCCGAGCAGCCAGGCGACGTTCAGCGCGACGACGTTCAGGGTCGGCAGCAGCGCGCTCGGCACGGCGTGACGCCAGACGACCTGACGGGTCGAGAGGCCCTTCAGCTCGGCGGTGGTGACGAACTCGGACGCCATCACGTCGATCGTCGACGACCGCGCGGTCCGCACGATGTACGCCGCCATCGCGAGGGTCAGCACGATCGCGGGCAGCCAGACGCTCGGCAGCAGCTCGACGACGGTGGCGCTGTCGCCGCGCAGCACGACCGCGGGGAAGATCGGGATCGCCACGGCGAACAGCAGCACGAGGATGGTGGCGACCATGAACTCGGGCACGCTCATCACGATCAGGCTGATCAGCGAGATCGCGTGATCGCTCGGACGGCCGCGACGCACCCCGGCGACGACGCCGAGGGTCAGCGAGATCGTCACGCCGACGAGCATCGCGGGCACGGCGATCAGCATGCTGTTGCGGAACGCGATCAGCAGATCGGGGCCGACGGGCGCCCCGCTGACGAGCGAGACGCCGAAGTCGCCGTGGCTCGCGCCGAGCAGCCACTCGCCGTAGCGGGCCCAGACGTTCTGGTCGAGGCCCAGCGTGTCGCGCAGGGCGGCGACGGCCTCGGGCGTGGCGTCCTGGCCGAGCAGCTGCTGCGCGACGTCGCCGGGCAGCGCCTGCACGGCGAAGAACACGAGGAACGAGGCGAGCAGCACCGTGAGCAGCGCGGTGCCGACGCGACGCAGCACGAGCAGCAGGGTGCTGAGGGCCGGGGTGCCGGGGCGTGACGGGCGCGGGGTCGTGGGCGCGCCTCCTCGGCTCGTGAGATCGGCCTCGACGGCGGATCCGGTCGGGGTGTCGGTGGGGCTGTCGGTGGGGCTCATGCGCGCAGTCCGATCTGGAGGTAGTCGAACTCGAAGCCGTACTCGCGGTAGTTGACGACGTCGCGGCCGATGCCGACGAGGCGGTCGCCGAACATCGGCGTCATGTCGGCGCTGTCCTCGACGATCAGGCGCTGGGCGTCCTGGTAGAGGGTGGCGCGACGGCTGTCGTCCATCTCGGCGCGGGCGTCGTCGAGCAGGGCGTCGAAGGTCGGGTTCGACCAGGCGCTCTCGTTGTACGACGAGCCGGTGCGGAAGATCTGGTTCAGCAGCTGGTCGATCGGTCGGCCGGTGAACCAGTAGCTGACCATCAGCGGCTTCTGCATCCAGATCTGCGTGTAGTACGAGTCGGCGCTGGCGTTCTTGACGACGAGGTCGATGCCCGCCTGCTTCACCTGGTCGCGGTAGGCGACGGCCATCGGCGTGAAGACCGACTCGTAGCTCGAGGTGTGGATGTCGGTGCGGAACCCCTCGCGGCCGGCCTTCTTCAGCAGGGCGCGGGCCTTCTCGGGGTCGTACTCGCGCTGGTCATCGAGCCAGACGGCCTGGGTGGGAGGCACGGGGTTGTCCCACCCAGCGGTGCCGGTCCCCTGCAGGGCCGTGTCGACGATCGCCTGCGGGTCGTACGCGAGCTTCATCGCCTGACGCACCAGGGGGTCGCTGAACTCGGCGCTCGTGAACAGCATCGGGACCGTGTACCACTGCGCGTTCGCCGAGCGGGCGACCGTGGCGGTGCTCGACGCGCTGACGACCTGCGCGGTCGCGAAGTCGAGGTTCGTCTGCGAGATGAGGTCGATCTGACCGGCGAGCAGCGCGTTGACGCGGGCCGTCGTGTCCTGGATCGAGTAGAAGTCGATGCCGTCGAGGGCCGGGCGGCCGGCGAAGTGGTCGTCGTACGCCTCGATGCTGCCGGTGCCCGCGGGCTCGAACCCGCTGAGGCGGAACGGGCCCGTGCCGATGCCGGTGGTGCCGATCGTGGGGCCGTTGGCCGGGTCGGCGCTGCCCTCGGGGATGATGTAGCACTGGTACGCCGTCAGCAGCGAGGGGAACTCGGCGTTCGGCGTGAGCAGCTCGATGCGGAGGGTGAGCGGGTCGGGGGCGCTCATGCTGCCGGGGCCGATCATGGCGGCGAGCACCTCGCCCTGCGGCGACGCGGTCTCGGGGTCGAGGATGTGCTCGATCGAGTAGATGGCGTCGGCGGCGGTGAAGCGGCGGCCGTCGTGGAACCGCACGCCGCTGCGGAGGCGGAACGTCCAGGTGACGCCGTCGGGTGTGGCCGACCACTCCTCGGCGAGGTCGGGCACGGTGACGCCCTTCTCGTCGAGCTTGACGAGACGGTTGTAGAGGGCGCCGAGGTACTCGTAGGCCGAGAGGGAGCTGGCCGAGTCGAGGGTCTCGGCGGCGGAGGCCGCGGGGCGCGCGATGCGGAGGCGACCGCCGCGCTGCGCGGTGCCGGTGGCGGCGGCCTCGGGGATGGTCGGGTCGCTGCGGGCGGGGGCGCAGCCGGCGAGGGTGAAGAGGCCGGCGAGGCTCGCGAGCCCGGCGGCGCCGGCGAGGACGGTGCGGCGGCTCGGACCTCGGGATTCTGCGCCCGGGCGCGGGTGTTCGGGGACGATCGGTGTCATACGGGTATGGCCTTCCGGTTTATCGTTCGGGTGAACGATAAGGCAGTCGCGGCGTATCCACGATTCGAGGCCCGAGGCTTAACGCACTCGTTACGTCGCGGCACCGCGCGGTCGGCCCGGCGTCGAAGTGACCCGAAGCGGGCCTTGCGACGCCCCCGGGGCCCCTTTAGCGTCACCTCGACGCGGGGCTTGCGGCCCCTCGCGGCGTCGCGCGGCGGGGCGTGCGTCGAGGTGACGCTAAGGGCCGCCTGCGGAGGCCGGAGGCGCCCTTTCGCGTCACCTCGACGCGCCGCACCGGCCCCTAGGGTGGAGCGATGAACGACGTCGAGCTCGCCGAGCACCTCGTCCGCGGCGCAGCGGACCTGGCCATCCGGATGCGCGACGAGGGCGTCGCGTCCGAGCGCAAGACCTCGAACGCCGACCTGGTCAGCGCGGCGGATCGCGCCGCCGAGGAGCTGATCGGCGAGACCCTGGCGCGCGAGCGGCCCGACGACGGGCTGATCGGCGAGGAGGGCGCGGCGTCCGTGTCGCGCGACGGCCGCGCCTGGGTCGCGGACCCGATCGACGGCACGTTCAACTTCCTGTCCGGTCTGGCGTCGTGGAGCAGCGCGGTCGCCCTCGAGGTCGACGGCGTGCTCGCGGTCGGCGCCGTCCACCGCCCTGCGCTCGACGAGACCTGGGTGGCCGACGCCGACGGAACGCGCCTGAACGGTCGTCGTGTCGCACCGCTGGTCGATCGACCCCTCGCGGAGTGCGGCGTGGCCACGTTCGTGAAGTCGGGGGATCTCGGTGACGGGAGGTCCGTGGCGGTGATGGCGCGCCTCCTCGGCTCGTCGGCGACCGTGCGGGTCAGCGGGTCGGGCACCTGCGATCTGGCCGACGTGGCAGCCGGGCGGATCGGGCTGTGGGTGCAGGCCGACTGCGACGACTGGGACTGGCTGCCCGGGCGCGCCCTGGTCGAGGGAGCGGGAGGCGGCACCGAGATCGTCGAGCATCTCGGTCGCCGCTGGCACCTCGCCGGTTCGGCCCGGGCCGTCGCCGAGGCCGTCGAGGCCGTGCTCTCGGCGGAGCTCGCGACCGGCTGACGCGCCTGATCCGCGGCCCCGAGGAGGCGCGGCTCGCGTCACCCTGCGGGCGGCCCTGCATCGAAGTGACGCGTCGAGGTGCCTTCGCGGTCCGGAGGGTCCCTTTCGCGTCATCTCGATGCGGCGCTTGCGGCCCCTCGCGGCGTCGCGCCGCGGGGCCTGCGTCGAAGTGACGCAAAGGGCGGCCTCCGGGGGCCGGAGGCGCCTTTTCGCGTCACCTCGATGCGCCGCACCGGCCCCGAGGAGGCGCGGCTCGGGTCGCCGCGCGGGGCGGGCGCTACTCCTCGCGGACGACCGCCACGCCCCCGGCGGGCACGACGCCTCGCCCCTCCCACGCGGTCCCGGTCAGCAGGTCGACCCCGGTCGCCTCGACCCAGCCCTCGACGGCGCCGTGATTGATCGCGAACAGCCACGACGACTCCCCCGCGGCGCGCCGGACGACCTCGACACCGGCCGAGGCGACGGCCGCCGGCCGCACGCCGCTCCCGTCGAGCAGCCGCTCGAGCAGCTCCCCCAGCCCCTCGGGCTCGAGGTCCGACGCGAGGTACCAGGCCGCTCCCGCTCCGACTGGTCGGCGGGACACCGCGAGCCCGCCGTCGACCCCGTCGGCCACGACGCCCGAGTCCGCGGCCACCCGGTACGACGCGATCACCTCGGTCCCGGCGTCGACCGGCGAGACGACCTCGGCCCAGCGCCGAGCGCGCCAGCCGGTCGAGAGCTCGATTGTCTGCTCGTCGGTCAACGGCGAGAACTCCTCGCCCCGCACGCCGAGGAGCTCACGGAAGGCACCCGGGTAGCCGCCCGTCCGCACTGTGTTGCTCACGTCGACGATGCCCGAGAACCAGGTGACGAGCACGGTGCCGCCCGCCTCCGCGAAGCGTCGCACCGCGTCGGCGTCGGCGTCCGACACGAGGAACAGCCCCGGCACGACGACCAGGTCGTAGGCCTCGAGCGGATGCCAGGCCGGCACGACGTCGACCGTCACGCCGCGCTCGAACAGCGCGGTGTGGATCGCCCGCGCCGTCGCCGCGTAATCGGGCCGGTTGATCGGCTTCAGGCCGCTCTTCAGCGCCCACCCGGCCTCGTCGTCGTGCAGCAGCGCGACCCGGGCGCCGACCACGACGCTCCCGCGCACCTCGCGCAGCGCCTCGAGATGCCGCCCCAGACGCGTGATCTCGGCGAACCGCCGCGACGACGGACCGGCGTGCGGCAGCATCGCCGAGTGGAACTGCTCGGTGCCCGATCGCGACGCCCGCCACTGGAAGAACATCACGCTGTCCGACCCGCGCCCCAGGTGCGCGATCGCGTGCCGGATCATCTCGCCCGGCGCCTTCGGCTGGTTGATCGGGTGCCAGCTCGCCGCCCCCGCCGCGTGCTCCATGAGCATCCACGGGCCGCCGCCCGAGATGCCGCGCATGCGGTCCCCGCTGAAGGCGAGCTCCTCGTGCCGCAGCGGATCGGGGCCGTACGTGTAGTGGTCGTTCGCGGCGATGTCGACCTCGGGCGCCCAGCGCGCGTAGTCGACGACGTCGGGCCCCAGCCCGACCATGAAGTTCGTCGTCACCGGCAGCTCGGGCGTCACGCGCTTCAGCACCGCCTTCTCGGCCCGGTAGCACTCGAGCAGCGCGTCGGACGAGAAGCGCTCGTAGTCGAGCAGCTGCCCGGGGTTGTGGGCCGTGACGCCGCTCGGCGTCGTGACCTCGTCGAACGACGAGTAGCTGTTGCCCCAGAACGCCATGCCCCAGGCGGTGTTGAGCGCATCGACCGACCCGTGGCGCGCCTCCACCCAGCGACGGAACGCCTCGTTCGACACCGGGCAGTGGCAGCGGGCGTTGCCGCCGCCGAGCTCGTTGCCGACGTGCCACATCCGCACGGCCGGGTGCCCGGCGACGTGCTCGGCGAGCGCCTCGACGATGCGCAGCGCGAAGCGGCGGAACGTCGGCGACGACGGGCAGAAGCCGAGGCGTCCGCCGGGGGCCAGCGGGTGGCCGAGCTCGTCGTGCGGCAGGATCTCGGGGTGCAGCCGGTGCAGCCACATGGGCACGGCGGCCGTCGGGGTGGCGAGGTCGACCGCGATGCCGTTCTCGTGCAGCAGGTCGAGCATCCGGTCGATCCAGGTGAAGTCGAACACGCCCTCGCGGGGCTCGTGCACCACCCACGAGAAGACGCCGAGCGTGACGAGGGTGACCCCCGCCTCGCGCATCAGCCGCATGTCGTCGAGCACGACCTCCCACGGCCACTGCTCGGGGCTGTAGTCGCCGCCGAACGAGAGCCCGTCCGTCGGCCAGGCGAGGCGCGCCGCGGCACCGCGCCCGCCCCCGGCCCCCGCGCCGGCCCCCGCGCCGGCCCCCGCGCCGGCTCCAGCCCCGGCACCGGCACCGCCACCGCCCCCGTCAGACCCGCGCACGCGCCCCGCCCTTCTCGCGCGCCGTCTGCCACTCGCCCGTGTAGTGGTCGAAGCACACCGAGTTGTCGAGGGAGGCGCGGTCGGGGGCGGCCTCGTCCGAGACGATCTTGCCCACGCGCTCGGGGTCGGGCGCCGCGAGTGCGAGCAGCTTCGTGTAGTCGTGGTGAGGGTCGAGGATGACGGCGTCGGCGGGCCCGCGCTCGACGACGCGACCGCGGTAGAGCACGAGGATCTCGTCGGAGAAGTGCCGGGCGGTCGCCAGGTCGTGGGTGATGTAGAGCACCGCGAGGTTGTCCTCCCGCTGCAGTCGGCCCATCAGGTTCAGCACGCCGAGGCGGATCGACACGTCGAGCATCGAGACGGGCTCGTCGGCGATCAGCACCTGCGCGCCCGGCGCGAGGGCCCGTGCGATGGCGACGCGCTGCCGCTGCCCGCCCGACAGCTCGTGCGGTCGCCGGGCCGCGATGTCCGCGGCCGGCCTCAGGTTCACGCGCTCGAGCATCTCGAGCACCCGCTCGTGCGTCTGCGCGGCACCGCGGGTGCGCCGGTGGATCTTGAGCGGTCGGGCGACGTGGTGCTCGATCGAGTGGAACGGGTTCAGCGATGCGAACGGGTCCTGGAAGACCATCTGCACGTGCCGTCGGTACAGCGACCCCATGACGGGCGTGCCGTCGTCGAGCTGCACGTCGATGGTGCCCGAGGTGGGCTTCTCGAGCTTGGCGAGCATCCGGGCGATGGTCGACTTGCCCGAGCCGGACTCGCCGACGAGCGCGACGGTGCGACCCGGCAGCAGGTCGAACGAGACGTGGTCGACGGCCCGGAAGGCCTTCCGCGACAGCCCCGAGCCGACCGCGAAGTCCTTGGTCAGGTCGGTGATCTGGATGCTCGTCATCGGAGCCCCTCCTCGAGGTCGTCCGGCGTGGGCAGCACGACGGAGCGGGTGTCGGTGTCGACGGGCGAGCCCTCGTCGACGCCGGTGCGGATGAACGCCCCGCGCGACCCGCTGAGGCTCGGGAACGAGCTGAGCAGCCGCCGCGTGTACGGGTGCTGCGCGTCGGTGTAGATCCGCTGCGCCGTCGACAGCTCGACGATCTCGCCCTGCAGCATCACGGCGATCCGGTCGCTGATCTCGAGCAGCAGCGGCAGGTCGTGCGTGATGAAGATGACGGCGAAGTCGAGCTCGTCGCGCAGGCGGACGATCTCGCGCAGGATGTCGCGCTGCACGACCACGTCGAGCGCCGTGGTGGGTTCGTCCATGATCATGATCTGCGGCTCGAGCAGCATGGCCATGGCGATCATGACGCGCTGCCGCATGCCGCCCGACAGCTCGTGCGGGTACGACGACAGGCGCACCGGGTCGACCCCGACGCGGGTCAGCACCTCGGCCGCCCGCTCGCGGCGCTCCTTCTTCGACATGCCGCGACGATGCGTGATCAGGACGTCCTCCAGCTGGGTCCGCACCGTCGTCACGGGGTTCAGGGCGTTCATCGCGCCCTGGAACACCATCGACAGCTTCGACCAGCGGAACGCCCGCAGCTCCTCCGACTCGAGGGCGAGCAGGTCGACGTCGGTGCCGTCGCGGTCGTGGAAGGTCACCGACCCCGTCGCGATGCGCGCCGGCGGCCGGTGCAGCCGGTTGATCGCGTAGGCGAGGGTCGTCTTGCCGCAGCCCGACTCGCCCGCGAGCCCGAGGATCTCCCCCGGTCCGAGGGTGAGGCTGGCCGACTTCACGGCGGTGACCGGGTTCTCGACCTCGTAGACGACGGTGAGGTCGTCGATGGTGAGCACGGCGTCGCGGCGGGTGCGCGTGCGCGACGCGACCGGCGCCTCCTGGGTGGGGGTCATCGTGCTGCCTTCCGGGCCCGACGCGCCTGCTTGCGGTGCAGTCGGACGTTCTTGAGCTTGGGGTTGATGATCTCGTCGATCGAGAAGTTGATCAGCGAGAGGCCGGTGCCGAACAGGGCGATGATCAGACCGGGAGGGCCGAACCACCACCAGGCGCCGAGCGGCAGCGCGAAGCCGTTCTGGGCGTAGAACAGCATCGTGCCAAGGGTCGACGAGTTCGACGCCCCGAGCCCGAGGAACGACAGCCCCGCCTCGCCGAGGATCGCGGCGATCACCGCGAAGACGAACTGCGACGCGAGCACCGGCAGAAGGTTCGGCAGGATCTCCACCGTGATGACCCGCCACGGCCGCTCGCCCGCGACCCGCGACGCGGCCACGTAGTCGCGCGACCGGATCGACAGGGTCTGCGCCCGCAGCACGCGGGACGACGCGGCCCAGCCGGTGATGGCGAGCACGACGCCGATCGTCCACAGCCCGCGCTGCTCCTGCGGCACGAAGCCCGAGATCACGATGACGAGCGGCAGTCCGGGGATCACCAGGAACACGTTCGAGAACAACGAGAACGCCTCGTCGGTGAACCCGCCGATGTACGCGCCGAGGATCCCGAAGAACGCCGACAGCGCCGTCGCGAGCACGCCCACGATCAGCCCGATCTGCAGCGAGCCCCTGGTCGCCCAGGCCAGCTGCGCGAAGACGTCCTGCCCGGTCTGGGTGGTGCCGAGGAGGTGCTGGGCCGACGGTCCCGTCAGTCCGATGTCGCGGATGGCCGCCGGGTCGCCGACGAAGAACGGGCCGACGACGCCGAACAGCACGATCACGCCGATCAGGGCGAGGCCGGTGGCGAGCCACGGCGTCATGGTCGGCAGCATCAGCCGCCAGGGCGAGCGGGGCGGCTTGCCGCTGTCGGCGGACGCCGACGCGAGCTCGGCGGTCGGATCCGCGACCGCGGCCTCCGTGAGGGGCGCGACGTTCGTCATGAGTCTTCTCCGAGATCGGCCTGCAGGAGGCGCGGTGTCTGTGTCCGGGAGCGGCCCACCCGGGTGGGTCGCGCCTCCTGGGCTCCGGTCCGTGCGCCGCGCATCAGCTGCGGGCCCGGGTGCGGGGGTCGATGATCCCGTAGAACAGGTCGACCACGAGGTTGGCGCCGAGCACGGCCAGCGTGATGAACAGGAAGATGCCCTGCATCAGCGCGTAGTCGTTGTTCGTCACGGCCGAGAGGAGCTTGCCGCCGATGCCCGGGTACGAGAACACCTGCTCGGTGACGATCGACCCCGAGACGACGAAGCCGAGCGAGATGGCGAAGCCGGCGACGCTCGGCAGCACCGCGTTGCGGGCCGCGTAGCCGCGCAGGATGCGCCCCTGGCTGAGTCCCTTGGCCTGCGCCGTGAGGATGTAGTCCTCCGACAGGGTCGACACCATCATGTTCCGCATGCCGAGCAGCCAGCCGCCGAGAGACGCGATGACGATGGTGAGAGCGGGCAGGAACCCGTACTCGATCGCCGACGAGATGAACGCCCAGTCCCAGCCCGGGTCGAGGACGACGTCGTAGCCGCCCTGCGAGGGGAACAGCCGCATCGACGTGGCGAGCACGTAGACGAGGATCAGCGCGAGCCAGAAGTACGGCACGGCCGCGAGCAGCGTCGTCGCCGGCACGAGCGAGTCGAGCCAGGTGCCCGGCTTCCAGCCGACGAAGGCGCCGAGCAGGACGCCGAGGGCGGCGCCGATCACGGTGGCGATGCCGACGAGCATGATCGTCCACGGCAGGGACCCCGCGATGACCTCGCTGACCGGTGCCGGGAAGTAGCTCACCGAGACCCCGAGGTCGCCGCGGAGGATGTTGATCAGGTAGTTCCAGTACTGCACGGGCAGCGGCTCGGACGAGTCGCCGCCGAGGAGGAGCGTGTAGGCCTCCCGGGTGTCCGCCGTCACCACGCCGCCACGCTGCTGCAGCTTGGCCAGCAGGATGTCGACGGGGTTGCCCGGCAGCAGGCGCGGGATCATGAAGTTCAGGGTCAACGCCGCCCACAGCGCGATGGCGTAGAAGCCAAGCTTCCTGACGAAGTAGTTCACGAACCCTCACCCGGCCTCGACGTCGTCTCGGGGGCCGCCGTCTCCTCCTCGGTCACGACGATCGCCTACTCGCCCGTGGGCTTCAGGTTCTTGAAGACCTGAGCGTTGTCGGGCGAGGCCCAGATCGCGGGGAACGCGTACAGGTCGTCCATCGTGGGCCAGCCGGTGAACTTCGACGAGTGGAACTCGCTCGTCGTGCCGCCGGTCATGACGGGGATGTAGGGCATGTCCTCGACGATCGCGGCCTGGATGACGTCGAACTGCACCTGACGGGCCGCGGTGTCGGCCGGGTCGACGGCCTTCAGCTCGGCGAGTGCGGCGTCGACGGCGGGGTCGCTGAAGCGCGCCATGTTCGTCGGGGCGGCCTCGCCGACCTCGGACGTGTAGGCGGTGTTGAAGTACTGGTCGTAGAGGTAGAACGGGTCGGACGCGGGGCCCTGGCCGAGCGAGTCGATCGCGAGCTGGTAGTTGCCCTTGCTCTTCTTGTCGGTCCACTCGTTCCACGACGACTGCGAGGCCGTGAGCTCGATACCGGCGGCCTTCAGCTGCTGACCCATGGTGTCGATGGCGGTGATGTAGTCGGTCCAGCCGGTGACGACCTCGACCGTGAGCTTCAGCGGCTCGCCGTCCTTCGCGTACACGCCGTCTCCGCCCTTGGTGTAGCCGGCCTCCTCGAGCAGCTCGCCGCTCTTGTCGAGGTCGGGGGCCGAGGGCGCGACGGGCTCGGCGACGTCGGCCGAGATGAGGTCCTCCTGAGTCGAGGTGAGCGCGAACGTGGGCGAGATCTCGCTGGCGGTGTTCTGGAACGCGAGCGAGTTCACCTGATCACGGTTCAGCGCGTAGTAGATGGCCTGGCGGACGGCCGGGTCGGTCTGGGGGCCCTCGCAGCCGAGCTCGACGCTCGAGCAGGTGAGCAGGGCGACCTGGTTCTGCGGGATGGTGACGGCGTCGTAGCCGGGGTAGTTCTCGGAGACGTTCTCCATGTCGGGCACGGGGCCGGTCTGCCAGTCGATGGTGCCGGCGGCGAGCGCGTCGGCGCCGGCCGTGTTGCCCGACAGCGACAGGTAGCGGACCTTCTTCACCTCGGGCTCGCCGCCCCAGTACTCGGGGTTCGAGGCGAGCGTGAACGCCTGCGCCTTGAAGTCGTCGAGCGTGAACGCGCCGGTGCCGACGGGCTCGGCCATGACGTCGGTGGTGGGGTCGATGCCCGACCAGAGGTGCTCGGGCACGATCGGTGTGCGACCGAGCAGGGTGGGGCCGGCGACGAACGCGGGCTTGCTCCAGGTGAAGACGACGTGGGTGTCGTCGGTCGCCGTGACGGTGCCGTCGAAGCCGCTGGTGTTCAGCGACGGGGTGTCGAGCAGCATCTGGAAGGTGAAGGCGACGTCGTCGGCGGTGAAGGGCTCGCCGTCGCTCCAGGTGGCGTCGTCGCGGAGGGTGACGGCCAGCTCGGTGCCGGCCTCGTTCCAGGTGTACTCGGTGCCGAGCAGGGGCTCGTAGGCCTCGGTGTTGACGTTCGTGACGAAGAACAGCGACTCGTAGATCGCGCCGATGCCGCCGATGCTCGAGGGCGAGTACGGGTTGAAGTTGATCTGGTAGTCGCCGGCCTGACCGGTGTAGACGACCAGGGTGTCGGAGGGGGTGGAGCTCGAGTTCGAGCCGCCGGCGGAGCAGCCGGTGAGGACGAGCGCGAGGGAGGCGGCGGCCGCGGCCCCCACGACCCAGCGGGGGCGGACGGGCCGGTGGCCGGTCGAAGCACGGAGGAACATCGTCGATCCTTTCGCTGCACCGCCGCGGGCTGCCCTGGGCGGTGCTGACATCGTTGTCACAGGGCGTCGTCGCCCCGATGGCCCATTGTTACCCCACTAAATAAAGCTCGTCAAGTTTCTCGTGCGTCCTGTGCTTCGGCGGGTTCCCGTCATCGGCGGCGGGTCAGCGCTGACCCGCCCCCGATGACGGGAACCCGCCGAAGGTCGCGTACGCGTGTGTCCAGCCGACCCGCCCGCCGCCCGCCCGCCCGCGCGCCCGCCCGCGCGCCTCGTCTGCGGCCATCGAGGTGACCCGAAGGGTGCCGTAGCGGGCTGCCGCGGCTCGCTTCGGGTCACACGGATGCGCGCGGGCGGCTACGCGGGCGGCTCGGCGCGATCGGCCTCGGCGATCGCCTCGCTCGGCACCGGCTTGCCGCGCCGCGACACGAAGGTCACGGCCCAGAGCACGATCCCGATCGCGAGCAGCCCTCCGGCGATCTCGTACTGCTCGGCTCCGCGCCCCGACGACACCGGCAGCACGAGCCACAGGCACGCGACGACGCCCACCACCGGCAGCACGGTGCCCGCCCGGAAGTGCTTCTGCGTGACGCGGTCGCGGCGCAGCACGAGCACCGTCACGTTGACGACGGCGAACACGGCGAGCAGCAGCAGCGACGTCGTGCCGCCGAGCACCGCCACGATGGGCGACTCGGGCGACAGCGACACGTAGCCGATCAGCCCGAGCGCGAGCGCCGTGGTGAAGACGATCGCGGCCCAGGGGGTCTGGCGCTTCGCGTGCACCTTCGACAGGAACCCGGGCAGCACGCCCTGGCGGCTCATGCCGTAGAGCAGGCGGCTGGCCATCATCATGTTGATCAGGGCGCTGTTGGCGACGGCGAACATCGAGATGAAGGGCAGCAGCTGACCGATGGGGAAGTCGGGGGCGGCCGTGTTGACGACGGTCACGAGCGGCGTCTCGTTGTCGGCCAGCTCGCCGATCGGCACGACCGCGACGGCGCAGATGGCGACCAGCACGTAGATGACGGCGGCGATGCCGAGCCCGGTGAGCATGACCTTCGGGAAGATCCGGCTCGGGTCCTTCGTCTCCTCGGCCATGTTGACGCTGTCCTCGAAGCCGACCATGGCGAAGAACGCGAGCGAAGTCGCCGTGCTGATGCTCAGCAGCAGCGACTTGTCGCCCGGCGTCTCGAACAGCACGACCCGCCCCCAATCAGCGTTGCCGCCTGCGATGAACCAGAAGCCGATCATGATCACCATCAGCAGACCGGACAGCTCGACGAGCGTGAGCACGACGTTCGCCTTGACGCTCTCGCTCACGCCTCGGAAGTTGATCGCCATCACCAGCAGCATGAACCCCATCGCGATCGCCATGACGACGCCGTTCGACAGCTCGACGCCGATGCCCGCCGCGAGGTTGGCCGCGAAAGCGCGCGCGGCGGTCGAGGCGCTCGTGATGCCCGAGCACATCACGACGAAGCACACGATGAACGTGACGAAGTGGATGCCGAACGCCTTGTGCACGTAGAGGGCGGCCCCGGCCGTCTGCGGGTACTTCGTCACGAGCTCGAGGTACGAGAACGCGGTCACCAGGGCGACGGCGAACGCGATCAGGAACGGCAGCCAGGCCGCGCCTCCCACCTCCGCGGCGACCTGCCCGGTGAGCGCGTAGACGCCCGTGCCGAGGATGTCGCCCACGATGAACAGCAGCAGCAGCTTGGGGCCGATCGCCCGTTTCAGCTCGGTGGGCGTCTCACCGGTGTCGGTGGTCGGCGGCTTCGTGTTGCTCGACGTGGTCATGGCGACCTCCGGGTGCGTCGGTGGAGCACGGATGTCCACGACATCCTGCCCCCGCTCCGCGCCGCTTGTCGACCCCGGAGCCGAGGAGGCGCGGTGCAGCCGGGGAGGCGCGGTGCAGCCGAGGAGGCGCCGCGTGGGTGGATTGCGCAGGCGCGAGCGGGGAGGCGCATCGCGTCCGAGGAGGCGCGGTGCGGGCAGACGGGGGAGACGCGCGTAGCGTCGACCCTCCGACCGCAGGAGGAACCGCATGACCACGACCGTCCATCTCGAGGTGCACTTCGACGCCGACAAGCTCGACCTCGCCCGCGACATCGTCCGAGAGACGCTCGTCGCGACCCGTGCCTGGCCGGGCTGCCAGGACCTCGTGGTCGTCGTGGACGACGACGACCCGACGCGCGCCATCGTCGTCGAGACCTGGGCGACGGCCGCCGATCACGAGGCTTACGTCGCGTGGCGCGCGACGCCCGAGGGTGCCAACCGCCTGCCCGAGGTGCTCGTCGAGCCGCCGACGACGCGCTCGTTCTCGACGACGATCCCGCTCGACGCGTAACGCCTCCGCACGGACCACGATCCGGACCCGGCGCCGACGCTCAGCGCCGGTGCCGGGCGCGCAGACCAGGTGCCGGGCGCGCAGACCCGGCGCCGGCTCAGACGTCGAGCAGACCGCGGATGTCGTCGGCGGTGAGCGCCGAGCTGAAGACCGCGTCGTCGTCCATGACGGCGTCGAACAACTGGGCCTTCTTCTTCTGCAGCGCCAGCACCTTCTCTTCGATGGTGCCGTTCGCGATCATCCGGTACACCATGACGTTCTTCGTCTGGCCGATGCGGTGCGTCCGGTCGACGGCCTGCGATTCGGCCGCGGGATTCCACCACGGGTCGAGCATGAAGACGTAGTCGGCCTCGGTCAGGGTCAGCCCGAACCCACCGGCCTTGAGGCTGATCAGGAACGCGGGGGCGTCGCCGGTCTTGAAGCGCCGGATCACCTCGGCCCGTCGACGCGTCGACCCGTCGAGGTACTCGTGGGCGATGCCCCGCTCGTCGAGCCGCGCGGCGACCCGCCCGAGGAACGACGTGAACTGACTGAACACGAGCGCGCGGTGCCCGCCCGCCACGACGTCGTCGAGCTCGTCGATCAGCTGGTCGAGCTTCGCCGACGGGATGTCGGCGTAGGCCTCGTCGAGCAGCGCCGCGTCGAGTGAGAGCATGCGCAGCAGCGTCAGCGATCGGAAGACGATGAAGCGGTTGCGGTCGAGGTCGTCGATGAGGTCGAGCAGCTTCAGGCGCTCGCGCTGCAGGAAGGTGTCGTAGAGCTCGCGATGCGCGGGCGCCAGATCGACGCGGAGCACCTGCTCCTGCTTCGCCGGCAGGTCGGCCGCCACCAGCTCTTTCGTGCGGCGGAGGAGGAGCGGGCGGATCCGCCGACGCAGCCGGTCGAGGTGCTCGGGTCGCCCGCCGGCCTCGATCGGCTTGACGTAGCTCTCGGTGAACGCGCTCGCCGTCGAGAGCAGACCCGGGGCGACGATGCGGAACAGCGACCAGAGATCCATCAGGCTGTTCTCGAGCGGAGTGCCCGTGATGGCGATCGCGACCCGGGCGTCGAGCTCGACGGCGACACGGTGCGCCTGCGACGCCCGGTTCTTGACGAACTGCGCCTCGTCGAGCACGAGCGCCGCCCAGGCGTGCGCCTGGTAGGCCGCGGCGTCGAGTCGGAACAGCGCGTACGAGGTGACGACGACGTCGGGCACCGGCCCCGCGCCTCCGTCGAGGGCGGTCGCGAGCGCGCCCCGGCTCTTCCGCTCCGTCTCGGTCACCCCGTGCACGACGAGACCCGGGGCGAACCGGGCCGCTTCGAGCACCCAGTTCGCCACGACCGAGGTCGGCGCCACGACGAGGAACGGCCGCCGCTCGGCAGGGTCCTCCGTCTCGCGCACGTGCGCCATCAGGGTGAGGGTCTGCAGGGTCTTGCCGAGACCCATGTCGTCGGCCAGCACCCCGCCGAGCCCGTGCTCGTAGAGGAACGCCAGCCACTCGAACCCCTCGCGCTGGTACGGCCGCAGGGTCGCGTCGATCGACGCGGGCACCGCCGGGGGAGTCGTGACGAGCCCCGACCCGTCGCCCTCGCCGTCACCACCGCCCTCGCCCCGCTGCGCGAGCGCCAGGAGCCCGCCCACGGCCGAGCGCCACCGGTCGGCCTGCACCGTCTCGTCGGCGAGGTCGTCGATCTCGGCCCAGAGACCCGCCTGGTACCGGTTGATGCGCGGCCCGGTCTCCCATTCGTCGAGCGAGGCCGCCTCGTCGAGCAGGCGCTTCAGCTCGTCGAAGACGGGCGAGCCGAGCGAGAGGTACGAGCCGTCGACCAGCAGCATCTTGCGCTGCCGCTTGGCGATCGCCGTGAGGAGCGGCACGAGGGGCAGCGTGCGCCCCTCGACGGTGACCAGCACCCCGAGGTCGAACCAGTCGCGCTTGTCGGTCTCGATCGTCGTCACGGTCAGATGCGGCTCGTCGGTGAGCTCGCGGTAGTCGGGCCGCGTGCCGACGAGGTCGACGACGACGTCGGCTCGGGCTTCGAGCGCCGGCAGCACCTCGGCGGCGAACTCGGCCGCCGCGACCCCGGTGAGAACCGTGTCTCGAGGAGGCGCGGCGAGCTCGTCGAGGGTCGGCACCGGACCGTGGGCGTCGAGGGGCAGCCGTCGGCCGTCGATCGACCAGCCCCACGAGAGCCGCAGCGTGTGCGACCTCTCGAAGCCGACCGTGAGCAGGAGGCTCGGCGGCACGATCTCGGGCAGCTCGACGGACGAGTCGGAGCTGACCACGTCGACGCTGCGGCGGAGCGCGGGGTAGAAGTCGGTGAGGAACTCGGCGGTCTCGGCGGCCGGCACGAGGATCTCGGGGGTGAGGGTCAGCAGCCGACGCTCGTCGGCGCCGAGCGGCGCGGCCGTCGGAGCCAGCACCACCGAAAGCGCCCGCGACGTCTCGGCCGTCCACACCCCGTGGTCGCCGACGACCCCCGCGATCGGCGCGCGCCCGGTCGAGCCGTCGATCGAGACGCCCGCGGTCAGCAGCACGGCCCCATCCGCGGCGCGGGTCGCGTCGACGGTCACCTGCGCCTGCTCGCCGATCGTCACGTCGGTCGCGCGCTTGCCGGTGACGAAGGCCACCCCCAGTCGCGAGGCCTCGGCGAGCAGCGGCCAGAGCAGCGGGCTGGCGAAGTCGTCGAGGTGCAGCCAGTCGGCGTCGCCGGGCACGTAGGTCGCGACGACCGATCGGTGCAGGGCCGCGAACTGACCGAACCAGGCGTGCTGATCGGGGTCGACGGCGAGACGGTTGAGCTGGTACGGCAGCGACGTCCAGGTCAGGGAGCCTCTGACCCAGTTGCCCGTCGCACTGAGCGTGACCGGTCGCACGCCGAGGCGGGGCGGCATCGATCGACCCGTGCCACCCGGCGGGCGTCGGCCGCCCGGTCGTGGGGCGGGAGCCCGGTCGCGCACCTCGAACAGCAGCCCCATGCCGGTCGTTCGAGCCGAGGAGGCGCGGGTCGACCGACCGAGGGAGCCCACGACCGATCGCCAGTCGCCCGGGTCGACCGCACCCGTCGGCGACCATGCGCTCGACGCCGAGGTGATCTCGCCCAGGGCGGACCCCGCCAGGCCGCCGGGCTGCAGCGCACCCGACGGCAGCGCACCCGACTGCAGCCCGCCGCTCGACGCCCCGCGTCGCTGCAGCAGGGCCGCGGTGTTGCTCTGCAGCAGCACGGCCGCGATGTGCTTGCAGTCGCCGCCGATGGGGCAGCTGCAGGTGCTGCGCAGCGGTCGGCTGTAGTCGCCCCGGCCGGCTCGCACGACGATCTCGCTGAGGTACGGGGTGGCCTCGGTGCCCTGCACGGTGCCGGTGATGCGTTCGTCGGCGGGGTGCCACGACGTCTCGGTGACGGCACCCGTCGCCGCGTACTCCTTCGCCCGGTTGAAGGCCATCGGCCCGACGAGTCGGATGATGTCGACGGCGTCGATCAGCGGCGTGAGAGGGGAGAAGTCGGCCTCGGCCCCGTCGTCGCCCATGCCGTCCGTGTGGTCCATGCCGACCATGATGTCAGCAGCCACCGACGCCGAGAGCGTCGAGGGCGGGCCCTGTGGAGAGCCCGCCCCGAGGGGTCGTGCGCGGCCGCGAGACCGGGACGATCAGGCGGGGACGGCGACCGGCCCGGTCTCCGTCGAGATCCCGGCCCGCGCCTCCTCGTCCGGTGCCTGGGGCGCACGTCGGCGGAACAGCAGCGCGGCGATGACGGCGCCGACGGCGAAGAACCCGGCTCCCCACCAGTACGCGGTCGCGTAGCCCGCGACGGCGGCCTCGGCGGCGACCGCACCCGTCGTCGACGTGCTGTCGATCACATAGTTCGCCGTGGCCGTGGCCGCGAGGGTGTTGAGGAGCGCGGTGCCGATCGATCCGCCGACCTGCTGGCTGGTGTTGACCATGGCGGAGGCGACTCCGGCGTGCTCGCGATCGACGCCGAGGGTCGCGGTCTGGATCGACGCCGGCATGATCGACCCCATGCCGAAGCCGAGCACCATCAGCGCGGGCAGCACGTCGCCGGCGTAGCCGCTGTCGAGATCGAGCCTCGTGAGCAGCAGCATGCCGATCACGCCGAGGGCCATGCCGAACGGCACCATGATCTTCGGACCGAAGCGCGGCACGAAGATGTTGGTCGACAGCTGCGCGGCGAGCACGAGCATGCCGATCATCGGCAGGAACGCGAGACCCGTCTGCGTCGGCGTGTAGCCGAGCGAGGTCTGCAGGTAGTACGTGACGAACAGGAAGATGCCGAACATGCCGGCGCCCGCGATGGTGACCGAGCTGTACGCGGCGCCCCGGTTGCGGTCGAGCACGATCGACATCGGCAGCAGCGGGTGCTCGGCACGGCGCTGCCAGAGCACGAAGGCGGTTAGCAGCACGACGGCCGCGACGAGGAACCCCCAGGTCAGAGGTGAGCCCCAGCCCTCGTTCTCGGCGTTAGAGAATCCGTAGACGAGCGAGAACAGCGCGGCCGAGACGAGCACGGTGCCGGGCACGTCGAGCTTCGGGCGCGGGCCCGTGCGGGTGATGTGCGAGACGAAGACCGCGGCGCCGGCGATGGCCACGACGGCGATGACGACGTTGATGTAGAGGTTCCAGCGCCAGGAGGCGTACTCGGTCAGGAACCCGCCGAGCAGCAGGCCGATCGCCCCGCCGGCGCCGGCGATCGCGCCGAAGACGCCGAACGCGCGGGCGCGCTCCTTCGGCACGGTGAAGGTCGTGGTCAGCACGGCGAGCGCGGTGGGGGCGAGCAGTGCGCCGAACGCGCCCTGCAGCGCTCGCGCGAAGACGAGCAGCCCGAAGCTGTCGGCGGCGCCGCCGAGGGCCGAGGCGAGCGCGAAGCCGATCAGGCCGACGATGAAGGTGCGCTTGCGGCCGATCAGGTCGGAGATGCGGCCGCCGAGCAGCAGCAGGCTGCCGAAGGCGAGCGAGTAGGCGGTGATGATCCACTGCCGGTCGCCGTCCGAGAAGCCGAGGTCGGCCTGGGCGGCGGGCAGCGCGATGTTGACGACGGTCGAGTCGAGCACGACCATCAGCTGGGCGAGGGCGACGGTGGTGAGGGTCCACCAGCGGCGGGACGAGGAGGCGCGGGTCGCGTCGCCAGAGAGCGGAGAGGTCCGAGACATGGGCGCGAGCATATACGAGTCTCGTCGGTTTCGGATATGCCCGGTCTCGCAAACTCGCGAGGTAGAGTCACCGGCATGACCGATGCACCGACGCCCGGCCGCCCGGGGCGGAAGCGCGATCACAGCCGCGACCCCGAGATCCTCCGCTGCACCATCGACGTGCTGGCCGAGACGGGCTTCGAGGGCATGACCATCGAGATGGTCGCCGCCCGCGCCAAGGCCGGCAAGGCGACGCTCTACCGCCGGTGGGCGTCGAAGGGCGAGCTCGTCGTCGACGCGGTCGCCTGCCTGAAGCAGGGCGCGGTCGATCTCGACGACCTGCCCGACACCGGCACCCTCCGCGGCGACCTCGTCGCGATGATCAAGCCGCAGAGCATCGACGAGGCCGAGAAGAAGATGCGGGTGATGGCCGGGGTCGTCACGATGCTCTCGACCACGCCCGAGCTGGCCGACGCCGTCGACAGCGCCATCGTGCAGCCGCGGGCCCAGGCCAATCGACTGCTCATGCGCCGCGCCCTCGAGCGCGGCGAGATCGACCCCGGTACCGACATCGAGTCGCTCGCGCTCGTCACGCCGTCGATGGTCTCGTACCGGGTGCTCGTGCTCCGCAGGCCCGTCGACCGCGACTTCCTGATCTCGCTGATCGACGGCGTGCTGCTCCCCGCCGCCGGAGTGCGGCAGCCCGCCGACGCCTGACCGCGGGCGCGACGGCACCGCGCCTCCTCGGCACCGCGCCTCCTCGGCACCGCGCCTCCTCGGCACCGCGCCTCCTCGGCACCGCGCCTCCTCGGCGCCGCGCCTCCTCAACTTCTTGTGAATTCCTCACGTAACCCGCCCCAACGGTGTCTCTGAGCCCTAGGGTCGGGCCATGACTGCGGAGTTGACGCTCGGGGCCGAAGAGGAGCTGCATCTGATCGACGTCGCCACGGGGCGGTTGTCGACGAGGGCGCCGCACCTGCTGAGCCGCCTGCCCGCCGACCGGTTCGGCGCCGAGCTGCAGCGCTCGACCATCGAGACGAACGTGCCCGTCGTGCGGACGCTGAGCGACCTCCGTCGCGAGATCGTCGAGCTGCGCCGCGAGGTCGCCGAGGTCACCGCCGCCGAGGGTCTCGCCGTCGCCGCCGTCGGCACGGCGCCCCGGTCGGAGTTCGCCGACTTCGAGCTGACCCCCACCGGGCGCTACGGGCGCATGCACGAGCAGTACCGGCTGCTGGTCGACGAGCAGCTGATCTGCGGGCTGCAGATCCACGTGGGGGTCGCCGATCGCGACGTCGCCGTGCGGATCGCCGGTCGCGTGGCCCCCGTGCTGCCCGCCCTCCTGGCGCTGTCGGCGAGCTCGCCGTTCTGGAACGGACAGGACACCGGCTACGCGAGCATCCGGTCGATCATCTGGCAGCGCTGGCCGAGCGCCGGCGCCACCGGCCCGATGCGCGACGCCGCCGAGTACGACCGCCTGCTCGACGACCTGATCGCCTCGGGCGTCATCGCCGACGCGAAGATGGCCTACTTCGACGTGCGGCCGTCCTCGCACGCGCCGACCCTCGAGCTGCGCACCTGCGACGCCTGCCCGCTCGTCGACGACGCCGTGCTGATCGCCGGGCTGTACCGGGCGGCCGTCCGGCACGCCGAGCTGGACGTGCTCGCCGACCGGCCCTACGAGCTCCGCGCTCAGCCGCTGCACCGCGCGGCGATGTGGCAGGCGGCGCGGGCGGGCCTCTCGGGCGAGCTGCTCGACCTCGACGCGCACCCGTCGCGCCTGCCGGCCCGTGACGCCGTCCGCGCGCTCGTCGAGCACCTCCGGCCCCAGCTGGAGGAGCTCGGCGACTACGACGACGTGCGCGACCTCGCCGAGGCCACCCTCGCCCGCGGCAACAGCGCCGACCGGCAACGCGCCGCCTTCGCCGAACGGGGCGAGCTCGACGACGTCGTGGCGCAGGTGCTCGACGAGACCCGGGGCCCCGCCGCCGGGCGTCGCGCCGCCGTGCCGACCCTGACCGGCTACCGGCTCCGGGCCGGAGACGAGGCGATCGGGCCCGGGCTGCAGCCCCGCGCCGCCTACGCCGACATCGCCGCCTTCTTCGTCGACCTCGGCGCGGAGGGCCTCCGCGAGCGCGTCGCCCACCGGGACCGCTGGGCCGAGGAGGCGCGGGTCGGCCCCGTCGTCGACGGTCACGAACGCGAGTTCCGCGGCGACCTCGTGCCCCGCGTCGTCGGCCGGCACGAGTGGGCGCGACTCGAGGCGGGGCTCACCCAGCGCGCCCGAGCCATCGAGGCGTTCCTCCGCGACGCCTACGGCGACCGCCGGGTGGTGGCCGACGGCGTCCTCGCCGAGCACCAGGTGGTCGGCGCCTCGGGCTGGCGCGACGAGGCGACCCGGCTGCCGGCCGACGTCGTGCGCGCGCCCCTCCAGGGCTTCGATCTCGTCCGCACCGAGTTCGGCTCGTGGCGGGTGCTCGAGGACACCGTGCGCTCGCCGGGCGGCGCCGCCTTCTCGCTCGCCGTCCGCGCGATGCTCGACGCGGTCGTGCCCGACGCCCCTCGACCGGCCGGGCTGCTCGACCCGACGACCGTGTTCTCGATGCTGCGACGGACGCTGCTGGCGCACGCCGCGCCTCCTCGGCCCGTCGACGGCGACCTCGCAGGCGACCGGGATGGCGACCTGGGCGGCGACCGCGATGCCGACCGCGAGCGCGTCGCGGCCCTGCTCAGCGACGGACCGGGCAGCTCGGGCTGGTACGAGCACCGGGTGCTGGCCGACGGCGCCGGTCTGCTGCTCGTGCGACCGGGCGATCTGATCGTGCGCGACGGGCTCGTCGTCGAGCGGGCGACCGGCACGGTGATCGACGCCGTGTACGTGCGCCTCGACGGCGAGCTGATCGACGCGGCGTCGCCCGACGACGACCGGCTCGGCGAGCACCTGATCGACGCGGCCGTCGGCGGGGGAGTCGTGCTCGCGAACACCCCCGGCACCGGTCTCGCCGACGACAAGTCGATGTACTGCGCCGTGCCCGACCTCATCGCCTACTACCTCGGCGAGAAGCCGCTGCTCGAATCGGTGCCGACCTACCGACCCGGCGACCCGGCCGAGCGGGTCTCGGTGCTCGAACGGGTCGGCGAGCTCGTCACCAAGCCCGTCGACGGCCGAGGAGGGCACGGGGTGCTGATCGGACCGTCCGCCTCGGCCGCGGCCGTCGGCGCGCGCCGGGTCGCCATCGCCGCCGACCCCGCGCACTGGGTCGCCCAGGAGGTCGTCCAGCTGTCGTCGCACCCCACCCTCACCGCCACGGGGCTGCAGCCGCGGCACATCGACCTGCGCTGCTTCGTGCACGTCACCGGGCTCGGCGAGGGCGAGAGCGCGCTCGCCGACCTGGCCCTCACCCGGGTCGCCCCGGAGGGCAGCATGGTGGTGACCGCCGAGCAGGGCGGCGAGCTGAAGGACACCTGGATCGTCGGACCCGAGGAGGCGCGCGAGGGGGAACCCGTCGACGCGCGGTCGTGACGGGGTCCGTCCGTCGCCGCCGACCTGTCAGACTGGGCGCGGACACCCCGCGGGGTGTCGTGCCTCACCGGATCACCGACGCTCCGATGACGACCTCCTGACTCGACATCGCTCGAAAGTGATCGGCCCGTGCCTGCATCCCCGCCCTCCGAGGGCCCGCGCGACGTCTTCCGTCTCGCCTCGCTCGACGCCCTGCTCTTCGACCTCGACGGGGTGCTGACACCGACCGCCGAGGTGCACATGCGCGCCTGGTCGCGGCTGTTCACCGAGTACTTCGAACCCCGAGGGCTCGCGCCGTACACCGAGGCCGACTACTTCGAGCACGTCGACGGCCGCCCGCGCTACGACGGCGTGCGCGCCATGCTGGCCGCCCGCGGCGTCACCCTGCCCGAGGGGTCGGACGACGACGGGCCCGACGTCGAGACCGTGCGCGGTCTCGGCAACCGCAAGAACGCCGCCTTCGCGGCGGAGCTCGACGAGAACGGGGTCGCGCCGTACCCGGGGTCGGTCGAGTTCCTCGACCGGGCGATCGCGCTCGGCATCCGCGTCGCCGTCGTCTCGAGCTCGCGCAACGCCGTGCCCGTGCTCGAGGCCGCCGGTCTCCGCGACCGCTTCGACGTCATCGTCGACGGCGTCGTCGCCGCGGCGGAGGGCATCACGGGCAAGCCGGCCCCCGACACCTACCTCGAGGGCGCTCGCCGTCTCGGGCTGACCGCCGCCGACTGCGTCGTCGTCGAAGACGCCCAGTCGGGCGTCGAGGCCGGTCGTCGCGGGGCCTTCGGCCTCGTGCTCGGCGTCGACCGCGGCACCGGGGCGCAGACCCTGCTCGACTTCGGGGCCGACGTCGTCGTCGACGATCTCGCCGAGGTCGTCGGGAGCCTCGGATCGTCGCGGACGCGGGCCGACGCGCCCTCGGACCCACCGCCTCCTCGAATCGCTCCGAACACCGACCACGACATCAGCACCAGCCCGCGAGAGGACCAGCCGTGAACCACATCACGTCCGACCCGCTCGACCGCCGCCGGTTCCCGGTCGACGAGTGGGCCCTGATCGAAGACGAGTACCACCAGGGCGACGAGGGTCGCACCGAGACGGTCTTCGCGGTCGGCAACGGCTACCTGGGTCTCCGCGGCAACCCCGACGAGGGGCGCGGCGGGCACTCGTTCGGCACGTTCATCAACGGGTTCCACGAGACGTGGCCCATCCGCCACGCCGAAGAGGCCTTCGGATTCGCGCGGGTCGGTCAGACCATCGTCAACGTGCCCGACGCCAAGGTGATCCGCCTCTACGTCGACGACGAGCCGTTCGTGCTGTTCGAGGCCGACATCCTCCGGCACTGCCGCCGCCTCGACTTCCGCGACGGCGTGCTCGTCCGCGAGATCGAATGGCGCACCCCCTCGGGCAAGCAGGTGCTCGTCACCAGCCGCCGCCTGGTGTCGTTCGAGGAGCGTCACCTCGCCGTCATCCAGTACGAGGTGACGGTGCTCGACGCCGACGCGTCGCTGCTGATCTCGAGTCAGATCCTCAACCGCCAGGACATGGGCGACGAGTACCACGCCGGGATGCGCGCGGCGGCCGACGCCTTCGACCCGCGACGGGCCGAGTCGTTCGACGACCGCGTGCTGCAGCCCGAGCTGCGTCGCAACGGCGGGTCGCGCGCCATCCTCGGCTACCGCACCACCAACTCGGGCATGACCCTCGCCGTCGGCGCCGACCACGTGCTCGAGACCGAGAACGGCTGGGACGAGTCGTCGCAGATCGACGACGACATCGCGAAGCACGTCTACCGCGTGCGCGCCAAGGCCGGTCAGAAGGTCACGCTGACCAAGACCGTCGCCTACCACACGTCGCGCGGGGTGCCGCCGCGCGAACTGGCCGATCGCTGCGACCGCACCCTCGACCGCATCGC
This sequence comes from Frigoribacterium sp. AC759, assembly GCF_979256015.1. NCBI lineage: Bacteria > Bacillati > Actinomycetota > Actinomycetes > Micrococcales > Microbacteriaceae > Frigoribacterium > Frigoribacterium sp. AC759. The sequence continues at coordinate 39,759 of NZ_CEEDMT010000010.1, read as the reverse complement.
CGATCAGCCCATCGAGAACGTCTTCGCCGAGCAGCGCGCCTGGCTCGACGACTACTGGGCTCGCAGCGACGTCGAGGTCGCCGGTCAGCCCGAGGTGCAGCAGGCCATCCGCTGGAACCTCTTCCAGCTGGCGCAGGCGACGGCCCGCACCGACGGCCAGGGCATCGCCGCGAAGGGCGTCACCGGCTCGGGTTACGGCGGGCACTACTTCTGGGACACCGAGATCTACGTGCTGCCGTTCCTCACGTACACGTCGCCGAACGTGGCCCGCAACGCGCTGCGGTTCCGGCTCGGGATGCTCGACGCGGCACGCGACCGCGCCGTCGAGCTGAACCAGCGCGGGGCGCTGTTCCCCTGGCGCACGATCAACGGCCTCGAGTCGTCGGCGTACTACGCCGCCGGCACCGCGCAGTACCACATCGACGCCGACATCTCGCATGCCCTCAGCCAGTACGTGCAGGCGTCGGGCGACCAGGACTTCCTCGAGCGGGGCGCCGTCGACATCCTCGTCGAGACAGCCCGTCTCTGGGCCGACCTCGGCTTCTGGCGGTCGAACGGCGATCAGCGGTTCCACATCGACGGCGTCACCGGGCCCGACGAGTACACGACCGTCGTCGACGACAACCTGTACACGAACGTCATGGCCCGGGCGAACCTCCGGGCCGCCGTCCGCACGGTCACCTGGCTGGCCAAGGAGTCGCCGGCCGCCTACGACCGGCTCGTGGCGCGCCTCCGTCTGGAGGACCACGAGGTCGACGGCTGGAGCCTCGCCGCCGAGGCCATGCACATCCCCTACGACGAGCACCGCGGCATCCACCCTCAAGACGCGCAGTTCCTCGACAAGGAGCTCTGGGACCTCGACGCCACGCCCGAGAACAAGCGCCCCCTGCTGCTGCACTACCACCCGCTCGTGATCTACCGCTTCCAGGTGCTGAAGCAGGCCGACGTCGTGCTGGCGCTCTACCTGCAGGGCGACGAGTTCACCGCCGAGCAGAAGCTGCGCGACTTCGAGTACTACGACGCGCTGACGACCGGCGACTCGACCCTCTCGGGCGTCGTGCAGTCGATCGTCGCGGCCGAGGTGGGGCACCACCAGCTGTCGCAGCAGTACTTCCTGTCGTCGCTCTTCGTCGACCTCGCAGACCTGCACAACAACACCTCCGACGGGGTGCACGTCGCCTCGACCGGCGGCATCTGGAGCGCGCTCGTCAACGGGTACGGCGGCATGCGCGACTGGCTCGGCCGCTTCAGCTTCGACCCGCGTCTGCCCGGGGAGTGGACCGAGCTCACGTTCCGGGTGCAGATCCGGGGCAGCCGCGTGCGCGTCGACCTGGCCCAGCACGAGATCGTCTTCACGATCGAGACCGGCGGCGAGGTCGAGCTGTGGGTGCGCGAGCAGGGTTTCACGGTCACGCCCGAGGCGCCGGTGCGCATCGCACTCGACGACCAGGGGCCGCGCATCACCACCAAGGTGCCGACGACGAACGACCTGCGCGGGCTGATGCGCGCCGACGGGTCGGTCATCACGGCGTCGATCCCGACGATCAGCGTCGACCGGTACGAGACGGACGACGAGGCGGGCGCCTAGGCACCGCTCCGTCTCGCGCGGGTGCGTCGGTGGTCAGAAGATGTCTCTCGCGGCGCGTGGAAAGGCCTTTTCTGACCACTCGAGCTCGGGGGCGGGCGTCAGCCGGGCGGAGTGCGGGCGTACGCGTCGCCGGGTGCATCGGTGGTCAGAAGATGTCTCTCGTGGCGCGCGGAAGGGCGGTTTCTGACCACCCTGGCTCGGGGGTGGGCGTCAGCCGGGCGGAGTGCGTAGGCGAACGCGTCGCCGGGGTGCGTCAGTGGTCAGAAGATGTCCTTCGTGGCGCGCGGAAGGGCGGTTTCCGACCACTCGAGCCGGGGCGGGCCGGAGGCTCGCTCAGAAGGGGCCGGCGGCGGCAGCCAGGGCCTCGAAGAGGGCGGTCGCATCGTCGTCGCGACGCTTGACCGAGGCGCCGATCGTCCCCGTCGGGGGCCGCAGCTCGCCATCGACGCGCGTCCCGCCGTCGACCGCCGTGAACGTCAGTCGGAACGCCACGTCACCCGTCGCCGTCGCCGACCGGCGAGACAGCACGGCCCCGTCGTCGTCGACGCTGGTCACGGTGAACGACGGGCTCGTCTGCACCGCCCGACGCACCAGCGCGGGGACCATCGTCGGAGGAAGACCGAGCACCAAGGAGGCGCGGGTCAGCTCCGCATCTCCCCGCTCGACCCGAGGACCCTTGGACTCGCGAGAGCTGCTCATGCGCACAATCTAGCGCGGGCGTTCCCCACCGCCACCTCCGCTCCATGAACTGCGTCCGCGAAGCGGGCCACTCCTCCCCATGAACCGCATTCGCGAAGATGAACCGCGATAGATCGCGGTTCATCTTCGCGAACGCGGTTCATCGCAGCGCACCCGGCCCGTCGGGCCGCACCTCGCCCGTCGGGCCGCACCTCGCCCGGCGGACTAGCGTCGCGCGCATGGCCTCCGAATCGACGACCCTGCGGGTGGGCGACCGCGACGTCCGGGTCAGCAGCCCCTCCCGGGTGCTCTGGCCCGACCTCGGCGTCACGAAGCTCGACCTCGCCCGCTATCTCGTCGAGGTGGGTGCGCCGTTCGTCGAGGCGAACGGCGACCGACCGATCTCGCTGCAGCGCTTCGGCGGCGACGTCGACGGCGACCAGTACTTCTCGAAGAACCCGCCGCGCGGCACCCCCGACTACGTCCGCGCCGTCGACGTCACGTATCCGAGCGGGCGCGTCCACCCGCAGCTCGTGATCGACGAACCCGCCGCCGCCGTCTGGGCCGCGCAGATGAACACCCTCGTCTTCCACCCGTGGGCGTCGCGCGCCGAGCAGCCCGATCTGCCCGACCAGCTGCGCATCGACCTCGACCCGCAGCCGGGCACGGGGTTCGACGACGCCGTCCGCGCCGCTCTCGACCTCCGCGAGGTGCTCGCCGAGGCGGGACTGACCGCCTTCGTCAAGACGAGCGGCAACCGCGGGCTGCACGTCTTCGCACCGATCGAACCCGAGCACGAGTTCCTCGTGGTGCGGCACGCGGTGATCGCCGCCGCCCGCGAGCTCGAGCGTCGCGCCCCCGACCGCATCACCACCGCCTGGTGGAAGGAGCAGCGCGGCGAGCGCATCTTCGTCGACTACAACCAGGCCAATCGCGACCGGACCATGGCGGGGGCCTGGTCGCCTCGGGCGCTGCCCCGCGCCTCCGTCTCGCTGCCCGTCGGCTGGGACGATCTGCCGACCGTCGACCCGGCCGAGCACACCGTGCTGACGGTGCCCGACCGGCTGCAGCGGCTGGGCGACCCGTGGGCGGGCATGCACGACAGCCCGGGCCGCATCGACACCCTGCTCGGCTGGTGGGAGCGCGACGTCGCCGACGGTCTCGGTGAGCTGCCGTTCCCGCCCGACTTCCCGAAGATGCCGGGCGAGCCGCCCCGCGTGCAGCCCAGTCGCGCCCGCACGCCCGCAACCGACTGACCCGCCCGCTACCGGGCCGAGGAGGCGCGCGGAGCCCAGGAGGCCCGGGTCGCCTCCCGAGGAGGCGCGCGGAGCCGAGGAGGCGCGGTTCGGCAACAGAGGAGGCGCGCGGAGCCGAGGAGTCCCGGCCCCCCCGGGGAGGCGCGGCGCGCCTACCCGAGCACGTCGCCGAGGTCGTACGCGGCCGGCACCTCCAGCTGGTCGAAGCCGCACGAGCGGGCGTCGCGATCGGGCCGCCAGCGGGCGAACTGCACCGTGTGGCGGAACCGCGACCCCTCCATCTGGTCGTAGCGGACCTCGACGACCCGCTCGGGCCGGAGCGGCACGTACGAGACGTCCTTGCCCGACGAGAACCGGCTCCGTTCCGTCTCGGCGTGCGACACACCGCCGTCGGCGTCGCGGGCCACGAGGGGTTCCAGCTCGGCCACGAGCTCGAGGCGACGGGCGTCGGAGAACGCCGACGCGCCTCCTACGTTCCTCAGCTCGCCGTCGGCGTCGTACAGGCCGAGCAGCAGCGACCCGACCCCGGCTCCGCTCTTGTGCACCCGGTAGCCGAGCACGACGACGTCGGCCGTGCGGTGGTGCTTGATCTTGAGCATGGTGCGCTTGCCGGGGGAGTACGGGGCGTCGAGGGGCTTCGCGACGACCCCGTCGAGCCCGGCGCCCTCGAACTCGGCGAGCCAGCGGCGGGCGAGATCGACGTCGTCGGTGGTGCGGCTGACGTGCAGCGGCCCGGTGCCGGTCCCGCCGCCGACGGTCTCGACCAGCAGGGCGCGACGTTCGCCGAACGGCGCGTCGACGAGCTCGCGGTCACCGAGGGCCAGCAGGTCGAAGGCCATGAAGAGGGCGGGGGTCTCGACCGACAGGGTGGCGACCCGGGACTCCGCGGGGTGGATCCGCGCACCGAGCGCCTCCCAGTCGAGCCGCTCGTGACCCGGCTCGCCGGTGCGGACGACGATCTCGCCGTCGAGCACGCACGGACCGGGCAGCAGCTCGGCGAGCGACGCGACCAGCTCGGGGAAGTACCGGGTCAGCGTCTTCGAGCCGCGGCTGCCGATCTCGATCTCGAGGGCGGGGCGGTCGGTACCGCCGCGCGGGGCGACGGCGTCGGTCGCACCGCCGGGCTGGTCCGCGTCGGGGTATCGGGCATAGACGATGCCGCGGAAGCCGTCCCACTTCGGCTCGTACGACAACCCACCCGGCACCGAGTCGGGCTCGGGCACCTCGGCGACGGCCTTCGCGAGCATCGGAACGACGGGATGAGCGGCGTCGGGGATCATCACCCGAGTGTGCTCCGGTCGCGCACCTAAGGTGAGGGGATGAAGACCCTGCACTACGCCGGCGCCCGCCTGACCGTCACCGACGAGCTCGCCGAGACGTTGCTCGCCGCCTCGATGGAGTTCGCCGACGACGACCGCACGCTCCGCGTACCGGTCGCCTGCCGCATCGAGGGGCGCTCCGAGATCGCCCAGCTGGTGCTCGGCCCCGGCATCCCGCTGCTGGTCGTCGACGCCCCCGACGCCGAGGCCGACGCCGGCGACCCGCCCGGCTCGGAGTCGGCCGTCGCGCTGATCGTCGAGCTGATGGAGAGCCTCGTCGGCGACGACGACTGACCGTGGCGCGGCTGCGCGGAGGCGACTCCCCGGAGGCGCGGCCTAGCCTGGCAGCATGTCCGTGCGTCTGGAGTCCCCGCCCCGTCCCGCCGGCGTCGGGATGACGACCCGCGCCTCCTCGGCCTGGGCCGCTCTGGCCGGCGTCGTGTCGGTGGCGGCGTTCCTCGCGTCGGCCGAGGCCGTGGCGTGGGTCACCGGCGCCGGCGGCAGCCCGCTGTTCGGCGTGGGCTCGGCCGCGATCGACCTGGCCCCCGCGGCCGTCAAGAACCTGATGGTGTCGCTGTTCGGCACCGGCGACAAGGTGGCCCTCTTCGTGCTGATGGGCGTGCTGCTCGTCGCGATCACCGCGGGGGCCGGCGTGCTCGAGCATCGCCGTCCGCCCGGCGGCAAGATCGTCTTCGGCATCGGCGGGGTCGTCGCGCTCGTCGCCGTGCTGACCCGGGCGGACAGCACCTCGCTCGACGGCGCCCCGACGGCCGTCGGCACCGTCGTGTCGCTGGTCGTCCTCACCGCGCTGATGACGCGCCTGCACCGCTGGGAGGCCTCGACCGAGCCGGGCTGGGCCGCCGCGACCGTGCCCGAACCGCCGCTGCGCGGCCCCGGGCTCGAGCGCCGCGGGTTCCTGGTGATGGCGATCGCCGTGGGTGCGGCGTCCGTCGTCGTCGGCACCGGCGCCCGTCTGGTGAACGCGACCCGGGCGAACGTCGGGGCGCTCCGCGACGCCCTGACCCTGCCCGCGCCGGCGCAGGCCGCTCCCGCGGTGCCGGCCGGCGCCTCCCTCGACGTCGAGGGCATCACGCCGTACGTCACCCCGAACGCCGACTTCTACCGCATCGACACCGCCCTGCAGGTGCCCTCGATCGACCCGGCCGAGTGGAGTCTGCGGATCCACGGTCTCGTCGACCGCGAGATCGAGATCTCGTTCGACGAGCTGCTCGCCCTGCCCCTCGAAGAGCACTACGCGACCCTCAGCTGCGTGTCGAATGAGGTCGGCGGCGACCTGATCGGCACGGCGCTCTGGCTCGGCTACCCGATCCGCGCCCTGCTCGAGCGGGCCGGTCCGCAGAGCGGCGCCGACATGGTGCTCTCGACCAGCAGCGACGGGTTCACCGCGGGCACGCCGCTGTCCGTGCTGGTCGACGACGGGACCGACGCGATCCTGGCCGTGGGGATGAACGGCGAGCCCTTGCCTCAGCAGCACGGGTTCCCGGTGCGGATGGTCGTGCCCGGGCTGTTCGGCTACGTCTCGGCGACGAAGTGGGTCGTCGACCTCGAGGTCACCCGGTTCGCCGACACCGAGGGCTACTGGACGCCGCGCGGCTGGGACGCCCTCGGGCCGGTCAAGCTGGAGTCGCGCATCGATACGCCGAAGGCGGGCGCGTCGGTCGACGCAGGCCGGGTGCCGATCGCCGGGGTGGCCTGGCATCCGCACACGGGGGTCTCGGGCGTCGAGGTGCGGATCGACGGCGGGGCCTGGGTCGCCGCCGAGCTCGCCGAGTCGGTCTCGGCCGACACCTGGGTGCAGTGGGTCCACCGCTGGGACGCCACGCCGGGCGACCACACCGTGCAGGTGCGGGCCACGGGTGCCGACGGCGTCACGCAGTCGGAGACGCCGCTGCCCCCGGCCCCGAACGGCGCCGAGGGCTGGGACGAGCACACGATCACCGTGCGCTGACCGCGCCGGGACGTCACTCGGGCCGGGGCGCCCGTCACTCGCGCCGGGGCGTCACTCGCGGCCGCGCGTCACTCCCGCCTGCTGGTCACCGGCGCCCCAGCCACCGGTACGTGCTCTCGGGCCGCCCGGGCGAGCCGTAGCGCTGGTCGCGGCGCACGAGGCCGGCGGTCTCGAGGTGCTCGAGGTAGCGGCGCGCCGTGACGCGCGAGACCCCCGTCGACCCGGCCAGCGCCTCCGCGGTCCACGGGTCGGGTCCGCCGCGCAGCACCGCGACGACCCGGTCGAGCGTGGTGGGCGAGAGGCCCTTGCCGAGCGCGGGCGCCGTCGTCGTGCGGAGGGTCGCGAGCCCCGCGTCGACGTCGCCCTGGGTCACGAGTCCGCCGTCGGGCGTCAGCGACGACCGGAACGTGCGGTACCCCTCGAGGCGCTCGGCGAACGTCGCGAAGGTGAACGGCTTGATCAGGTACTGCACGATGCCGAGCGAGACGGCGGCGCGGACGACCTGGACGTCGCGCACGGCCGTGACCGCGATCACGTCGACGGTGGACCCCGCAGCGCGCAGGGCCCGGCAGAGGGCGATGCCGTGCGTGTCGGGCAGGTTCATGTCGAGCAGCACGAGGTCGATCGAGGGGTCGTCGCGGAGCCGATCGAGGGCCTCTCGCCCGTCGTGGGCCGTGGCCGCCACGACGAAGCCGTCGACGCGGCCGACGTAGGCGACGTGCGCCTCGGCGGTCAGCGGCTCGTCCTCGACGACGAGCACCCGGACGTCCGCGACGGGTGCTTCGGGCCCGGGCCCCGAGGAGGCGCGGGTCACCCTCGCCCACCCCCGCCGTCAGGCGTCGCGGCCGCGTCGGCGGTCGCGGCGTCCGAGAACCGCACCGAGAAGGCGGTCCCGTCGGTGCCCGTGGTCACCGTGATGCCGCCGCCGGCGCGGGAGACCGCCTGCCGCACGAGCGCGAGCCCGACGCCCCGACCGGTGCTGCCGGGCTCCTTCGTGCTGAAGCCGCGGTGGAACGCCTGCTCGACGTCGCCGAGCCCCGGCCCGTCGTCGGCGACCGTGAAGACGACGGCGCCGCCGAGCTCGCCGCCCTCGCTCTGCTCCCGCCGCGCCGTGATCCGCACGGTGCCGGCGGCGGCGTCGAGGGCGTTGTCGAGCAGGTTGCCGAGCACCGTCACGAGGTCGCGCGGCTCGACGTCGACGGTGCCGAGGGCGGGATCGACGTCGATCACGAGGTCGACGCCGCGCTCGCGCGCCTGGGCGGACTTGCCGAGCAGCAGCGCCGCGAGCGCCGGTTCGGCGACGGACGAGACGAGGCTGTCGGCGAGTCGCTGGTCGACGTCGAGCCCGGTGGCCGCGAACCGCAGGGCCTCGTCGCCGCGACCGAGCTCGATCAGCGAGACGATCGTGTGCAGCCGGTTCGAGAACTCGTGCGTCTGCGAGCGCAGGGCGTCGGCGAGCGTCCGCATCGTCTCGACCTCGTCGGCGAGGTCGGTCAGCTCGGTGCGGTCGCGCAGCGTGGTCACCGTGCCGAGGGTGCGTGCCGGGACGACGCGACCCGCGCCTCCTCGGCTCGGAGTCCCGGTGTGCTGCTGGTTGACGACGAGGACGCGCTCGTCGGTCACGTGCACCTCGTCGACGGCGACGCGCCCCTCGACGAGGAGGCGCGCGAGGGAGTCGGGGAGGTCGAGGCTCTCGAGGGGCACCGGCCGGTCGACCCCGCCCGGCGGCAGACCTAGCAGCTCGGCCGCCTGATCGTTGCAGAGGGTGAGGCGACCGCGTCCGTCGACGAGCAGCAGGCCCTCGCGCACGGAGTGGAGGACGCCCTCGTAGTAGTCGAAGAGGCGGCCGAGCTCCTCCGGGCCGCGGCCCCTCGTCACTCGACGGAGGTAGCGGCTGAGCAGCCACGAGGCGAGGGCGCCGATCAGCACGGTCGCGAGGGCGGCCGCGAGCACCAGCGTCAGTCGCTGCTCGAGGGTGTCGGCGATCGCCGACACGGTGACCCCGGCCGCGACGAGGGCGACGACCTCGCCGTCGGCGCCGAGCACGGGGACGACGGCCCGCACCGACGGGCCGAGCGTGCCCGTGTAGGTCTCGGTGAACGAGCGCCCGGCGAGCGCGGGCTCGATCGTGCCGACGAACGGCCGACCGATCTCGGCGGCGTCGGGGTGCGTGAGACGGGTGCGGTCGGGGCTCATGATCGTGACGAAGTCGGTCGACGTGTCGCGCATGAGGTCGAGGGCGTAGGGCTGGAGGCGCGCACTCGGATCGGTCGTCGTCAGCGCGTCGAGCACGAAGGGGTTGTCGGCGATCCCGGTGGCGAGCGCGAGGCAGGCGCGGGCGGCGGAGGAGTCGGCGTCGGTGCGCGCCGAGCGGATCGTCCACACGGTCGCGAGGGCGGCGATCAGCACGATGACGACGACCTGCAGGGCGAACAGGCGCGCGGCGATGCTCCACCGGGGGTGGGGTCGGGTCATCGGGTGGCTCCTCGTCGAGTCGGGCGGCGCGGGGTCGTGCGGCGGGGGTCGCGCTGCACCGGTCGCGCTGCACCGGGTCGCGCTGCACCGGGTCGTGCGCCGCGGGCCCGCGCGAGCCGGCGTGACCAGTATGACCAGAACCTCGACCGGGGCCGGACCGCACGTCAGGCTCGCCCGAACGCACTCCGCAGACCGTCGACGACGACGTCGATCGGACATGAGAACGAGGAAGTCCCCATGGCTAGGACGCACAAGGGCGCCGGCGCGCTCGCCCCCGGTGGCAGCACGACACCGTCGACACCCACGGCGGGCGGCGGGCGGACGCGCCGTCGCATCGACCGCTCGCACTGGCTGTACATCGCCGTCATCGTCGCGGTCGCGGCCGGCATCCTCGTCGGTCTCACCGCGCCCGAGGTGGCCGTGCAGCTGAAGCCCATCGGCACGGCGTTCGTCTCGCTCATCTCGATGATGATCGCCCCCGTCATCTTCTGCACCATCGTGCTCGGCGTCGGGTCGATCGCGAAGGCGGCGACGGTGGGCAAGGTCGGCGGTCTGGCGCTCGGCTACTTCATCGCGATGTCGACCTTCGCGCTCGGGATCGGCCTCGTGGTCGGCAACCTCGTGCACCCGGGCGAGGGTCTGATGGTCGGCTCGACCGGCTACGAGGCCCCCGCGTCGGAGGAGGCCGGCGGCACCGCGGGGTTCCTGCTCGGCATCATCCCCGAGACCCTGGTGTCGTCGCTGACGTCGGGCTCGATCCTCCAGACGCTCTTCGTGGCCCTGCTCGTCGGGTTCGCACTGCAGCGCATGGGCACCCGTGGCGCCTCCATCCTCGAGGGCGTCCGCAACCTGCAGGTGCTGGTCTTCCGCATCCTCGCGATGATCATGTGGGTCGCGCCGATCGGCGCCTTCGGGGCCATCGCCGCGGTCGTCGGCGAGACCGGCGTCGCCGCGATCATCGCGCTCGGCACCCTGATGATCGCGTTCTACATCACCTGCATCGTGTTCGTCGCGGTGGTGCTCGGCTCGATCCTCAAGCTCGTCACCGGGGTCAACATCTTCCGGCTGATGAGGTACCTCGGTCGCGAGTACCTGCTGATCGTCTCGACCTCGTCGAGCGAGGTCGCCCTGCCCCGTCTCATCGCCAAGATGGAGCACCTGGGCGTCTCGAAGCCGGTCGTCGGCATCACGGTGCCCACCGGGTACTCGTTCAACCTCGATGGCACGGCCATCTACCTGACGATGGCGTCGCTGTTCATCGCCAACGCCATGGGCACGCCCCTCAGCGTCGGCGAGCAGATCTCGCTGCTGCTGTTCATGATGATCGCCTCGAAGGGCGCCGCCGGGGTCACCGGCGCCGGCATCGCCACGCTCGCGGGCGGGCTGCAGGCTCATCGTCCCGACCTGGTCGACGGCGTCGGCGTGATCGTCGGCATCGACCGGTTCATGTCGGAGGCCCGCGCGCTGACGAACTTCACCGGCAACGCGGTCGCGACCGTGCTCGTCGGCACCTGGACGAAGCAGATCGACGCCGAGCGCGTCGAGACGGTGCTGTCCGGTCGGGCGCCCTTCGACGAGGCGACGATGAACGCCGACGGGCACGGCTCGTCCGACGGCGCGGTCGACGACGCCGCCGCCGCGGGTGAGGCGCCCTCAGCCGCCGCGGTCGCGGCCGACGCGGAGACCGGCACCCGACGCTGAGACCTCCCGTGGCCGTGCGTGGGGCACGGCCACGGGAGCGGGCGTACCGTCGCCGAGGAGGCGCGGTGCGAGCCCGCGGTCACCGACGACCGAGAGCGTGCCGCCCCCAGATCGGAAGAACCATGCTCGCCGGACGCCTGACCGTCACCACCCGCCAGTTCGAGGTCGTCGAGGTGCCCACCCCCGACGCCGGCCCCGGAGAGGTCCGCATCGCCGTCGCCGCCGCCGGCGTCTGCCTGTCGGACGTCCACCTCATCCAGGGGTCGCTGACACCGCTCCACCTGCCGGGCGACACCGTCACCCTCGGTCACGAGGTCGCCGGGACGATCGACCAGGTCGGCGACGGGGTCGCGCACCTCGCGGTCGGCGATCGCGTCCTGCTGCAGGCCGGCCAGGAGGACGACGGACGGGTCCTCACCCGCGGCGTCGACTACGACGGCGGCTGGGCCGAGTACGCGGTCGCCCGGGCCGACACGGTCGTCCCCATCCCCGACGGGCTCCCGTTCGAGCAGGCCTGCTTCATCCCCGACGCCGTCTCGACCCCGTGGGCCGCGCTCACCACCACGGCCGACACGAAGCCCGGTACCGCCGTCGGAGTCTGGGGCGTCGGCGGACTCGGCGCCCACGCCGTGCAGCTGCTCGCCCTCATCGGAGCCGCCCCGATCATCGCCGTCGACCCGCTGCCGCAGGCGCGGGAGCGGGCCCTGGCCTTCGGCGCCGACCTCGCCCTCGACCCCGCCGCCCCCGACTTCGCGCAGCAGCTCGGGCAGGCCACGCGCGGCGCCGGTCTCGCACGAGCCTTCGACTTCGCCGGGGTGCCGGCCGTCCGCGAGCAGGCCATCGCCTGCCTCGGCTACCGCGGCCGACTCACCCTCGTGGGTCTGACCGACAAGCCCATCACGATCGCCGACGGCACCAAGTTCAGCTACCTGCAGCAGCAGGTGCTCGGCCACTACGGGTCGGAGCCCGCCGACGTCACGACGCTCGTCGCCCTGGCCGGGCAGGGCCGCCTCGACTTCTCGCGGTCCGTCAGCGCCACCGTCCCCCTCGCCGAGGCGGCCCGCGCGGTCGAGATGCTGGAGCGCAAAGAGGGTGACCCGATCCGGATCGTGCTGGTCCCGTGACCGGCTCGAACCGCGCCTCCTCGGCGGGCGTGTCGTCGGGTGAGCCGCTGCACGGGGAGCGGTCACGCGATAGACGGTCGTCGGGTGAGCCGCTGCCCGGGCACGTCGACGTGCTCGTGGTCGGCGCTGGGCTGTCGGGCGTGGGCATGGCCGCGCGCCTGCTGCGCGACTTCCCGCGACGCACCCTCGCCGTGGTCGAGGCCCGCCAGGCGATGGGCGGCACCTGGGATCTGTTCCGCTACCCCGGCGTGCGCTCCGACAGCGACATGTTCACCCTCGGCTACGCGGATCGCCCGTGGCGCGACCGTCGCTCGATCGCCCCGGGCGCGGCCATCCGCGACTACGTGCGCGACACCGCCGACGAGACCGGGGTCGGCGAGCGGGTGCGTTACGGGCACCGGGTCGTGGCCGCCGACTGGTCGTCCGCCGACGCCCGCTGGACGGTCGAGATCGACGTCGCCGCGCCTCCCTCCGGGGGAGCCGGGGGAGCCGGGGGAGCCGCGGACGGTTCGGACGGTTCGGCCGGTTCCGCCGGTTCCGCCGACCGGTCCGTCGGCGCCCGCCGCCTCACGGTGACCTGCGGCGTGCTCGTCGCCTGCTCGGGGTACTACCGCTACGACGAGGGCTACACGCCGACCTTCACCGGTCAGCAGGACTTCGCCGGCACCCTCGTGCACCCGCAGCACTGGCCCGCCGACCTCGACGTCACCGGCAGACGGGTCGTCGTGATCGGGTCGGGCGCGACCGCGATCACCCTTGTGCCGGCGCTCGCCGAGCAGGCCGAGCACGTGACGATGCTGCAGCGCTCGCCGACGTACGTGCTGTCGCTGCCGTCGGAGCGGAAGCGACCGCGGCCCTGGCGGCGACTGCTGCCGCTGTTGGTCGACGATCGGCTCGTCCGGTGGCGGAGCGTCGGCATGGCGCTGCTGAGCTACCAGGCGAGCCGCAGATCGCCGGAGCGGATGAAGGCGTTCCTCCGGTCGGGCGTCGAGCGCCGCCTGCCCGAGGGCTTCGACGTCGACCGGCACTTCCAGCCGAGCTACGACCCATGGGATCAGCGTCTGTGCATCACCCCGGACGGGGCGCTGTTCCGTGCGCTGCGGTCGGGGTCGGCGTCGATCGTGACCGACGGCATCGAGCGGTTCGTGCCCGAGGGCGTGGCGGTCGAGGGGCGTGACGGGCAGGAGGCGCGGGTCGTGCCCGCGGACGTCGTCGTCACCGCGACGGGGCTGAATCTGCTGCTGTTCGGCGGCATGCGCCTGTCGGTGGACGGGGCGGTGGTCGACCCGGCGACCAAGCTGACGTACAAGGGGTTCATGCTGGCGGACGTGCCGAACTTCGCGTTCGCGATCGGGTACACGAACGCGTCGTGGACGCTGAAGATCGACCTGGTCGGCCGGTACCTGTCGCGGTTGCTCCGACACCTGGACCGCCGGGGTCTGCGGTGGGCGGTGCCGACGGCGCCTCGACGCACCGGTCGGACGATGCCGCTGATCGATCTGTCGAGCGGGTACGTCGCGCGGGGTGAGCATCTGCTGCCGCGCCAGGGCGGGCGTGCTCCGTGGCGGATGCACCAGAACTACCCACGCGACGTGTGGGCCATGCGGTTCAGCTCGCTGACGCGGGACGGCATGCGCTTCGGGCGCTGATGCGGGGGCGGTGACGCGGCGGCGGTGACGGGGTCTCCCGTGGTCGCAGTCCGCCCGTCGCTCGTGCCGTCGGCGGGCGACCTCGGCGGCCCGGTGGTCAGCCGACGATCGCTAGTCCGAAGGGCAGCACGGCGGGTGCCCCTGCTCGGCGCAGCTCGCGACCGGCGACGGTGAGCGTCCAGCGGCTGTCGACGAGGTCGTCGACGAGCAGCATCGGGCCCTGCACGCCGGCCAGGGCGGCGGCCAGCTCGGGGCCGACCTCGAACGACTGCCAGACGTCGGCGAGTCGGTAGACGCTGTTGCCCCCCTGGCCCCGCCCCGCGGACGGACGGGTGGGGGTGAGCGCCCCGAGCAGGGGGAGTCGCCCGACGGTGCTGATGGCCTCGGCGAGCGAGCCGACGAGCAGCGGTCGCGACGCCGACGGCATGGCCACCACGCCGACGGGTCGTTCGGCCCAGGGCCATTCGCGCAGCACGCGCACGACGCCATCGAGCAGGTTCTTCGACAGGGGGGCGTCGGGGGTCGACGGTGCGAACACCTCGCGCAGCGTCGTGCCCCAGCCCAGATCGGTCAGCCGCGCGAGGGCCCGGCCCTGCTCGACGCGCTCGCCCTCGGGGAGCTTGCCCTTGACGGGCACACCGGCGCGGTCGGCGCCCGTGGGCCACTGCGCGCGGGGCTCGATCTCGACACCGACCCGGTCGAGCGACGACGTGGCCGAGGTGGCGGCCTCGCCGCTGATGTCGGTCGGGTACCAGGCGCCCGCGCAGACGTCGCAGCGCCCGCACGGCTTGGCGTCGGGGTCGTCGAGATCGGTCTGCAGCATCTGCATGCGGCAGGTGGTGGCGTGCTGGTAATCGAGCATCGACTGCTGCTCGGCCACGCGGGCGGTCGCGATGCGGTCGTAGCGCTCGGCGTCGTACACCCAGGGCTGCCCGGTGCTCACCCACCCGCCCTGGACCCGCCGGACGGCCCCGTCGACGTCGAGCACCTTCAGCATCAGCTCGAGGGGGGTGCGTTTGATGTCGACCCGTGCCTCCAGCGCGGGGGTCGACAGCGGGGTGTCGGTCAACTCGGCCAGCACGGCGGAGGCCCTGGCCTCGGACGGCATCGAGGCCGTGGCGAAGTACTGCCAGATCTCGGCGTCTTCGCTGCCGGGCAGCAGAAGGACGTCGGCGTTGTCGGTGGCCCGACCGGCTCGACCGATCTGCTGGTAGTACGCCACGGGCGACGAGGGCGCCCCGAGGTGGATGACGAAACCGAGGTCGGGCTTGTCGAACCCCATGCCGAGGGCGCTGGTCGCGACGAGGGCCTTGAGGTCGTTGTCTTTCAGCCGCTGCTCGAGCTGCTCGCGCTCTTCGGGGTCGGTGCGCCCCGAGTACGAGCGGACGTCGTGGCCGGCCTCGCGCAGCAGCCGCGCGGTGTCGTCGGCGGCCGAGATGGTCAGCGTGTAGATGATGCCGCTGCCCGGAAGGTCGGCGAGGTGGCTGAGCAGCCAGCCGAGCCGGTCGCGCGAGGTGGGCAGCTGCAGCACCCCCAGCCGCAGGGAGGCGCGCGCCAGCGACCCGCGGATGGTCAGCACGTCGTCGCCCGGCCCCACCGCCAGCTGCTCGGCCACGTCGGCGACGACCCGGGCGTTGGCGGTCGCGGTGGTCGCGAGGACGGGAACGCCGTTCGGCAGCGTGCGGATGAGCTCGGCGAGACGGCGGTAGTCGGGCCGGAAGTCGTGGCCCCAGTCGGAGATGCAGTGCGCCTCGTCGACGACGAGCATGCCGAGTCGGGCGATCAGCACGGGCAGCTGCTCGTCTCGGAACCTCGGGTTGTTGAGGCGCTCGGGCGAGACGAGCAGCACGTCGATCTCGTCGTCGACGAGCTGCTGCTGCACGTCGGACCACTCGTGCGCATTGGCGGAGTTCAAGGCGACGGCCCTGACCCCCGCCCGCGCGGCGGCCGCGACCTGGTCGCGCATCAGGGCGAGGAGGGGTGAGACGAGCAGCGTCGGCCCGGTGCCGCGACGGCGGAGCAGCAGCGTGGCGATGAAGTACACCGCCGACTTGCCCCACCCCGTGCGTTGCACGACGAGAGCGCGGCGCCGGTCGGCGACGAGGGCGCGGATGGCCTCGAGCTGACCGTCGTGGAACACCGCGTCGTCGCGACCCGTCAGAGCCCTGAGCAGATCGAGGGCCTCGGCGTCGATGTCGGTCGTGGTGCTCGTCGAAGTCATGCCGTCATGGTGTCAGACGCCACCGACAGTGCCGGGCCCTCGTCGGGTGCCTGCACCGCGCCTCCTCGGCAGGGCCGTCTGGGGAGGGATCACCGGGCCGGGAGTTCTCGGGCTGCTCTGGGTGGATGGCGAGCTGCGGGCGTCGCTTTTGCGTGCCGAACCCGACCGGCGGGCGTCGCTTCTGCGTGCCGAACCCGACCTGTCGGCCGCGACACGCCGTGCTCACGTGAAGATGAGCGGCGTGTCGCGCCCGGACGGTCGCGATTTGCACAAGCGGTTCAGCTGGTGCTGGTGCTGGTGCTGGTGCTGGTGCTGGTGCTGGCGGTGCGGGTGCGGCGGGTCAGGCGTCCTTCGGCGCGGCGCGGCGGCCGAGCTCGACGACCACGAACGAGCCGATCGTGCCGGCGACGAGGGCGAACAGCGTGCCGCCGGTGCCCCAGGTCTTCTTGCCGAAGGCCTGGTCGATCGAGGGCCCGCCGGGGCCCGCGGCGACGGCGGCGGCCGCGGCGATCAGGACGGCGTTGTACTCGAAGCCGCCCTCGGTGTTCCACGGGCCCTTCGACCCGTGCACCTTGCGGACGGCGGTGACCATGGTGGCGACGACCGTCGCGGCGGCGAGCGGGGTCGCGGCGCCGAGGGCCAGCGCGGCGCCGCCGGCGGTCTCGGCGACGGCGACGAGTCGTGCGGTGCGGGCGGCCGGGTGCATGCCCGTCCCCGCCATCATCTGCTCGGTGCCCTCGAGCCCGGGCCCGTCGAAGGCGCCCGTCAGCTTCTGGAGTCCGTGGCCCACGAAGAGGCCGCCGATCGTCGTGCGGAGGAGTGTGGATGCGAGGCTCATCCGCCTCTTCTACCCGACGACCCTGGCACCGGTCCGCAGACACGACGCCCACGGTCCGACCTGCACGGACGTGCAGCGACACGGGTCGACGATGCACCGGGGGAGGAGCAGACTGACGGGATGTCACGTCGAACCACGCGCCCGCGCCCCACGTCCGTCCCCCGCGTCATCGGGCGTCTGGCCCTCGGCGGCATCCTCGTCCTCGCCGGCGTCAGCCACCTCACCTTCGCCCGCGACGACTTCCAGGCGCAGGTGCCCGAGTGGCTGCCCTTCGACGACGACGCCGTGGTGCTCGCCTCGGGCGTCGTCGAGATCACGCTCGGCGGGGCGCTGCTCGTGCTCGGCAAGAAGCGCGTCGCCGTCGGCTGGGCCGTCGCGGCGTTCTTCATCGCGATCTTCCCCGGCAACATCTCGCAGCTCGTGACGCACACCGACGCGTTCGGCCTCGACACCGACACGAAGCGGGCCGTCCGCCTGATCGGCCAGCCCCTCCTCGTCCTCCTCGCGCTCTGGTCCACGGGCGCGTGGCGCGACCGTGCGGCGCTCCGTTCGCAGCTCACCCGCTCGAAGTAGCGGCGCCGAGGAGGCGCGGCGCAGCTCAGCCGGGCAGCACCAGCGACCCGAGGTGGTCGTGCAGCTGCTGCTCGACGTCGACGCTCGACGGGTCGATCAGCCACTGCAGCTGGATGCCGTCCCAGAGCGCCACGAGCCCGGACGCCGCCCGGGCGGGGTCCACCCCCGGACGGAGGCGCCCCTGCGACTCGAGGTCGCGGAACCCGGCCGTGTACTCGGCCCGCAACCCCTCGAAGCGCGTCGCCACGTAGCCGCGCACGGGGGCGTCCTCCGTGGCGGCCTCTCCGGCCAGCACCGCGTACAGCGCGATCAGACCCGGCACCGTCTCGTTGTGCCGTGCCTGTCGCAGCACCCCCTCGATGAAGTCGCCGTCGGTGGTCCCGTCGCGCACGGCGCCGCTCGCCATCGAGTCCCGTCGCTCGAGCACGGCCCGCAGCAGATCGCGCTTCGAGGGGAAGTAGTGCAGCAGGCCGGTCTGGCTGACGCCCACGCGATCCGCGACCTCCTGCAGCGAGCCGCCGCGGTAGCCGCGGGTCGAGAACACCTCGAAGGCGGCGTCCACGATCGCGGCCCGGCGCTCGGACGACTTCGCGTAGGGGCCGCGCGGGCCCCGCGGGCCGCGGGCGACCGGCGCGTCGTGCCGGGCGGCGGGCTCCGGGTGGGCGGCGGTGGTGTCTGCGGTCATGAGGGGACTCTACGGCCGACCCGCGCCTCCCCGGCTCAAATCCGAGTGAGCACTCGGAATTGTGTTAGGTTCGGCGGGTCCCGTCCACGATGAAGTGAGTCATGATGAGCCCCCTCAGTCGACGTCAACTGCTCGGCTTCGGCCTGAGCGCCGGCGCTGCCGCGATCCTGGCCGGGTGCGCGACACCCGGCACGACCTCGGTCAACAGCCTGCCGACCATCCCGCCGGCCGACGGCCGCGTCCGCCTCGAGTACTGGGCCTGGCTCAAGGGCCTCGACCAGGTGACCGACCTCTACAACCGCAGCCAGGACCGCGTCCAGGTCGAGACCGTGTTCATCCCGGGTGGCAACGCCGGCGGCTACCAGAAGCTGTACTCGGCGCTGGCGGCGGGCGCCGGCCCCGACATCGCCCAGGTCGAGCTGCGGTCGCTGCCCGAGTTCCTGCTGGCCAACGGCGTCGTCGACCTCTCGCGCTACGGGATCGACCGGTATCGCGAGCTCTACGACCCCACGCTCTGGAACCAGGTCAGCTACACGGGCGGCGTCTACGCGGTGCCGCAGGACAGCGGCCCGATGGGCATGTTCTACCAGCCCGCCGTCTTCGACCAGGTCGGCGCGTCCGTGCCCGCCACGTGGAGCGACTGGGCCGCCGTGGGCGCCGAGCTGAAGGGCGCGGGAGTCCTGATGGACTCGTTCCCGCTCGCCGACGCGTCGCCGTTCGCCGCCTACGCCACCCAGGCCGGCGCCTCGTGGTTCCGCGCGGAGGACGACGGGTGGGTCATCGACATGACCGACGAGGCGACGATGAAGGTCGCGGCCTTCTTCGACCAGGCGATCGACGACGGGATCGTCACGACGGCCTACGGCGCGTACACGCCCGCCTGGTTCTCGGCCGCCGCCGACGGGAAGATCGCGTCGGTCGCGACGGGCTCGTGGGGCGACGCGCTCATCGAGGGCGTCAGCGGCGCCTCGGGCAAGTGGCGCGCCGCGCCCCTGCCGACCTGGGAGGACGGCTACGCGTCGTCGTTCCTCGGCGGGTCGACGGCGGCGATCCTCGCCAACAGCCGGCACCCGCAGGAGGCGCTCGACTTCGCCGTCTGGATGACCACGACCCCCGAGGGCGTGAACGCGCTGATCGAGTTCTGCGGCATCGGCTGGTCGCCCGCCGTCGACGTGGTCGGCGACCTGCGCGAGAAGCCGAGCGAGTTCTTCAGCGGTCAGAACTACAACCAGGAGGTGTTCGTGCCCGCCACGAAGGAGTCGAGTCAGAATCAGGACTGGAGCTGGTGGCCCGTGACGCAGCAGTCGTTCAACATCCTCAGCGACGGATTCCGCGGCAAGGCTTCGGGCGGGACCCTCGTCGACGCGGTGGTGCAGGCCGAGAAGGACATCATCACGGTCATGAAGAACAAGGGCCTCTCGATCCGCAAGGCCGGCGCATGAGCGGCCCGTCGTCGCGTTCGGTCGCCCGGGCGCCGTGGGTGCTGCTCTTCCCGTTCCTCGCGCTGTTCCTGCTGACCTTCATCGTGCCGATCCTGATGGCGCTCGTGTCGAGCTTCACGCAGGTGCGCCGAGGCGGTCTCTTCGGCGAGACCGGCGTCGTGACGCAGTTCGCCGGGTTCGGCAACTACGCCCAGGTGCTCGGCGACCCCAACTTCGTCGCCTCGATCGGGCGCATGTTCCTGTTCGGCATCGTGCAGGTGCCGCTGATGCTCATCCTCTGCACGGTGCTCGCCCTGCTGCTCGAGTCGGCGTCGGCGAAGTGGCCGGGGCTGTTCCGCGCCGCGTACTTCCTGCCGTACGGGGTGCCGGGCGTCATCGCGACCATCCTCTGGTCGTTCCTCTACGTGCCGGGGCTCAGCCCGATCATCGACGTCGCCGAGACGTTCGGCGTCTCGCCCGACTTCCTCGGGCCGAACACCGTCCTCTGGTCGATCGCGAACATCGTCACCTGGAGCTACACCGGCTACAACATGCTGATCATCATCGCCCAGCTCAAGTCGATCCCCGTCGAGCTCTACGAGGCCGCGAAGGTCGACGGCGCGTCGCCTCTGCGCGTCGCGACCAGCATCCAGCTGCCGTTGATCCGCCCGGCCCTGCTGCTGACCGCCGTCTTCTCGATCATCGGCACCCTGCAGCTGTTCGCCGAGGCGCAGGTGCTGCAGCGCGTGGCCCCCGCCATCGACAGCCAGTACACGCCGAACCTCAGCGCCTACACGACCGCCTTCGCCTACAACGACTACAACGTCGCCGCGGCGCAGTCCGTGCTGATCGCGCTCGTCGCCTTCACGCTCTCGATCGTGTTCCTCACCATCACGAACAGGAAGTCCGCATGAGCCCCCGCGCCACGGTCGCCGAGCACGCCACCGAGACCGAGTCGATCGTCACCGCCGGGCAGGGCGGGAGGCGCGGCGCGGGTCGCGTCTCCCCCCGACGCTCGCGCGGGGCCGGGCCCGACCGGTCCGCGGGTCGCAGCCGCGCCTCCACCATCATCGTCACCGCCGTGCTCACGGTCGTCGCGCTGTACTTCCTGATCCCGGTCTACTGGGTCGTCGTGGCGGCCACGAAGACCACCGGCGACCTCTTCGGCACCTTCGGCTTCTGGTTCGCCCCGTCGTTCGCCCTGTGGGACAACCTCGGTCAGGTGCTGACCTACGGCGACGGCGTCTTCGTCCGCTGGCTCGGCAACTCGGTGCTCTACGCCGGCGTCGGCGCCCTCATCGCGACCTACTTCGCCGCGGCCGGCGGCTACGCCCTCGCCAAGTACGAGTTCAAGGGCCGCAATCTGGTCTTCGGCACGATCCTCGGCGGCGTGCTGGTGCCCGGCACCGCGACCGCCCTGCCGCTGTTCCTGCTCTTCAGCCAGATGGGTCTCGCGAACACCTACTGGAGCGTGCTGCTGCCGTCGCTC
Organism: Frigoribacterium sp. AC759; assembly: GCF_979256015.1. Taxonomy (NCBI): domain Bacteria; kingdom Bacillati; phylum Actinomycetota; class Actinomycetes; order Micrococcales; family Microbacteriaceae; genus Frigoribacterium; species Frigoribacterium sp. AC759. Next base: position 18,773 of record NZ_CEEDMT010000010.1, on the reverse strand, counting down.
GTGTCGCCGTTCGGGCTGTTCCTCTGCCGCATCTACGCGCAGGCGACGGTCGACACCTCGCTGATGGAGGCCGCCCGCCTCGACGGCGCCAGCGAGCTGCGCATCTTCCACACCCTGGGTCTGCGCATCCTCACCCCGGCGCTCGTCACGGTGTTCCTCTTCCAGCTCGTCGGCATCTGGAACAACTACTTCCTGCCGCTGGTGATGCTGAGCGACGTCGACAAGTTCCCCGTCACGCTGGGTCTCAACAACTGGCTGAGCCAGACCGACCGACTGCCCGAGTTCTACCAACTGACGACCGGCGGCGTCCTGCTGTCGATCATCCCGCTCGTCATCGCCATGATCGTGCTGCAGCGCTTCTGGCGCGGCGGTCTCACCGAAGGATCCGTGAAGTGACCTCCGTCGTCCCCTCGACCACCGCCTCCTCGACCACCGCTTCCTCGTCCACCGCCGGCTCGCCGCTCTCGCCGCCCGTCGGGTACCTCTCCGACACGGGCCCCGGAAGCGGTCGCCGCTCGCCCGCGCGCTCGTGGCTGCACAGCGACGCCCCGCGCCTCTCGCTCGACGGCGAGTGGTCGTTCCGCCTGCTCGCCGGGGTGCCGGGGCTGCCCGGCGGGCGCGGCGTGCTGCCCGACGGCGAGGGCGCGTACGACGTCGGCTCGGTCGACCTCGACGACTCGGGCTGGGAGACCATCACGGTGCCGTCGCACTGGGTGCTCACGGGCGACGGTCGTCGCGGCGCCCCGATCTACACGAACGTGCAGTTCCCGTTCCCGACCGACGCGCCGAACGTGCCCGATGCGAACCCGACGGGCGACCACCGGCGCACCTTCGAGCTGCCCGCCTCGTTCGAGGGCGCCGAGCGCGTGCTGCTGCGCTTCGACGGCGTCGAGTCGACGGCGGTCGTCTGGGTCAACGGCGTGCACGTCGGCGTCGGCGTCGGCAGCCGGCTCGCGCAGGAGTACGACGTCACCGATCTCGTGCACCCCGGCATCAACACCGTGGCCGTGCGGGTGCACCAGTGGTCGGCCCAGAGCTACGTCGAGGATCAGGACCAGTGGTGGCTGCCCGGCGTCTTCCGCAGCGTATCGCTCGAGGCTCGACCGGTCGGCGGCATCGACGACGTCTGGCTGCGAAGCGAATGGCACGGGACGGCCGGCGAGACGGCAGGAGGCGCGACGATCGTCGCCGAGATCACCGCCGGCCCCGCCGCGTGGCCGGTCACGCTCGCCGTCCCCGAGCTCGGCGTCGACGTCACGTGGGAGTCCCCGGCCGACGTCGCTCCGATCGAGCTGATCGACGTCGAGCCGTGGAGCGCCGAGGTGCCGCGACTCTACGAGGCGACCGTGTCGAGCGCCGACGCGGTCGAGACGATCTCGCACCGGCTCGGGTTCCGCACCGTCCGCATCGTCGGCGACCGGTTCGAGGTCAACGGCCGCCGCGTCGTCTTCCACGGCGTCAACCGGCACGAGGTGCACGCCGACAAGGGGCGCGTGTTCGACGAGGAGTACGCGCGCCGCGACCTCGAGCTGATGAAGCGGTTCAATGTGAACGCGATCCGCACCTCGCACTACCCGCCGCACCCGCGCCTCCTCGACCTCGCCGACGAGCTCGGCTTCTGGGTCGTGCTCGAGTGCGACCTCGAGACGCACGGCTTCGAGCGCGAGCGCTGGGTCGGCAACCCGAGCGACGACGCCGACTGGCACGACGCCTACGTCGACCGCATGGTCCGCACCGTCGAGCGCGACAAGAACCACCCGAGCATCGTGATGTGGTCGCTCGGCAACGAGGCGGGCACCGGGCGGAACCTCGCGGCGATGGCCGCGTGGACCCACGCGCGCGACCGGGGTCGACCGGTCCACTACGAGGGCGACTACACCGGCTCGTACACCGACGTCTACTCGCGGATGTACTCGTGGATCGACGAGACCCGGGCGATCGGCGCCGGCGACGAGGGGTTCCGCCTGCTCGGCTGCACGGCCTCCGAGGCGGCCCGTCAGCGCTCGAAGCCGTTCGTGCTCTGCGAGTACGTGCACGCCATGGGCAACGGCCCCGGCGCGGTCGACGAGTACGAGCGGCTCGTCGACGAGTACCCGCGTCTGCACGGCGGCTTCGTCTGGGAGTGGCGCGACCACGGCCTCCGCACGACGACGCCCGACGGCGTCGAGTACTTCGGCTACGGCGGTGACTTCGGCGAGGTCGTCCACGACGGCAACTTCGTGATGGACGGCATGGTGCTCTCGGACGGCACGCCGAGCCCTGGTCTGCACGAATGGGCCCAGGTCGTCTCGCCGATCCGACTCACGGCGACGCGGGCCGCGGGCACCGACGCCGACGCCGACCTCGCCGGCGCGTCGATCGTCGTCGAGAACCGCCGGCACAGCGCCACGACCGCCGACGTCGAGCTGCTCTGGTCGCTCGAGCACGACGGCGACGTCGTCGCCACGGGCCGCCTCGACGCGCTCGACGACCGCGGGCGCGCCCTGGCCGCGGGGGAGCAGGTCGCCCTCGCCCTGCCCGGACTCGAGGTGTCGGCGACCGGCGAGACGTGGCTCACGGTGCGGGTCGCCCTCCGCGCCGACCACGGCTGGGCCGACGCCGGTCACGTGCTCGCGACGACCCAGGTCGACCTGAGCGCGCCGGCGGCCGTGCGCCACGTCGCCGCCTACCCGCGGTCCGCGGCACCGGGTGCCGGGCGGGACGACTCGACCCGCGCCTCCTCGGGGGCCCTCGACGGCTCCCTCGAGCTCGGCCCCGCGTCGTTCGTCGACGGGCGGCTCGTCTCGCTGGCCGGGCGACCCGTCTCCGGCCCGCGGCTCGAGCTGTGGCGCGCCACGACCGACAACGAGCGCGGTCACTGGGACGCCCCGCGCGACATCGACGCCGACCCGATGCGCGATCGGCACCGCACCGACCTGCCGACCGACGAGCTGCTGCCGAGCGCCGAGACGATCGCGAAGCGGGCCGGGCTGCACCGCTTGACCTCCCGGGTCGAGTCGGTGCGGTCGTCGTCCGAGCACGTCGCGGTCCGCACCCGCTGGGCCGCCGCCGACAGTCGCCACTCGGTCACCGTCGACGAGCGGTGGAGCCTCGAGCGCGGCGAGCTCTGGCTCTCGCTCGACCTCGTGCCGTCGGCCGGCTGGGATCTCTCGTGGCCGCGGGTCGGCGTGCGCTTCGACCTGCCGCTCGACGTCGACCGCGTCTCGTGGTTCGGCACCGGCCCGCTCGAGTCGTACCCCGACAGCCGCGAGGCCGCCCGGGTGGGTCGCTTCGAGTCGAGCGTCGACGACCTCACCGTCGACTACGCGCGGCCGCAGGAGAGCGGACACCGCAGCGACCTCCGCAGCCTCGAGCTGCAGACCGGGGCGGGCGCCCCGTGGCTGCGTCTCGACGCCGCGCCCGACACCGCCGGGCGGCGCCCCGGGTTCTCGCTGCGGCGGCACACGGCCCAGCAGGTCGACGCCGCCGAGCACCCGTTCGAGCTGCCCGAGCCCGAGGCGACCCACCTCTGGATCGACGCGGCGCAGAACGGCGTCGGCTCGCGGGCGTGCGGGCCCGACGTCTCGGCCCCGCACGTGCTGCGACCCTCCGCCCGGGCGATCCGGCTGCGGGTCAGAGGGCTCTGACCGCGCGGACGACCACATCGCGGACCGTCGCCGGGCCCTCGTGCCCGGCGGCGGTCTCGCGTTCGCGGGTCTCGGCCGTGATGATCGTCCACTCGACCGGGTCGAACAGCGCGACGAGCTCGTCGACGCCGAACATCAGCTCGGGGTGGTGCAGCCGGTGCGCGTCGGAGTCGAGATCCGACAGGTCGTGTCCGACGATGAGCACGCTGCCGCCCGGCGCGACCGCCTCGCCGAGTCCGCGGAAGACCCGGTCGCGGTCCGCCGCCGGCAGATGCATGAAGTGCGACGTGACCAGATCGTAGGAGGCGCGGGGCGGCGTCCACCCGGTGATGTCGTGCTGCTCCCAGGTGATGCGCCCGGCGGCCTCCGCGTCGACCTCCTCGGCCCGAGCGCGTGCCTTGTCCAGTGCGTTCACGGCGATGTCGGTGCCGGTGACCGTCCAGCCCCGGCGCGCCAGCCAGATCGCGTCGCCGCCCTCGCCGCTGCCGATGTCGAGGGCGCGGCCCGGTGTCAGCGCCGCGACCTCGTCGACCAGCGCGGCGTTGGGGTCGCCGCTCCAGGCCCAGCCCTCGGTGCCGTAGCGGTCCTCCCAGTAGGCGGCGTCGAAGAGCTCGCCGCCGGGGCGGGGCGGGTGCTGGTTCTGGGGTGAGGTCGGGGGCGCGGTCTCGGGTGCGGTCTCGGAGATCGTCGGCGGGGCGGTCGCCGACCGGCGGGGCGCGTCGGCGCTCCAGGTCTCGACGGCCTCGACGGCGGCCCGGGTCTCGGCCGAGACGAGGTCCATGTTGAGCGCGGCGCCGGCCATGACGCCGGACGCCGCGGCCATCACGACCTGGTGACCGGGGTTCGTCAGGTTGCCGGCCAGCCAGACGCCCGGTTCGGCGCTCTGCCCCGTGACGGGGTCGGCGGCGACGATCGTGCCCATGCCCGACGGGTGCGGTTCGGCGTCGAGACCGAGCGAGACGAGCACGTCGCTGCGAGCCGCGACGCTCGTCGCGACGGCGACGGCGCCCACCGGGACGGTCGTCCCGTCGGCGAGCACGACGCCTGTGAGGCGGTCGTCCTCCACGCGCACCGAGGCGACGGGCCCCTCGACGATGCGGACCCCGCGCGCCTCGAGACGCGCGCGGTCGGCGTCGTCAGGGGCCAGGCGGTCGTTCGCGAACAGGGTGACGTCGTCGCTCCACTGCCGGAAGAGCAGCGTCTGATGAATGCTCATCGGCCCGGTGCCGATCACGCCGATGGCGCGGTCGCGCACCTCCCAGCCGTGGCAGTAGGGGCAGTGCACGACGTCCCGGCCCCAGCGTGCGGCGAGTCCGTCGACGGGCGGCAGGGCGTCGACGAGGCCGGTGCTGACGACGAGGCGGCGGGCGCGCAGGGTGCGGTGGCCGCCGTCGGGGGTGGCGACCTCGACGGTGAAGCCGGGCGCGCCTCCTCGGCCGGTGCGGCGGACGTCGGTGGCGGTGCCCGAGACGACCACCCCGCCGTACGACTCGACCTCGGCGCGCCCGCGACGGAGCAGCTCGAGCGGGGCGATGCCGTCGAGGCCGAGGAACCCGTGGACGCCGTCGGCCGGGGCGTTGCGCGGCTCGCCCGCGTCGACGACGACGACGTCGCGGCGGGCCCTCGCGAGCGTCAGGGCGGCGCTGAGGCCGGCGGCCCCTCCGCCGATCACGACGGCGTCGTGCTCGATGGCGTGTTCGTGTTCGGTCTCGTGTGCGTGTGCGTGTGCGTGTGCGTGCGCGTTCTCGGTCTCGGGGGAGTCGGTCCGGGGATGGGTGGTGTCGTGCGTCATGGTCGATGACCTCCTGACTCCAGGGTGCCGGTCGATGACCTGCGCGGCAACGTCTGTTGCCGAAGAGGCAAAAGATGATCCGCGCCCGCCGGTCGTCCCCGTCTCGGGGGCGATGCGAGGATGGTTCCCGTGACCGAGACCCGATCGGCCTTCCTGGCCTGCGCCTCCGTGGCCGTCCGGCTGCTGGAGCGACCCGAGCTGGCGGCGGCCTGGGCGCTGCCGTCCGTGCACGACGGGCTCCGGGTGCGCGACGTCGCGACGGAGCTGGTGCGGGGGCTGCGTCTGAGCGCGCTCGATCTGGGCCGGGGTCCTTCCGTGCCGTCGGCGCTGCGTCCGACCGCGGAGTCCACGGCCCGCGAGGCGCGACTGCTCGTCGAGCGTCTCGAGCAGCATGCGGTCGGCGCTTCGGCGGGTGGTCCCATCGATCGCGGCGACATCCCGGCCTCGCGACTCGCCTCCCTCGCCGCCGATCTCGAGGACCTCGCGCTCAGCGTCGGTCAGCACGTCGACGTGTCGCCGACGACCGCCCGGGCCGCGCTCGAGCTGCTCGTCGCGTCGGCGCGCGGGGCCACGGGCGGCGTCGCGGCCCTCGACGGCCTGTCGTCGACGCTCCGTTCGGCACCCGCGGTCGTCCGGGCCTGAGCATCTCCCCGACGACTCGTCGGCGCGGGGTGCACGATGGCCGGATGAGACGCAGCGTCCGCCGACCCGACCGCGACATCCCCGGCCCCGGTCAGGAGTCCGTCTGGGACTATCCCCGACCCCCTCGCGTCGAGGCGCGAACCGAGCGCATCGTCGTGCGACTCGGCGGGCAGGTGGTGGCCGACACGACCCGGTCGTTCCGCGTGCTCGAGACCAGCCACCCGCCGGTCTACTACCTGCCGCGGAGCGCGTTCGTCGAGGGCGCCCTGACCCGGGGCGACGGATCGAGCATGTGCGAGTTCAAGGGCAGCGCCGGCTACGTCGATCTGCGGGGCGGGGCGGACCGGTCGAGCGGAGCCGGCTGGTTCTATCCGTCCCCGTGGGCGGGGTACGAGCAGCTCGTCGACCATGTCGCGCTCTACCCGGGTCGCGTCGAGTCGATCGAGATGGACGGTGAGACCGTGCGGGCGCAGGAGGGCGACTTCTACGGCGGCTGGATCACCGATGCGATCGTCGGCCCGTTCAAGGGACCGCCCGGCACGCTCGGCTGGTGACCCGCGCCTCCTCGGTTCCGTGCTGGCGGCCTCGAGTGGTCAGAAGATGCCGTTCGGGCTCGGATGAACGGCATCTTCTGACCATCGACGCGAACACCGAGGAGGCGCGGGTCGGCCTGCGAACGACGCGCGGCCCCCGGGTCAGGGCGACGTCGAACCCGACAGTGCCGCGACCACCTGCTCGGCCTCGGGGAACCACCGCGCGTAGTGGTCGGGGTCGTCGTTGATCTGGACGGCGTGCGCCGCCTCGGTCGGCGACAGCTCCTTCCAGCCGGGGATCGCCACGAGCTTCGAGAAGAACCGGGTGGCCGCCGAGTACGGATCCATCCGCTCGGCATAGGTTCCCCAGGCGCCGTTGTCGCGTTGCTGGAAGAGCCCGCGACTGTCGGGGCCGACCGCGTCGCCGTGGTCGATGTTGCGCAGGCTGGACTCGCCCATCGCCGTCATCACGCCGATCGCCTGGGTGTGCTCGCCGATGCCCTGCGCCCGGGCGGCCTGCATGATCCACGCCGCGTTGATCAGGCGGTCCTGGCAGTAGCCGGCGACCGGACCGGCAGGCACCTCGATGTCGCCCACCATCACCGGGTCGACCGCGGGGCAGGTCACCGGCGGAGTCACGGGCCGCGCCACCTGATCGCGCGGCGCCGCCAACGACGACACGACCATCACGAGCGCGACGACGAGAGCCAGCACCGCGGCGCAGAAGACGATCGACGCGGCGATCAGCACTCGGCGCACAGGTGGGCCTCTCGGTCGGGCGGATGGAGCAGACGACTCGGAGGCGTCTGACGGAGTCCGAGGATATCGCCCGGTTTCGGACCCTCACTGGGCGCGAGCCGAGGAGGCGCGGCGTGCCTCGCCGACGACGCCCGCCCCCCTGGAGCGGAACGCCTAGAGCAGATCGCCTAGCGCGGATGGCCCGGAGCGGATCGCCTAGAGCAGGTCGCCTCGGTCGGCCAGGTACGCCGCCGCATCGCGCACCTCGCCGGGCCCGGCGCCCCAGCGCACCAGTGCCCGGCCGTCGGAGACGAGGAGGCGCTGGTCGCCGGCGACGAGGGCCTCGGTCGAGAGGTCGATGGGCAGATAGGCGTAGTCGACGACCTCGCCCTCGGCGAAGTGACCCCGGGCCGCAGCCCGCCGTTCGGCCTTGCGCCTCTCGACCGACGGCGAGAGGTTCTGCGATCGGGTCGGTTCGAGGGCCCGGGTGATGCGACCCGTCTCGTGCACACGGCCGTCGGTCTCGAGCAGCAGCACGCCGAGGCGCCAGGCCCGGCCGACTGGCTCGAGCGAGTCGGCGGTCTTCACGACGACGATCCGGCGCGACGGCCGGTAGCGGGCGAGCGCCTCGGTGCGGGCGTCACGCGCGGCGAGGTCGCGGGCCGTGTCGGCGAGCAACGCGCGGAGCTGCGCGGCCGCCTGCTCATCGGCCTCGCTCGGTGCGGGCGCGATCGGTGCGGGCACGATCGGTGCGGGCACGATCGGCTCAGGAGTCGTAGCCGTGCGCCAGGAAGTCGTCGAGCACCTCGACGACCAGGGCGTGGTCGTCGGCCTGCGGCAACCCCGACACCCCGACGGACCCGACGACGCCCACCCCGACCACCGTCACCGGGAACAGACCGCCGTGGGCGGCGTAGAGGTCGGTGTCGAGACGGGACTTCTCGTCGAAGGTGGACCCGGCGACGCGGAACGACTCGCCGACCCGGTACGAGCTCTGCCCGTAGCGCTCGACCACGCGGGCCTTGCGGTCGAGCCACTCGTCGTTGTCGAGCGACGTGCCGGGCAGCGCGGCGTGGAAGACCCGCTGGCGGCCCTTGCGCACCGTGACGGTGACGGCGAGACCGCGGCGACGCGCCTCGGCGAGCAGGAACGCACCGAGATCGAGAGCGGTGTCGGTGGTGAAGCGACGGAAGACCAGGCGCTCCTCCTGCTCGGCGAGCTCGGTCAGCAGGGTGTCGTCGGTCATGAGGGCCTCCGGTCGATGCGGGTCGTCTGGTCGCATCCGAGCATAGGCCGGGCCCCTGACATCGGAGCCGAGAGCATCGGAGCCGGGGGCGTCCGAGCCGGGGGCGTCGGGCGACCCTGCCGACCGGGCCCTGGAGGCCGTGCGTCGGTGACCCGCCGCCGGACGGTCAGCGGCGGACGCCGGCGGACGCGAGCTCGGAGCAGTCGTCGCTGCCCGCGACGCGGCAGTACACGTCGGCCAGCTCGGCGGCCGACCACGCCCACGGGTGGTCGAGCGCCCTGGCCCGGGAGGCGCGCGAGAGTCGCCCGGCCCACTCGACGTCGCGGACGACGCGGGTGATGGCGGCCGCCCAGACGTCGGGGTCGCGCGAGTCGAGCACGACGCCGGTGACGCCGTCGACGACGCTCTCGCGGAGTCCGCCCGAGGAGGCGGCGATGACGGGCACCCCGCTGGCGGCCGCCTCGAGGGCGATCAGGCCGTAGGTCTCGGAGTGCGACGGCACGAGCACTGCGCGCGCTCCTCGCAGGAGCGTCGCGAGACCGGTGCGCGTGCGGGGGCCGACGAAGCGCACGGTGACGTCGAGCTCGTCGACGAGGGCCAGGAGGTCGTCCTCGTAGCCGGCGAACTCCGTCGACGCGCCGCCGGCGATCACCAGGTCGGGGCGCACCTCCGCGGGCACGGCGGCGACCGCGCGGATGGCGAGGTCGGGGGCCTTGAGCGGCTCGAGGCGCCCGGCGACGACGACGTAGGGGCGTGCGGGGTCGACGACCCGCGCCTCCGCGGTGCCCTCCGACGCCGTGCCGTCGGTCGCCGTGCCATCCGTCGCGGCGCCGTCGGTCGCGGTGCCATCCGTCACCGTGCCGTCGAGCGGGTGGAACAGCTCGCTGTCGACGCCGGGCAGCACGACGGCGACGCGATCGGGGCTGCCGCCGAGACGGGTCAGCACGGTCTCGGCCTCGGCGCGGCTGATGGCGACGACGGCGTCGGACTCGCGGGCCAGGTGGGCCTCGCCGGCGAGGCGGCCGGGGGACTCCGCGCGCTCCCCGTGCGAGAGGGGGGTCGAGTCGGCGGCCGCGATCGAGTGGAAGCTCTGCACGTGGGGCACGCCGAGCGCTCGGGCGACGGGCAGGGCGGCCATGCCCGAGAACCAGTGGTGGGAGTGCACGACGTCCCACGGGCCGAGCTCGGCGAGACGGTCGCGGAACTCGTCGACGAAGAGCTCGTTGCGGCCCTTCGTGACGGGCTCGGCGGGGCCCGCGGCGACGAAGTGGAGCGTGACGCCCGGCGACAGGTCGACGCGGGGCGGCTCGTCGGGCGACGAGCGTCGAGTGACGATGTCGACCCGGTGGCCGGCGGCGCCGAGGGCCTCGGCCTGGTTGCGCACCACGACGTTCATGCCGCCGACGTCGCCCGAGCCCGGCTCGGCGCCGGGGGAGGTGTGCAGCGACACGAGCGCGATGCGGAGCGGGGAGGAGGCGGTGGTCACTTCCCGAGGGTACCGGCCCGCGGGTGCGCGCGCCCGCGCGCCCGGTGCGCCGGACGACGCGGGCGAGTCCGGCCAGGACGGTCGCCCGGACGCGCCCGTCTTCGCCGGACCCGCCCGGCCGGCGGATCAGGCGGTCGCGCCCGTCCAGAACTCGCGGACGTCGTCGAGCATCGCCTCGGCCTGGCGTCGTCCGGCGTCGGCCGCGGGGCGGCGGGTGGCGGTCGACAGGACGTCGCCGCCGAAGGCCGCCAGCGCCTCGGCGTCCGCCTGGATCACGAGCACCTCGCGCCCGGCGGCACGGCGGGCGGCGACGACCTGGGGCAGCGTCGGCCCCATCGGCGAGACGTCGAGCTCGGGGCCGCACGAGAGCACCAGCACCCGGTCGTACTCGTCGCCCAGGTCGGCGTTCGTGCCCGAGCGGACCCCGCCGTCCATGGTGGGGTGCCCGTCGATCTCGACGGTGGGCCAGACGACGGGCACCGAGCAGCTCGCAGCCACGGCTCGGTGGAGGTCGACGCCCGAGTCGGCGTCGAGGGGGCGGAAGGCGCCGTCGGTCGCGTCGACGGTGCAGACCGTGAACGCGCCGGTCGGCCAGCCGACGTCGCCGAATCGCGCGCGCATCGTCGTGAGCAGGGCGGGCTCGTCGCCGGTGACCGGTGTCTGCCGGGCGAGCGCGCCGATGCGGGCCCGCGCCTCCTGCTGGTCCGTCGCGCCCATCAGCGCCTGACCGAGCGTCTGCTGGAACGCCTCGGGGTCGATCGAGCCGGTCGGCAGCTCCGTGACCGCCTCGTACTGCTCGCGCAGACCCTCGTCCACGCGTCCGAGCCGCACCATCGTGCCGACGACCGAGCCGGCCGACGTGCCGACCACCAGATCGGCGTCGTCGAGGGCGACACCGGCCTCGAGGAGGCTCGACAGCACGCCGAGCTCCCAGGCGATTCCGGTGATGCCGCCACCGCCGAGGACGAGAGCGGTGCGAGGGCGGGAGGAGGCGGGGCTGGTCATGTCGTGCATCTCCGGAGTGTCGGCGGTGTGTCGGTTCGGTGGCGTCCCGGGCGCGGGTCGTCTCGGGTGCGAGATCGCGCTGCCACGGGGCCGGCCCCGACGGTAGGCCCGTCGCCTAAGAGGACGGTCGGAGTTCGCCGAGTCGGCCGAGCGCCTGCACGTGCCACTCGGTCTGGGCGAGCGCCGAGCCGAGCCGGTAGCCGTGCAGCGAGGCGATGCCGCCGGTCCACGACATGCGTTCGGCGACCTGCCAGACCGTCGGATGGTCGAGCGACGCGTCGGTCGTGCCGGCATCGGACGCGCTGGGGTCGGTTGTACCGGCGTGCGTCGTGCTGGCATCGGTCGCGCTGGCGACCGTCGTGTCGGCGCCCGTCGCGTCCTCGCGCGCCCCCGCGAGAGCGTCGAGCGCGGCTGCGGCGTCGGCGCTGCGGGCGGCACGGTGATCGACGAGGGCCTGCGCCCGGTCGGCGAGACCGACGAACCGGTACTCGTGCCCGGGGCAGACCTCGAGGGCGTCCGCCCCCGGGACGTCGAGGGCGATGACCCGACCGAGCGACGCGAGGTAGTCGTCGAGGGGGTTGCCGTCCGCCCGACCGCCGAGCCCGATGCCCGGGTTGATGCGCGGCAGCACGTGGTCGCCGGTGAAGATCAGCCGCTGCTCCGGTTCGACGAAGCAGAGGTGCCCGGCGGTGTGACCGGGGGTGTGGACGGCGCGCAGTCGTCGGCCGGCGATCGGCAGCTCGTCGCCATCGGCGAGCAGCAGGTCGGCGGTGACGCGGGGGAGGTGGCGACCCGATCCCCACGACGCGACCAGCGCCTCCTCGTCGTCGGCCGGTGCGCCCCAGCGGGCGATGTCGGCGTCGGCTGCGGCGGCGTCGGCGGTGCGCTCGTCGAGGGCGCGCTGCTCGGTGGAGTGCAGGGCGAGGCGGGCTCCGGAGGCGCGGCGCACGGCATCGGCACCACCCAGGTGGTCGGCGTGCAGATGGGTGACGGCCACGAGGGCGATGTCCGCCATCGTGTGGTCGATCTCGCGGAGTGCGGCCTCGAGCCGGTCGAGGTTCGCGTCGTCGGCCCACCCGGGGTCGATGAGGGCGAGCGCGCCGTCGGAGCCCTCGACCAGGTAGCCGAGCGAGAAGTCGCCGTCGCCGAACGGGAAGGCGATCGACCAGACTCCGTGCCGCACCTCCTCGACCGGGGGCAGCTCGCCACGGTCGAGCGCCTGCGCCTGGACGGCGCTGACGGGGGTGGGAGGCGCGGGTCGGCTGGCGGGGTCGCTCACCCTCCGAGCCTCGCCAGGCCCGCCCCGCCGCCCGCCCGCCGTGCCGCCCGCCCGCCGCCCGCCCGTCCTGCCGCCGCCCCGGCAGCGATGAACCCCGTTCGCGAAGATGAACCGCGATATACGGCGGTTCATCTTCGCGAACGGGGTTCGCGGGGCAGAGCGGCCGACGGCTACTCGGCCGACACCTCGATCAGCACCTTGCCGACGATGTCGCCCTCGACGGCCTCGTGCGCGGCCGCGGTCTCGGCGAGCGGGAACGTGTGCACCGGCAGGCCCGCGGCCTCGCCGATCGGCAGGACCCCGTCGCGGAGGGCCGCCGTGACGTCCTCCGCGGCGGCGTCGAGCGCCGCCGCGCCGACCGTGTACAGCAGCACGAACTGGTACCGCGTGTTGGTGATCATGTTCGCGCGGATCGGGATCGTCGTCGTGTCGCCGCCGTTGTCGGCGTAGATGGCGACGGAGGCGCGGTGGGCGACGACGTCGGCGAGCAGATCGGCGTTCTGCGAGATGGCGACCTCGACGACGACGTCGACCCCGTCGGGTGCGATGGATCGGATCTCGGCGGCGGCGTCGCCGGTGCGGTAGTTCACCACGTGGTGCGCGCCGGCGGCGGTGGCCAGCGCCGCCTTGGCGTCCGAGCTGATGGTCGTGATGACCGTTGCACCGGCCCAGCGGGCGAGCTGGATGGCGGCGTGACCGACGGCACCCGCGCCTCCGGCGACGAGAACGGTCGCGCCGTCGAGGCTGCCGGGGGTCAGGCGGCTCGGGCCGTCCTCCCAGACGGTGAGCGCGCGGTGGGCGGTCATCGCGGGGACGCCCAACGCGGCACCGACGTCGAGTCCGATGCCGGCGGGGAGCGGGACGACGAGGCGTGCGGGCAGCACGGTGAACTCCTGCGCCGTGCCGGTCGGACGCTGGTAGGCCGAGAGGTACGTCCAGACCCGGTCGCCGACCGAGAGCCCGGTGACGCCCTCGCCGACGGCGTCGACGATCCCCGAGCCGTCCTGGTTCGGGGTGACCTCGTCGAACGGCAGGCTCTCGCCCGGCTCGCCGCCGGCTCGCGACTTCCAGTCGGTGGGGTTGACGCCCGACCACACGACGCGCACGCGCACCTCGCCGGCGGCGGGTTCGGGCACCTCGCGGTCGACGAGCTGCAGCACGGTGGTGGCGGGTCCGGTCTCGGTGTACACGATCGACTTCATGCCCGGAGCCAACCAGACGCGGCCGCCCGATGTTCCCGCCGTCTCGGAGACCGCGCTCGAGGAGTCACGACACGCCGCGCCTCCTGCAGTCCCGCGGCGTGTCGTGACTCCCCGAGAACGGAAACGGGGCCAAGCCCCGGCTCAGGCGGACGCGCGGCGGAACGCGGCGAGCGCCAGCAGGTCGTCCTCGGGCCCGCCGCCCTCGTGCCCGTTGTACGGCCAGATCGTGATGTCCTTCGGTCCGCCGTAGGCGTGGAACGCGCCGAACACGGTCGACGGCGGGCAGATCGGGTCCATCAGCGCGGTGGTGAACACGGCGGGAGCACTGCCGCGGCGAGCGAAGTTCACCCCGTCGAAGTACGACAGGACCTCGTGCACCGAGGAGGCGCGGTGCCGGTGGACGGCCAGGTACCGTCCGATCTCCTTGTACGGGTCGGCGTCGGTGATCACGCTGGCTCGGCGGAAGTCGCAGAGGAACGGCACGTACGCCGCGACGGCGGCGAGGTCGGGCACGAGACCGGCGACGGCGAGCGCGATGCCGCCGCCCTGGCTGCCGCCCACGACGGACACCCGGGCGGGGTCGACGACCTCGAGCGAGCGAGCGGCCTCGACGGCGCGCACGGCATCGGCGAACACGCGTCGGAAGTAGTACGTCTCGCGGCTGTCGATGCCGCGCGTCATGACGCCGGGGTGGGCGGGCCCCGAGCCGTCGGGGTCGGGGGTGTCGCCGCGGCTCCAGCCCGAGCCCTGCCCGCGGGTGTCCATCTGGAGGTGCGCGTGCCCGGTCGCCGACCAGAAGAGGTTCTCGGTGGGGGCGCCGCGGCCGCCCCCGTAGCCGACGTACTGCACGACGGCGGGCAACGGCCCGGTCGCACCGGCGGGAACTCGCAGCCACGCCCGCACCGGCTGCCCTGCCCAGCCGGCGAAGGTGACGTCGTACACGTCGACCGTCGTCAGTCCGGTGTCCACAGCCTCGACCCGCACGTCTATGGGGTGCGCCCGGGTCTCGTCGAGGGTGGCGGCCCAGAACGCGTCGAAGTCGTCGGGCTCGGTCTGGGTGCTGCGGTGTTCCCAGAGGGCTGTCTCGGGCATGTCGGTGAACATGCGCTCCTGTCTACCCGCCGAGCGGCTCGTCGAGGAGTCACGACATGCCGCGGGCCTCCGATGCGACGCGGCGTGTCCTGACTCTTCGAGCTGGTGAGCCGGTGAGCCGGAGAGGCGGAGCCGAGGAGGCGCGGGTCAGGCCGCCGGCACCAGGTTCGGCACCCAGCCGAACGCGGGAGCGACGTGCTCCGCCACGGTCTGCAGCAGGCGGGCGTTGTACTCGACGCCCAGCTGGTTCGGAACGGTGAGCAGCACGGTGTCGGCGGCCTGCACGGCCGCGTCGGCCGCCAGCTGCTCGGCGATGACGTCGGGCTCGCCGATGTAGCTCTTGCCGAAGCGCGACTGCACGCCGTCGAGCAGACCGACCTGGTCGCCGCTGTCGGCCTGGGCGCGCACGCCGAAGTAGCGGCGGTCCTCGTCGGTGGTGATCGGGATGACGCTGCGGCTGATCGAGACGCGGGGCTCCCGGGTGTGACCCGCGTCGGCCCACGCCTGGCGGTAGAGCTCGATCTGCTCGGCCTGCAGCTGATCGAAGGGGACACCGGTGTCCTCCGTCAGCAGGGTGCTGCTCATCAGGTTCACGCCCTGCTGCGCGGTCCAGACGGCGGTGGCCCGGCTGCCCGAACCCCACCAGATGCGCTCGCCGAGACCGGGGGAATGCGGCTCGATCGACAGGCCCTGCGACCAGCCGGTCATCTTCGGGTCCGACCGCGCGACGTCGGCTCCGCCGATCGCGGCTCGGAACAGCTCGGTGTGCCGACGCGCGAGGTCGGCGTCGCTCTCGCCGTCCGCCGGCGTGAAGCCGAACGACTCCCAGCCGCGGAGGGCCGGCTCGGGTGACCCGCGGCTGACGCCGAGCTGCAGTCGCCCTGCGCTGATCAGATCGGCGGACGCGGCCTGCTCCGCCATCGAGAGCGGGTTCTCGTAGCGCATGTCGATCACGCCGGTGCCGAGCTCGATGCGGCTGGTGCGCGCCGCCATGGCCGCCAGCAGCGGGAACGGGCTGGCCAGCTGACGCACGAAGTGGTGCACGCGCACGGCGGCCACGTCGATGCCGATCTCCTCCGCGGCCTCGGCCAGCTCGATCGACTGGACCAGCGCCTCCCGGGCGGTCGGGGTCGCCGACCCGCGGACGTCCTGATAGTGGCCGAACGACAGGAACCCGATGCGCTTCTTCATGACCGGGCGAACCATCGGCGCTCGCAGCCCATTCCGCCCGGCCGCTCATCTCGGTAGCGTGATCGTGTGGAGAATCGGTTTCGCATCGACGACGACGACCTCGGGGTCGACCTGCAGGCCTCGAGCGTCACGCTCGACGACGACGGGGTGATCGACGCGGTCGTGGTCGCCCAGCGGGTGCCCGCCGCCGCCGACTGGACGGAGTCGCCGCCGCGCCTCCGGTTCCGTGACGTGCCGCTCAAGTTCGACGGGGCCAGCTTCGGGGCGACCGTCGACGACGACCTGCTCGACGAGCACGACATCGCCTTCTGGCTCGAGGGCAGCGACGACGTGCACGGGGTGCTCAGCCTCCGCGCCGGCGATCTGCTGCGCTTCGTCGGCACCACCCACGTCTCGGGCGAGCCCACCTCGTGGCGACTCGACGTCGCCCTCGCGTTCGGCGGCACGAGGCGCGCACCCGCCGTCTGACGGGTCGCGGCTCGCGGGTCGCGGCGGCTGCCTCAGCAGTGTTCGGCGGCCGCCTCAGCGATGTCCGGCCGACGCCTCAGCGGTGCGCGATCTCGACCACCGGCACGTATCGCCGCACGCGCATCTGCAGCGTCAGCTGCCCCCGCCGGGCGAGCACGAGGGCGGTGATCGCCGCGACGAGCGCAGGCACTCCACCCGACAGCACCATCGCCGCGTGGGTTCCGAACGTCTCGACGACGAGCCCCATCAGCGGCCCGCCGATGGCCTGCCCGCCGAGCAGCACCAGCACGTACAGCGACATGACGCGCCCCCTGATGGCGATGTTGCTCGAGAGCTGCACCAGCTGGTTCGCCGCCGTGAGGAACAGCAGCGATGCGAAGCCGACGGTGACGAGGGTGACGGCGAAGAGCCCGACCGACGGCATCGAGCCGGCGACCGCCTGGAGCAGGCCCGTCGCCAGCAGACCGAGCACGATGGTCCGCAGCCGGATGGTCGCCCGCCGCGTCGACAGCAGCGCGCCGGTGAGGGCGCCCACCGCGATCATCGAGTTGAAGAGCCCGTAGCCGCCCGCCCCCACGTCGTAGACGTCGTCGGCGAACGAGGCCAGCAGCACCGGCATGGTCAGGCCGAACACGGCGTACGAGGCGACGAGCACCACCGGCACCAGGATCGTCGGCTTCGCCCGGGCGTAGGCGAGGCCCGCCCGCAGCTGACCGCGACTGCGCGGGCCCGGCGTCGTGCGGGTCATCTGCGCCGTCTTCAGCAGGCCGAGCATGACGACCACCAGCAGGCAGGCGACCCCGTTGACGACGAACGCCCAGCCGGCACCCACCGCCAGCAGCAGCACCCCGCTCACGGCGGGTCCGATCATCCCGCCGAGCTGGAACACGCTGGAGTTCACGCTGATGGCGTTCCGCAGGTACCTGTGCCCCACGAGCTCCGACACGATCACCTGCCGTGCGGGGTTGTCGATGACCGTCACGAGACCGGTCGCGAACGCGATGGCGAAGACGTGCCAGGGCATCACGACGCCCGAGAGCGTCAGAGCCGCCAGCCCGAGACTGAGGACCGCGAACACGCTCTGCGTCGCGATCATCAGGGCGCGTTTCGAGAAGCGGTCGACGATCACCCCGCCGAGCAGGCCGAAGAAGAGCATCGGGGCGAACTGCAGCGCCACGGTGATGCCGACGGCCGTCGCGCTGCCCGTCAGCTCGAGCACGAGCCAGTCCTGCGCGATGCGCTGCATCCAGCCCGCCGTCATCGCGACGACGTTGCCGGCGGTCCACAGCCGGAAGTTCGGCACGCTCAGGGCGATGAAGGTGTGGCGCCACGGCGGGCGCTCGGCCATGACGGGCAGGGGTTCGGTGGCGGGCGGCGGGGCGACGGTGCGGGGCGGGACTGACATCACCCACGACGCTACGGCCCGAACCCTCATTCGGACCCGCTATGGTTCGAATCAGTGCCATTGGTCATCCCAATGCACCGAGAGGAGCCCCGTGTTCGACCCCGCCCTGCTCGCCACGTTCCTCGCCGTCGCCGAGACCCGCAGCTTCACGAACGCCGGGCTCCGACTCGGCATCAGCCAGCCCACGGTCAGCCAGCACATCGGCCGTCTCGAGAAGGCGGCCAGCCGCACGCTCGTCACGCGAGACACCCGCGAGGTCCGACTCACCGACAACGGCGACGCCATGGCCGGTTTCGCCCGCACGATCCTCGCCGCGCACACCGCCGCCGAGAGCTACTTCAGCGGCTCGGCCATGCGCGGGCGACTCCGCTTCGGCGCCGCCGACGACCTCGCCATCACGCAGCTGCCCCGCATCCTCCGCCACTTCCGTCAGCTGCATCCGCAGATCGACCTCGAGCTGACGGTCAACCAGAGCGCGCCGCTCCGTCGCCGCCTCGCCTCCGGACACCTCGACCTCATCTTCGTCAAGCAGACGGCGGGCGAGAGCACCGAGGGCACCCGGGTCGCCGGAGACACCATGGTCTGGATGGCGCAGGAGAAGCTGCAGATCGAGACCGGTCGCCCCGTGCCCCTCATCGCCTACCAGGCGCCGAGTCTCAGCCGACAGCTCGCCATCGACGCGCTCGAGTCCGCCGGCCGCACCTGGCGCATCACCTGCAACACCCGCGACGTCAACGGCATGCTCGCCGCCGTGCGCGCCGGCATGGGCATCGCCGCCTTCCCCTTCTCCCTCATCCCCACCGACCTCGTCAAGGTCAGCCGCCGCTTCTCGCTGCCCGACCTCGGAGACGTCGACTACGTCCTCGTCGCCAACCCCGTCGCCCCCCGCGAACCCGTCGACGCCCTCACCACCGCCATCATGAGCCGCGGGGTCAGCCGAGCCGTCTGACCCGCCCACCGCGATCAGCGCCGACCCCCGACCACGCCGACCCCCGACCACGCCGACCCCGCTGACAGGCCGAGGAGGCGCACGCGAGCACCATGGGCACCATGAACCACCGCCCCTCC
>NZ_CEEDMT010000009.1:0-103448 GCF_979256015.1 Frigoribacterium sp. AC759 | reverse complement strand
CCACCGGGCGGGCTACGCCAGGCGGTCGACCAGCTGCGACGCGATGCCCGTGTAGGTCGGCGGCGTCAGCGCGGACCCGCCGCGAGTGACGGGAACCCGCCGAACCCCCCGGCAGCGCGCAGAACCGCAGCGCACCGGACTGCAGCGCGCAGAACCGCAGCGCGCAGAAATGCACCGCCCAGCACCGCGCGGGGCGGAGCCGAGGAGGCGCGGGTCGGCGGGTCCCGCCGGCGCCGGTCAGTGCCCGCGCGGCTTGTCGGCGTCGTCGAGCTCGTGCTGCTCGTCGTCGTTGGGCTTCGCCGCGAGGGCGAGCATGGCGATCACGACGAGGGCGACGATGAAGCCGATGCAGAGGAAGATCAGCGCGAGGTCGAGTTCGCGGGTGGTGAGCAGCACGACGACGCCGATGAACACGGCGAACACCGCGCTGAGGCCGAGGAACTCGGCGGGGCGGACGCGGTCGCGCCAGCTGGGTTGGGTCATCTCTGGGGTACTCCGTCTGAACTGGTGTCGGCGTCTGAAGCGGGGTGGGCGGGGATCCCCGCCGGGTCGGGTGTCGTGGTCTGCCACTTGAGCGACAGGCCCGCGATCACGAGGAACACGCCGACGAGGGCACCGTACGCGCCCAGCAGGCCGACCAGCACGGTCGACGAGGTCAGCACGCCCTCGATCCGCTCGATGCCGCCGAGCTCGCGGGCGTAGTCGGGCGGCACGAGCACGAAGGCCAGGGCGAGCGCGAGCGTCAGCGCCCCGACGGTCGTCCAGTCACGGGCGAGCGGCGAACGGCCGCGACGCCGCAGACCCGTGACGAGCTCGAGTGCCCCGGTCACGAAGGCCCAGGCCAGGACGACGGCGACGAGCACGGTCAGCCCGCCCGACGAGAAGACGAGCGCCGCGATGCCGGCCAGGAGACCCACGACGCCCTGCACCAGCTGCAGCGTCCGACTCGACGGGTCGGACGACAGGCGGGTCGCCGCGCCGAGCGCGAGGACGAGCCCGGCGACCAGGGTCGCCGCCCCGAAGACGATGAGCCCGATGCGGGCCGAATGGTCGGGTGAGAACGTGATGATCACGCCCATCGCCAGGGCGGGCACCGCGCGGAGCAGCGGGACCGGCCAGTAGCGCGCGCTGCGGGCAGCGTCGGGATGGGCAGACACGGGACCTCTTTCGGGCGTCGGGGAACCCGAGGAGTTTACCGCCCCTCCCCTGACAGGCCTCCGGGACGATCACCCGTCGCTCACCCCTTCTCACGACGGTTACCCAGGGGGCTCCCTTACGGTCGCTACATCCAAGGGCGCATCGCTCACGACACGCGGCTGGGAAGTCGACCACCGCCGGAGCCCGATGACGTCCGTTGCACCATCCCCGACCACCGACCGCTTCGCCGACTCCGGTTTCCGGGCCACCGTCCCCGGCCGGGTCAGCAAGCCGACGAGCACCTACTCCGAGCTGCTGAAGAGCGTGCGCGACGCGGGTCTCCTCAAGCGTCGCACCGGCTTCTACATCACCGTCTTCGTCGTGCTCGTGCTGAGCCTCGGCGGTGCCGCCACCGGCTTCGTCCTGCTCGGGTCGAGCTGGTTCCAGCTGCTGATCGCCGCGGCGCTCGGGGTCATCCTCACGCAGTTCGCGTTCCTCACCCACGAGGCGTCGCACCGTCAGGTCTTCGCGTCGGGCACGACGAACGACAAGGTCGGCCGCGTGCTGGCCGCCGGGGTCGTCGGCATCAGCTACGCGTGGTGGATGACGAAGCACACGCGTCACCACGCGAACCCGAACACCAAGGGCAAAGACCCCGACATCGCCTTCGACACGATCTCGTTCCTCGAAGAGGACGCCGCGAAGCAGCGGGGCGTGCTCGGCTTCATCACGCGCCGCCAGGGCTACTTCTTCTTCCCGCTGCTGCTCGGCGAGGGCGTCAACCTGCACGTGACGTCGTTCCGCACGCTGCTGGGGCGTCAGAAGGTCGAGGGCCGTGCGCTCGAGATCACGCTCATCGCCGTGCGTCTGGCCCTGTACTTCGGCGTCGTGTTCTGGTTCCTGCCGCTCGGCATGGCGTTCGCGTTCATCGGCGTGCAGATGGCCGTCTTCGGCCTCTACATGGGCTCGTCGTTCGCCCCGAACCACAAGGGCATGCCGATCATCCCCGAGGGCGCCAAGGTCGACTTCCTCAGCAAGCAGGTCCTGACGTCGCGCAACATCACGGGCCGCTTCTCGACCGCGTTCATGGGCGGGCTGAACTACCAGGTCGAGCACCACCTGTTCCCGAGCATGGCGCGCCCGCATCTGCGGGCCGCGAGCCGCCTCGTGAAGCAGCACTGCGCCTCCTACGACATCCCGTACACCGAGACCACGATCACGAAGTCGTACGGGATCGTCGTCCGCTACCTGAACCGGGTCGGGCTCGCCGCCCGCGACCCGTTCGACTGCCCGGCCGCCCAGCAGCTGCGCCCCCGCTGAGTCGGTCGCTCGCCGCACCGGTCGCCCAGCGCGCCGGTCGCGAGCAGGTCGACCGCAGACCGCCCCGCCCCTCGATCCGTCGATCGGCGGGGCGGTCCGTCGTCTCAGCCCGTCCGGCCGTCGCGTCGCGTGACGAGGAAGTCCACGTACCGCACGCGGGAGTCGGCGTCCGGTCGGGGTCGGCCGGCCGCGACGTTCTGCCGACGGTGGTCGGTCACGTCGTCGGATGTGCGGGTGCGGGGCTTCGAGTAGCCGACGATCCGGACGGGTTCGGTGGCCGGGTCGCTCCGATAGGTGCTCGTCACGATCGGTCCGCCCTCCGTCGAAGAGCCCCGGCGGTCGCGCGGGGACGCTCTCAACCTAGAGACGGCGCCGAACGCGGTGAAGGGGGTTGCCAGGGCGCGGCGACGCTGCTACGAGCCGCCCCCGGAGCGGACCAGCCGAGGAGGCGCGGGTCGCCGACCCGGCGGGCGTCACGCGGTCGCGGGCCACGCCTCCAGCTGCCACCCGAGCCACGGGCTGAAGGCGAAGGGCGCGGCGGCCACGGCGCGGCGGAGCTCGGCCGGATCGACCCAGGCCCACTCGGCGACCTCGTCGGGCGACGGGTCGGGCGTGCCGACCACCCGGGCGGTGAACACGGGGCAGATCTCGTTCTCGACGACGCCCGAGGCGTCGGTGGCGATGTAGCGGAAGTCGGGGAGGATGACCTCGACGTCGCTGACCTCGATGCCGAGCTCCTGCGAGGCGCGGCGGCGGACGGCGTCGGCCGGCGTCTCGCCGGGGGCCGGGTGGCCGCAGTACGAGTTCGTCCAGACACCGGGCCAGGTCTTCTTCGACAGGGCGCGCCGGGTCACGAGCACACGACCGAGGTCGTCGACGACGTGGCAGCTGAAGGCGAGGTGCAGGGGAGTGGTGGCGGTGTGGACGGTCGCCTTCTCGGTCGTCCCGACCGGTTCGCCCGACTCGTCGAGCAGCACGACCAGCTCGGCCTGCGGCCCCGGAGCGATCTCGTGGGGCTCGACCGCTGAGGAGGGTTTCTCGGATGTCATGAGAGGTAGTCTGCCTGGCGTGGACGGTGAACTTCTTCGCGAACGGACGCGGGAGCGGCATGAGCGTGTCGACGCCGTCCTCGACGGCTTCTTCAGCCTGGCCAAACGCCGGGCCGAGTCGGTCGGCTCGCGCTACGTCGATCTCTGGTCCGTGCTCGAGCGCAACAGCGCCGGCGGCAAGCGGTTCCGCCCGCGCATGGTCTTCACGGCGTACGACGCCCTGGGCGGTGGCGACGAAGACGCCGTGGCGGGTGTCGGGGCGGCCTTCGAGCTGCTGCACACCGCCCTCATCGTGCACGACGACGTCATCGACCGCGACTTCTCACGGCGCGGCATCCCGAACGTCTCGGGCAGCTACCGCGACACCGCGACGACCGCCGGTCTCTCGACGCCCGCAGCCGAGCACCGGGGCATGTCGGCCGCCGTCATCGCAGGCGACCTCGCGCTGACCGGTGCGAGCCGCCTCCTCATGCAGGTGCGTTGCGAGAGCGGGGTTCAGGCGCGCCTCCTCGACATCCTCGACGAGGCCATCTTCGTCAGCGCCGGCGGCGAGATGGTCGACGTCGAGCTCTCGCTGTCGGACGACGTGCCGACGGTCGACGAGATCCTGAACATGGAGCGCGCGAAGACCGCGGTCTACTCGTTCGAGGCCCCGCTGCAGGCCGGCGCCGTCCTGGCCGGGGCCGGCGACGACGTCGTCGACGCGGTCGGCGAGTTCGGCCGCGAGGTCGGGGTCGCCTACCAGCTGGTCGACGACCTGCTCGGCGTCTTCGGCACCGAAGAGAGCACGGGCAAGACGACGCTCGGCGACCTCCGCGAGGGCAAGCGCACCGTGCTGATCGCGCATGCCGCGACGACCGACCAGTGGTTCGCGATCCAGCCCTTCGTCGGCAAGGCCGATCTGACCCCGGACGAGGCCGCGCACGTGCGCAGCAGGCTCGAGGCGTGCGGTGCGCGGTCGTTCGCCGAGACGCTCGTCGAGCAGCACGCGGCACGGGCCCTGGCCGTGCTCGAGGGCCCCGCGATCGGCGACGCCCTCCGAGACGCCCTCAGCCCGCTCGTCTCGACCGTCCTCGAGAGGGTCCGATGACCGGCCTCGCGCTGTACGACACCGTCGCCGACCAGACGGCGTCGGGGGTGATCCGTCGGTACTCGACGTCGTTCGGGTTGGCCTCGCGCCTCCTCGGGGCCGACGTCCGTCAGCACGTCGAGAACGTCTACGCGCTGGTGCGGGTCGCCGACGAGATCGTCGACGGGCCGGCCGCCGAGGCGGGGCTCGACCCCGAGTCGTCCGCGCGGTGCCTCGACGAGTTCGAGGCCGAGACCGAGCGGGCCATCGAGACGGGCTTCAGCGCGAACCTCGTCGTGCACGCCTTCGCCCGAACCGCGCGCACCGCCGGCTTCGGCAGCGAGCTGACCCGCCCCTTCTTCGCCTCGATGCGCGCCGACCTCAGCGCCCGCGAGCACGACGCCGAGTCGTTCGACCGCTACGTCCACGGCTCGGCCGAGGTCGTCGGTCTGATGTGCCTCCGCGCGTTCCTCCTCGGGCACGCGTTCCCGTCGTCGACCGTCGCCGAGCTCGACGAGGGCGCCCGGCGCCTCGGCGCGGCCTTCCAGAAGGTGAACTTCCTGCGCGACCTCGCGGCCGACTTCGAGCAGCTCGGCCGCAGCTACTTCCCCGGGGTCGACGTCGGCTCGTTCGACGAGGCCACCAAGGCCCGCCTCGTGGCCGACATCGACGACGACCTGCGGGTCGCCGGCGACATCATCCCGGTGCTGCCCGCGACGTCGCGACGCGCGGTCGCCCTCGCGCACGGCCTGTTCGCCGAGTTGAACCGCCGTCTCGAGGCGACCCCCGCCTCCTCGCTCATCCGCGCCCGTGTGCGCGTGCCCGACCCGGTGAAGGTCCGCATCGCCCTCGCGTCCGCCGCCGGCCGCACCACCCGCATCCCCGACCGCCCCGCCGAGAGGACCTCGTGAGCACACCCTGGCTCGACCGCGCCACCGGAGACACCACCGTCGAGCGGCACGGCTCGCGCGCCGTCGTGATCGGCGGCGGCATCAGCGGTCTGGCCTCGGCGGCGCTGCTCGCCCGCGAGGGCCACGACGTCGTGCTGCTCGAGAAGAACGACGCCGTCGGCGGTCGCGCCGGCTCGTGGAGCCACGACGGGTTCCGCTTCGACCTCGGCCCCAGCTGGTACCTGATGCCCGAGGTGTTCGACCACTTCTTCCGGCTGATGGGCACGTCGTCGGCCGAGCAGCTCGACCTCGTCGAGCTCGACCCCGGCTACCGCGTCTACTTCGAGCCGTCGGCCGACGGCGGGTCCGACGCGCCCATCGACGTCCCCCGCGGTCTCGAAGAGAACGTCGCGCTGTTCGAATCGATCGAGCCCGGCAGCGGCGACCGCATGCGCAGCTACCTGCGGTCGGCCCGCGACACGTACGAGATGGCCAAGCAGAGGTTCCTCTACACGAGCTTCGAGAGCGTCGGGCCCCTGCTGCGCGGAGACGTCGTCGTCCGTCTGCCGAAGCTCGCGCGCCTCCTGCTCCAAGACCTCGACACGTTCGCGTCGCGCACGGTGAAGGAGCCGCGACTGCGGCAGATCCTCGGCTACCCCGCGGTGTTCCTCGGATCCTCGCCGTTCAAGACGCCGAGCATGTACCACCTGATGAGCACGCTCGACCTCGACGACGGCGTGCTCTACCCGCGCGGCGGGCTGATCACCGTCATCGACGCGATCGAGCGCGTGGCCCGCGAGGCGGGGGTGCGCATCGAGACCGAGGCGTCGGTCACGCGCGTGACGACCGCGGAGCCCGTCGTCGGCGAGGGTCGTGCCGGCCGGGTGCGCTCGCGGGGCGTCGCCACCGGGGTCGAGTACGTCGACGCCGACGGCGAGGCGCAGCGCCTCGAGGCCGAGGTGGTGGTCGGGGCCGCCGATCTGCACCACATCGAGACCACGATGCTGCCCCCGTCGCTCCGCACCTTCGACGACGACTACTGGACGAAGCGCGACCCGGGGCCGAGCGCCCTGCTGATGTACCTCGGCGTCGAGGGCGAGATCCCCGAGCTCGAGCACCACACGCTGCTGTTCGCGAACGACTGGCACGAGAACTTCGACCGCATCTTCGGGGCCGACAAGCGCATCCCCGACCCGCCCTCGCTCTACGTCTGCAAGCCGAGCACCGTCGACCCGTCGACCGCGCCCGAGGGTCACACGAATCTCTTCGTGCTCGTCCCGCTGCCCGCCGACCCGGCGCTCGGTCGCGGCGACGTCGACGGAGACGGCGACACGCTGATCGAGCGGCTCGCCGACCTCGTGATCGAGCAGATCGCGAGCTGGACGGGTGTCTCCGACCTCGCCGACCGCGTCGTCCTGCGGCGCACCCGCGGCCCCCGCGACTTCGTCGACGACGTCAACGCCTGGAGCGGCAGCATGCTCGGCCCGGCCCACACCCTCGACCAGAGCGCGATGTTCCGCGCCGGCAACACGTCCGAGCACGTCGAGAACCTCTTCTACGTCGGCGGGTCTGTGCGACCCGGCATCGGTCTGCCGATGTGCCTGATCAGCGCCGAGATCCTGCTGAAGAACCTGCGCGGCGACCGCAGCACCGAGCCGCTGCCCGAGCCGGGCGAGTCGACCTCGAGCGCGCCTCCCCGGTCCGAGTCCGCCGCCTGATGGGCCTGCTCTACCTCGTCGCCCTCTGCATCTCGATCTTCGGCATGGCGATGCTCGACCGCCGGTTCACGCTGTTCTTCTGGCGTGACGCCCCGCGGGCGTTCGTGACGCTGCTGGTCGGCGTCGTGTTCTTCCTGATCTGGGACATCGTCGGCATCGACACCGGGGTGTTCTTCCGAGGCGAGACGTCGTTCATGACCGGCATCCAGATCGCCCCCGAGCTGCCGCTCGAAGAGGTCTTCTTCCTGACGCTGCTCTGCTACCTGACGATGAACCTCCTCGCCGGCACGCGGCTGATCGTCGATCGTCGCGCCTCCGGTCGAGAGGGCGGCGCCTCATGACGTACTGGGCGATCAACGCCGTGTTCCTCGCGCTCGTGGCCGTGGTGGCGGGGGCCGCCGTGCTGGCTGCCTGGTGGCGCGGTCGGGCCGAGCGCGCCTCCTCGGCGGCCCGTGTCGCCCGCGTGCGCGCGGCCGGCCTCTCGACGGTCGTGCTGCTGCTGATGACCGCCGTCTTCGACAACATCATGATCGGGGTCGGTCTGGTCGACTACGCGCCCGACCGCATCAGCGGCGTGAAGATCGGCATCGCCCCCCTCGAGGACTTCGCCTACTCGGTGGCCGCGCTCGTGCTGCTGCCGTCGGTGTGGACCCTGCTCGGCGGACGCCGGGCCCCGAAGGAGGCGCGCTCATGAAGACGCTGACCGCCCTGTTCTGGTCGTCACGGCCCCTCAGCTGGATCAACACGGCGTTCCCGTTCGCGGCGGCGTTCATCCTGACGTCGGCGAGCGGCACCGTCGCGTACGGCGGGTCGTACGTGCCGCTCGACTCGGACGGCTCGAGTGCCGTCGCCGTCCTGTCGTCGGACGCGACCGGCTTCTTCGACTTCGGCGCCGTGCCCTGGCTGATCGCGATCGTCGGCATCGTGTACTTCCTGGTGCCCTACAACCTCGCGATGTACGGCATCAACGACGTCTTCGACTACGAGAGCGACCTCCGCAACCCGCGCAAGGGCGGGGTCGAGGGCGCGCTGCTCGACCGCGGTCTGCACCGCACGACGCTGTGGGCCGCCGTCGTCACGAACGTGCCGTTCCTGATCTTCCTGGTGATCGTCGGCAGCCCGCTCAGCTGGCTCGTGCTGGCCATCAGCGTCTTCGCGGTCATCGCCTACTCGGCACCCGGGCTGCGCTTCAAGGAGCGCCCGTTCGTCGACTCCATCACGTCGAGCACGCACTTCGTCAGCCCCGCCGTCTACGGGCTCGCGCTCGCCGGCGCGACCGTCACGCCGCAGCTCGTCGCGCTGCTGGGCGCGTTCTTCCTGTGGGGGATGGCCAGTCACGCGTTCGGCGCCGTCCAGGACGTCCTCGCCGACCGCGAGGGCGGCATCGCGTCGATCGCCACGGTCATCGGGGCGAAGGCGACCGTCCGGTTCTCGGTCGTGGCGTACCTCCTCGCCGGGGTGCTGATGACCCTCACCGAGTTCCCCGGCCCGATCGCGGCGATCATCCCCGTGGTCTACGCGATCAGCTGCGCCCCGTGGTGGAACGTCGCCGACGCCGACGCGGAGGGCGTCAACCGCGGCTGGAAGCGGTTCCTGACGCTGAACTTCCTGTCGGGCTTCGTCACGACGATGCTGCTCATCTGGTGGGTCGCCCTGGCCTGAGACGGCCCCGGCCCGAGACGGCCCTGGCGCGAGACGGCCGTGGCCCGAGGCGGCGGACGAACCGACGCGCCTCCCGATGTTCACCTCCGTGATAGGTACGCCCCCTATGGTCGCGTCGTGAGTCCTCGCCTCAGTCGATCCGCCGCCGCCCTCCGCCGGGCCCGTGCCTGGAACGACACGGGGCACCGCGTCGCCGAGCGCTGGGCGGTCATCCGCCGGCACCCGCACGCGATCTGGTGGGCGTTCGTCAGCCTGCACCTCACCGTGATGCTCGCCCTGACGCCGATGATGCTCACCGGCGACGTCACCGGCGACCTCCCGCTCTACCGTTCGTGGGCGAGCGGCGCGCTCGCCGACGGCCGTTGGCCGGTGCTCGACTTCGACTGGGTCTACCCGGCGGGGGCGCTCGGGCCGATCGTGCTGTCGAACATCCTGGGCGAGTCGCTCTACCAGTTCGTCTGGCTGCTGCTGCTGACCGCCGTCAACGCCGGGGCGCTCTGGCTGCTCACCGACCGCGGGCGACGCACCGTCGACGCCACGGCCGCCTGGTGGTGGCTGCTCATCCTGTTCCTGCTGAGCCCCGTGGCGTTCCTGCGGCTCGAGGGGTTCAGCGCCCCGCTCGTCGTGGCCGGGCTGCTGATGCTCGCCACCCGGCCGAGGGTCGCCGGCGCGCTGCTCGCCCTCGCGACCTGGATCAAGGTCTGGCCCGCCGCGGTCGTCGCCGCCGCCGTCGCGGTGTCGCGCCGTCGGGGCTCCATCGTCGGGGCGGGCGTCGCGACGAGCGCGGCCATCGTGGGGCTCGTCGTCGTGGGCGGCGGCGCCTCGCACCTCGACAGCTTCGTCACGATGCAGTCGAGCCGCGGCCTGCAGGTCGAGGCGCCGATGGCGACCCCGTGGCTCTGGATGGCGATGCTCGGGGTGCCCGGCGCCTCCGTCTACGAGAACGTGGGGCTCGCGACGAACGAGGTCATGGGGCCCGGCGCCTCGGTGCTGATCAACGGCAGCACCGGTCTGATGTTCGGGGTGCTGTTCGCGCTGGCCGTGCTCGTCGCCGTCGCCGCCCTGGGGCTGCCCGGTGCGCGTCGCGGTGCCCGGGCCGTCGACGAGACCGGCGTCGTGCTGCTCGGCGCCCTCGCGCTGACGACCACGTTCGTCGCCCTCAACAAGGTCGGCTCGCCGCAGTACGTGCTGTGGATCGCGCCCGTCGTCGCGGTCGGGCTGGCGCTCCGGCCCGAGCAGTTCCGGGTGCCGGCCCTGCTCATCGGCTGGTCGGCCGGTCTGACGACGCTCGTGTTCCCGATCCTGTACCTGCCCCTCCTCGATCTGAATCCGTTCGCAGTGGTGGTGCTCGCGGCCCGCAACGTGCTGATCGTGGTGCTCTTCGGCTGGTGCGTGCTGCGGGTCGTGGCCGCCGCGCTGGCGGCCGTCGGCGTCACCGGGCGCCCTCTGACGCCCGAGGCCGTCGGCATCGGGCTGAGATCCGCCCGATAGAGGTCAATCTGGGCCTCCCGGGCCGTGCTGTGCCAGCGTGGAGAGTCCAGAGCACGACAACGAGCAACTAGGAGCACTCATGAAAGGCAAGATCCTCTTCGTCGCAGGAGCGGCTGTCGGGTACGTCCTCGGAGCCCGCGCGGGCCGTGGCGCTTACATCAAGATCAAGGACCGCGCCGGCGACCTGTGGGAGAACCCCTCGGTGCAGAAGACGGTCCACCAGGCTGAGGACTTCGTCAAGGACAACGCCCCCGTCGTCGGATCCAAGCTGAAGGACGTCGCGAACGACGCCGCCTCCGCCGCCCAGTCGACCGTCAAGTCCGCCACGAAGAAGGCCGACAAGGTCGCCGACCAGGCGAAGGCCAAGGCCGACGAGGTGGGATCGAAGGGCGCGTCCGCCACCGGTGCCGACAAGGGCGACGCCGACACCGGCGACCGCGACAACGGCACCTCGAAGCTCCCGGGAGTGAGCGTCGGTGACTGACCTCAAGAACCCGCAGGAGAGCACGAAGAAGTCGCTCGGCTCGCTGCTCGGCAGCCTGCCCGAGCTGATCTCGCGTCTCATCCACGGTGAGATCGCCCTCGCCAAGACCGAGCTCTCGACGAAGCTGAAAGAGGTCGGGGTCGGTGCGGGTCTGCTCGTCGGCGCCGCGCTCTTCGGGTTCTTCCTGCTCGCGGTGCTGCTGACCGCTGCCGTGCTGGGGCTGTCGACCGTCGTGGCCCCGTGGTTGGCCGCCCTGATCGTCGCCGCCGTGCTGCTGATCGTCACCGCCGTGCTCGCCCTGCTGGGCGTCAAGGCGCTGAAGAAGGGCGTGCCGCCGACCCCCGAGAAGACGGTCGCCAGCGTCAAGGCCGACGTCACGGCTCTGAAGGGCCAGGGAACCTATGACTCCCCGCAGCACTGACCCGGCCGGGAAGAACGAGCCGAAGCCCGACCCCGAGCGCGAGCTCGCCGAGGCGAGGGCCGAGGAGGCGCGGGCCGAGAAGTCCGGCGGCTCCCGCGACGAGACGGCCCCCGAGAACGAGAAGGGACCGCGCCCCGGCGCGAGCATCCCCGAGATCGAGCTCGACCTCGCGCGCACCCGTGAGGAGTTCGCGGCCACGCTCGACGCCATCGAAGACAAGCTGAGCGTGCCGGCGCACGCCCGCCGCCTCAAGGCGAGCGTCAAGCGGCGGTACTCCGACGACCCGAAGCCGGTCGTCGCGGCGGCCGCCGCAGGTGCGGCCGGCCTGGCGGCCATCGTCGCCGGCGTCGTCAAGGTCGCCCGGCGCTGACCGTCTCGGCGCCGACCGGCCGGCAGCGGCCGGCCGGCGGCGACCGCCTCGGCGCGGTGGCGGTCCTCGCGACCGGCACCGCGCCTCCTGGGCTCACCACCCGCATCTCCACGACAGGACACCCCATGGCCCAGAAGAGCACCGAGCGCGAGCAGCAGGCGCCGTCGGCGGACGACGAGCGCAAACCGCAGGAGCTGACCGACGTGTCGAAGCCCTCGTGGGGGTACGTGCTCGGCAAGACGCTCCGCGAGTTCACCCGCGACCAGTGCACCGACCTCGCCGCGGGTCTGACCTACTACGCCGTGCTCGCGATCTTCCCGGCCCTGCTGGCGATCGTGTCGCTGCTCGGGGTCGTCGGGCAGGCCGGGGCGACGGCCGACGCGGTGCTCGACATCATCCGGCAGCTGGGGTCGCCCGACGTCGCGAAGCTGCTCGAGGGCCCGATCGAGCAGCTGACCGGGTCGCCTGCGGCCGGCGTCGCCCTGATCGTCGGTGTGCTCGGCGCGCTGTGGTCGGCCTCCGGGTTCGTCGGCGGCTTCGGGCGCGCCATGAACCGCATCTACGGCATCGACGAGGGTCGCCCGATCTGGAAGCTGCGCCCGACGATGCTCGGCGTCACCGCGTTCACGGTCGTGCTGATCGTCGCGGCCGGGCTGATCCTCGTGCTCAGCGGGCCCGTCGCCCAGACGGTCGGCGACCTGGTCGGACTCGGCTCGACGGCGGTCTTCGTCTGGAACATCGTCAAATGGCCCGTGCTCGCGGTGATCGCCATCGTGATCGTGGCCGTGCTCTACTACTGGGCCCCGAACATCAAGCAGCCGAAGTTCAAGTGGATGAGCATCGGGTCGCTCGTCGCCCTGGTCATCTGGCTGATCGCGTCGGTCGGCTTCGGCTTCTACGTCGCGAACTTCTCGAACTACAACGCGACCTACGGCTCGCTCGGCGCCGTGATCGTGTTCCTGCTCTGGCTCTGGATCACCAACAACGCGCTGCTCTTCGGCGCAGAGTTCGACGCTGAGCTCGAGCGCGGACGTCAGCTGCAGGCCGGCATGAAGGCCGAGAGCGAGATCCTGCTGCCGCCGCGCGACACGGCGCAGACCGAGAAGAAGGCCGCCGCCCTCGCCAAGGACGAGCTCGAGGGCATGCGCCTGCGCCAGGCGGCGGCCGCCGAGATGGCGCGTCAGGGCGAGGAGCGGCCCGAGGCCGACGGCGAGGGCGGATCGGCCCCGTCGGACGACCACCCGGAGCCCGACGAGCCCGACTCGGGCAAGCGCCGCGACTGAGCGCGCGCCACGCCGCCCGCGTGCCGGGCTGGCCGCGTGCCGGGCCGGCCGTGCGCCACGCCGGCCGCTACACCCCGAAACCCGCGCTACACCCCGATTCTTCGGGGTGCGGCGCGGGTTTCGGGGTGTCGCGTGGGGCTCGGCTCAGAAGGAGAAGCCGAGCTCGGCCGGGTACTCGCCGCGGGCGGTGAGCGTGGCGGCGGCGTCGCGCAGGTGCGACAGCGTCAGACCCATGGTGGTGGGGCCGAAGCTGACGCGGGAGACCCCGAGCTCGGCGAGACGGGCCAGGGGCACGGCCGACGGGTTCGAGATGACGCTGATCTTGCCGTCGATGCGGTCGAGGGCGGCCTTGACGAGGTCTTCGGTGCCGAGGCCGAGCACGAAGGCGCAGTCGGCGCCGGCGGCGAGGTACGCGTTGGCGCGCGTGACGGCGTCGTCGAAGCTGTCGGGGTCGCCGGCCAGGGCGTCGACCCGGGCGTTGATGACGATGGGCACCCCGGCGCGGTCGCCGGCCTGGCGGGCGGCGGCGACCTTCGAGACCTGCGTGTCGATGTCGTAGAGCGGGGCCTTGGCCTGGCCGATGCTGTCTTCGATGTTGAGGCCGGCGGCGCCCTCCTCGATGAGGCGGAAGACGTTGTCGAGCGTGCCGGCGGCGTCCGAGGCGTAGGCCTTCTCGAAGTCGACGGACACGGGCAGGTCGACGGACCGGATGATGATGCGTGCCGCGGCCAGCATCTCGTCGACGTCGAGGCCCTCGCCGTCCTCGACGCCGTGCGCCTCGCTGATGGAGTGGGAGGCGGTGGCCAGGGCGCGCACGCCCGGTGCGCCGGCGACGATGCGGGCCGTGATGCTGTCCCACACGTTCGTCACGATCAGCGGATCGCCGGGGACGTGCAGCGAGCGGAGCAGTTCGGCCTTCTCGGCCGTGGAGGAGATGGACATGCCCCCAGCCAACCAGCCCGCGCTGTGCGACACCAGCCCCGCGCGCGCTGCCGCCCTCGCCCCGACCCCAGGAGTCCGCTCAGGCCCCCGTGCGCGCGCTGGGGTCGGAGCGGGTTCCTGGGGTCTCGGCGACCCACGGCCATCGAGGTGACGCGAACGGGGCCCTGTCACGCCTGCGGGGCGCGATCCGGGTCACCTCGATGAGGCCGCGGGCGGGGGTCAGGCCGCCGCGAGCGCCGACGTGGGCGGGATGCGCGCCGCCCGCGACGCGGGGTAGAGCCCGCTGACGCCGCCGATGACGACCGTCGCGACCAGCCCGCCGAGCGCCGCCCACGCCGGCACCACGACGGGCCAGCCCTGGCTGAGCGCGAACACGGCCGTCACCGCGGCCCCGAGCGCGACGCCGACGGCGCCGCCGAGCAGCGAGAGCAGCAGCGACTCGACGAGGAACTGGTCGCGGATGTGCCGACGGCGTGCGCCGAGCGCTCGCCGCACCCCGACCTCCGCCCGGCGCTCGAGCACCGTGATGACCATGGTGTTGGCCACTCCGATGCCGCCGACGAGCAGCGCCACCCCGCCGATGCCGAGCAGCAGCCCGGTGAACGACGCCTCGGACGCCTGCTGGGCGGCGAGCGCCTCGGACGGCCGGCTCACGGTGACCGCCGTCGGCTCGGCGGGGTTGACCGTGCGGGCGAGGACGTCCCGTACGGCCGCGACCCGCTCGGGATCGGCGCGGGCGAACAGCCGGGTGGGGCGGCCGTCCCAGCCGAACTCGTCGGCGGCCGTCGACTCGGGCACGAGGGCAGAGCTGTCGAGGTCCGGGGCGAGGGGCAGCGGCGCGAGCACGCCGACCACCGCCACCCAGCGGCCGTCGATCCAGACGCGGCTGCCCGGATGCAGCCGGTCGAGACCGAGCGTGGCGGCGGCCGTCGACCCCAGCACGACCTGGGGCAGATCGTCGGAGGCGTCGCCGAACCAGGTGCCCGACGACATCTCGCTGCGCAGCACCCCCTCGAGGTCGCCGAGGGCCACGTCGAGGGTTATGCCGCCCGAGGCCGCCGCGGGGATCCGATCGCTGCGGTAGACCCGCTGACCGGGCACCCGGCCGACACCGGCCGCCTGCTCGACGTCCGGGCGGCGGTCGAGCATGTCCCGCGAGGCCTCGGGCAGAGGGACGTCCGTGCCGAGGGCGTCCCGACCGGGGGTGACCTGCAGCAGGTTCGTGCCGAGGCCGTCGAGCACCCGGGCGAGAGCCGCCTGGCTCGACGAGGAGATCCCGACGACGGCGATCATCGCCGCGATGCCGATCGCGATGCCGAGCGCCGACAGCACGACGCGCGCGGGTCGGGTCCGCAGCCCGAAGACGCCGAGTCCGACCAGGTCGCGCGTCGACAGCCGACCGGGTCGACGCCTGCTCACCGGAGCACCTCGCCCTCGATCAGACCGTCGCGCATGCGCACCCGGCGGGGCAGGGTGGCCGCCAGCGACAGGTCGTGCGTGATGACCACGACGGTCGTCCCACCGGCGTTCAGGTCGTCGAGCAGACGCAGGACGGCTGCGCCCGACACCGAGTCGAGGGCGCCCGTGGGTTCGTCGGCGAGCAGCAGCGCGGGTTCGCCGACGATGGCCCGGGCGATCGCCACGCGCTGCTTCTCGCCGCCGGAGAGCTGATGCGGGCGGTGATCGACGCGGTGACCCAGGCCGACGCGGTCGAGGGCGCCGCGGGCCCGGTCGATGCGCTCGCGGCGGGGGACGCCGGCGTAGAGCAGCCCGTCGGCCACGTTCTCGGTGGCCGTCGCACCCGAGGCGAGGTGGAAGTGCTGGAAGACGAAGCCGATGTGCTCGGCGCGGAGTCTCGACAGGGCGTCGTCTCCGAGCCCTCCGACCTCGTGACCGGCCACCCGGACCGATCCGGTCGTCGGGCGGTCGAGCGTGCCCATGACGTTCAGCATGGTCGACTTGCCCGAGCCGCTCGGCCCGACGACCGCCAGGAACTCGCCCCGGGTCACACTCAGGTCGACGCCCCCGAGGGCGGCCAGCCCGCCGTAGACCTTCGTCACGCCGCGCAGCTCGAGCACGGCCTCGGCGGCCGTCGGGGTCGTCGTCGCCTCCGAGGAGGCGCGGGTCGTCCCGACGAGACCGCCCACGGTCTCGACCCCGCTCACGACGGCACCACGACCTCGTCGCCCTCGGCGAGCCCGTCGCCCGAGACCTCGGCCCGCCCCTGGGCGAAGAGACCGGTCGTCACGGGGACGCGCTCGGTCTCGCCGCCCGACCGCACGACCTCGACGACGTAACCGTCGTCTCCGGCGAGGAGGGCCGTCACGGGGACGCTCAGCACGCCCTCGCGGCGCTCGCCGTCCACCACCAGGTCGACCGCGGTCGACGTCGACGTCCCCTCGGGCGGATCGCCGTCGAGCCCGACGGTGACGACCACCTCGTCGTCGCCACCCGGCGCCGGGTCGTCACCCGCGCCTCCTGAGGGTTCGCCCACGGCCTGGACCGAGCCGGGCACCGTGGTGCCGTCGGGCAGGCGGACCTCCACGGGCCCGCCGCCGGGGAACCGGGCGAGGTCGGGAGGCGAGACGGAGGCCGTCACCACGAGTGCGGTCGGGGTGTAGCCGTAGACGGCCGAGCCCGCCTCGTCGCCGACCCGCCCGATCGGGTCGGCGACCCGGATGTCGCCGGGGACGAAGGCGATGTCGGACGCATCGAGGCCGCCGGTGCGCGTCCGCCCCCGGTCCGTCTGCCAGCGCGTGACGGCGTCGCGCGTCGAGGAGTCGAACCACTCGCCGTCCGAGACCTCGTAGCCGAGTGCGCGCAGGTTCTCTTTCAGCTGGGTGACGTCGGCCCCGCGCAGCCCCTGCACGAGGGGGCGCCAGAGCGGCACGTCCCCGTGCATCGCCCGCACCGGGCTCTCGTCCACCGAGTAGAGGACGCCGTCGCGGCCGATCTCCTCGCCGAAGGCCGGGAGCCCGGTGACGACGCCCGTCCCGGCGGACGTCAGCGGCACCGGGGTGCCGTAGCCGAGGGCCGCGGGGATCCGCTTGCCGTCGACGAGGTCGCCGAGCACGACGGGGGCGGTGGGGCGCTGAGCGCCGACGGCCGAGGCAGACGGAGCGCTGCCGCCGGCCCCGCCCTCGATGAGCGAGCAGCCGGTCAGAGCCGCGACGCAGAGCGCGCCCGCGACGACGCCGACGAGGGCCCGGCGGTGCGCCGGGCGGTGGCCAGGGGGGCGGTCGGGCTGGCGGGCGGGGCTCACTCGCCCGACCCCTCGGCGGAGGGGCCGAACCGCTCGCTGCAGGCGAAGAAGGCGTCCTGCTCGGGGGTGCTGCTGGTGGTGCTCCAGCTCGTCTGCGGGAACGCGCCGTCGACCGGGTCGGGGAAGTCCTC
This sequence comes from Frigoribacterium sp. AC759, assembly GCF_979256015.1. Classification (NCBI taxonomy): domain Bacteria; kingdom Bacillati; phylum Actinomycetota; class Actinomycetes; order Micrococcales; family Microbacteriaceae; genus Frigoribacterium; species Frigoribacterium sp. AC759. The sequence goes on along the minus strand of NZ_CEEDMT010000009.1, from coordinate 86,219 downwards.
GAAGCCCTCCTGGCGGACGCACTCGGCGACCTTCAGCTGGGACTCCTGCCACTCGGCCAGTTCGGCCGCGGAGGGCTCCTCGGCGGCCTCCCCGCCGCCCGCGGACTCGGGCAGGCCCTCACGGCACTCGGCGAACGCGGCCGCGTACTCGTCGGCGTCCGCCCCGTTCGGGACGGCCACGACCATGCCCTCGTCGAGGTCGGGATCGTCGACGTCGTACCCGGCGTCGCGGAGGCACTGTCCGAGCTGGGCCGACGCGCTCGTGCCGCCGCCCGCCGACGTGGCGGCGGAGGTGGCGTCGTCGTCCGTGCTGCACCCGGCCAGCAGGGCCGGCAGCAGCACGGCGCAGACCGAGAGCGTGCCGAGGGCGGACGTGCGTCGACGCGCGGACCGGCGGTCACGGAACGGCGCGGATGCGGGGGAGGTGGAGGTCATGGGGTGCCTTTCTCTGGCGTGATGGTGGGCGGCTCCGTACCGGGTCGTCGTGCGGAGATCGGTGACCATCTCACCGAGGGCGGCGTCTCGGGGCCGTGGCCTCGACGGTTACGTCGGCGAAACGCGATGTCCGTAATATGATGTGAATAATTCTCGTCGCCTGGACGGTGGCGGCGGCGGAGGACGACGGGAGGGGATCGATGCGAGTCCTGGTGGTGGACGACGAGGTGGCGCTGGCCGACCTGGTCGCCGCGGGGCTGTCGCGGCAGGCGATGGCCGTCGACGTGTCCTATCGCGGAGACGAGGCCGACGAGATGCTCGCGGTCAACGACTACGACGTGGTCGTGCTCGACCGCGACCTGCCGGGCCTCCACGGCGACGTGGTGGCACGACAGGTCGCCGAGCGGGGCGACGCGACGCGCATCCTCATGCTCACGGCGGCCGGCGACCTGCACGATCGCGTCGGCGGGCTCGAGCTCGGAGCGGACGACTACCTGGCGAAGCCGTTCGAGTACCCCGAGCTCGTGGCGCGGGTGCGAGCGCTCGGACGCCGGTCGGGGGCGGCGACGCCGCCGGTGCTCCGATCGGGCGACCTCGAGCTCGACACCAACCGCCACCTCGCGACCCGCAGGGGGCTCGACCTGGGGTTGTCCACGAAGGAGCTCATGGTGCTCGAGGTCCTGCTGCAGGCCGACGGGCGCATCGTCAGCGCGGAGGAGCTGCTCGAGAAGGTCTGGGACGCCAACATCGACCCCTTCACGAACGCCGTGCGCGTCACCGTCAGCAAGCTGCGCCGCAAGCTCGGCGAGCCCGATCCGATCCGCACCGTCCCCGGTCGCGGCTACCGGCTGTGAGACCGGCACCCCCGGCGGCCCCGACGACTCAGACGCCCCCGACGGCCCCGACGACTCCGGCGGCCGACGGTCTCGGGTCGTTGAACCGGAGGCGGCGGAGCATCGGCCTCCGCACGGCGACCACGTTCGGGGTCGTCTTCGCCGTCCTCGCCGCGCTCGTGCTGCTCGGCGTCGGCGTCGCGACGTCGCAGGGCGTCGCCCTCAGCCTCGAGGGCGTCCCGTCGTCACCGGGGTCGCCGTCGTCGCCGGGCTCGCCGATCGCCGTCGAGCGTCCCGTCGGCAGCGCGGAGCCGGGCGATGACACCCTGACCGCGGCTCGCGTCGTCGGGACGATCGTGGCACGGCAGCAGCTGATCTGGTCGACCGTCGGCGTCGCGGCGGCCTCCGTGATCGCGGCCGGGGCCGGGTGGTTCGTGAGCCGCCGCCTGCTCCGCCCGATCGACGACATCGTCGCCGCGACCCAGCGCATCACGGCGAGCACCCTGCACGAGCGCATCGGTCTGACCGGCCCGAGCGACGAGCTCTCGCGGGTCGCGTCGACCATCGACGGGCTGCTCGACCGGCTCGAGGCCTCGTTCGAGGCCCAGCGCCGCTTCGTCGCCTACGCGTCGCACGAGCTGCGGACGCCGTTGGCCGTGCAGCGCGCCGCGCTGCAGATCGGCCTCGACGACCCCACGCCCGACCAGGTCGCCGCGATCCGCGATCAGCTGCTCGAGGTCAACCGCCGCAGCGAGCACCTCGTCGAGAGTCTGCTCGCCCTCGCGACGGCCGACCGCGGGCTGGCCGCCGGGGCTCTCGAACGGGTCGCCGTCGGGGACGTCGTCGACGAGGTGGTGACGGGCGTCGCCGACGCGGCCCGCGCCTCCTCGGTGCACGTGGTCGTCGACCGCGGCTCGTTCCGCGCCGTCGAGGGCGATGCGGTGCTCGTGGGGCAGCTGGTCCGCAACCTCGTGGCCAACGCCGTCGAGTACAACGAGCCCGGCGGGTGGGTGCGCGTGAGCGGCTCGGTCGACGCGGTCGGCTCGGACGACTCCGTTGACGCGGTCGTCGTCGTCGAGAACTCGGGGCCGGTCGTCGACCCGGAGGTCGCCGCCACGCTGACGCGGCCGTTCACGCGCGTCGCTCTGGCGTCGACCACCGTGGCTGCAGGCTCCGGAGGAGCGGTGCCCGCCCGGCATAGCGGCCTCGGTCTCGCGATCGTCGCCTCGATCGCCCGCGCCCACGGGTGGACGGTCGAGGTCGCGCCGCGCGAGGGCGGTGGTCTGCGGGTCGCGGTCGGCGCAACGAGGTGACCCGAACGGTGCCCTGAGGTGCCTGCCGGGCCCAGTTCGAGTCACCTCGATCGACACCCCAGGAATCCGCTCAGACCCCGGTGCGCGAACCGGGGTCTGAGCGAGTTCCCGGGGTCTCCCTGGGGTCTGAGCGGGCGTCAGGAGGCGTGGGTCGCCTCGGCGAGGATCGCCGCCACCCGGCCGGGCACCGTGTCGTCCTGCAGGCTCGTCGTGTCGCCGAGGGGGCGACCGTCGACGATGTCGCCGAGCAGCCGGCGCATGATCTTGCCCGAGCGGGTCTTCGGCAGGTCGGGCACGACGAGCACGGTGGCGGGTTTGGCGATGGGGCCGATCTGGTCGGCCACGTGCGCTCGCAGCGCGCTCGACAGCGACCCCGCGAGCGGAGCCCAGACCTGCGGTTCGGAAGCGGACCCGGCGTCGGGCACCGCGCCTCCTGCAGGCCTCGCCGCCGGCACCACGAACGCGGCGATCGCCTGCCCGGTGCGCTCGTCGGCGACCCCCACGACCGCGGCCTCGGCCACCAGCGGGTGCGCCACCAGCGACGACTCGATCTCGATCGTCGACAGCCGGTGACCCGACACGTTGATCACGTCGTCGACGCGGCCCAGCACCCAGATGTCGCCGTCGGCGTCGTACTTCGCGCCGTCGCCCGAGAAGAACCAGCCCTGCCGCCAGTACTTCGCCCAGTACGAGTCGCGGTACCGCTCGGGGTCGCCCCAGACGGTGCGGGCCAGCGACGGCGGGGTCCGCTGCACGACGAGGTAGCCGCCGGCGCCGTTCGGCACGCGCGCTCCGGCGTCGTCGACGACGGCCGTCGAGACGCCCGGCAGCGCCCGCAGCGACGAGCCGGGCTTGAGCGTGTCGACCCCGGGCAGGGGAGCCATGACGCTCGCACCCGTCTCGGACTGCCACCAGGTGTCGACGATGGGGCACTCGCCGCGTCCGAACTGCTCGTGGAACCACACCCACGCCTCGGGGTTGATGGCCTCGCCGACCGTGCCGAGGAGGCGCAGCGACGAGATGTCGTACGTGTCGGGGAGTCCGTCGGGGAACCACGACGACAGCGTCCGCACGAGGGTCGGCGCCGTGTAGTACGTCGTCACGCCGTACCGCTCGATGATCTCGAGATGCCGGGCGGGGTGCGGGGTGTCGGGAGTGCCCTCGTAGATCACCTGCGTGAGGCCGTTCGAGAGCGGCCCGTAGATCTCGTAGGTGTGCGCGGTGACCCACGCGAGGTCGGCCGTGCACCAGTGGACGTCGTCGGGCTTCGCGTCGAAGACGGCCCAGTGCGTGTAGCTCGCGGCCGTGAGGTAGCCGCCGCTCGTGTGCACGAGCCCCTTCGGTCGACCCGTCGTCCCGCTGGTGTACATGATGAACAGCGGCGTCTCGGCGTCGAAGTGCTCGGGGGAGTCGGTGTCGGGCTGAGGGTCGACGACGTCGTGCCACCAGAGGTCGCGTCCGTCCGTCCAGGGCAGGTCGGGGGTCCGATCGCCCGTGCGGCGGACGACGAGCACGTGCTCGATCCCGTTGTCGCCGCTGACCGCGTGGTCGGCGTTCGCCTTGACCGGCACCGCGCCTCCTCGGCGGAACTGGCCGTCGGTGGTGACGAGCAGCTTCGCGCCGGTGTCTTCGACCCGGAACTTCAGGGCCTCGCCCGAGAACCCGCCGAAGACGAGCGAGTGGATCGCGCCGATCCGCGCGATGGCGAGGGTGACGACGATCGTCTCGGCGATCACCGGCAGGTAGACGACCACGCGGTCGCCCTTCGTCACACCGAGCGATCGCAGTCCGTTGGCCGCCTTGACGACCTCGCGCTGCAGCTGCGCGTAGGTGATGTCGCGGCGGTCGCCCGGCTCGCCCTCGACGTGCAGCGCGACCTTGTCGCCCCGACCGGCGGCGACGTGCCGGTCGACGCAGTTGACCGCGACGTTCAGACGGCCGCCCGCGAACCAGGTGGCCTCGGGCACGGTCAGCTCGCCGTCGGGGCCCTCGGCGACCGGCGACCAGGTGTGCGCCGTGCGCCACGGGGTCTCCCAGTCGAGGCGGTGCGCCTGCTCCTCCCAGAAGGCGACCGGGTCCGCTGCCGCGCGGGCGTGCTCGGCGGCCGTGACGTTCGCGGTCGCGGCGAGCCCGGGAGGCGCGGGGAACGTCCGTCGCTCGTCGAGCAGATTCGAGATGGTGTCGGTCGTCGCCATCCGTCGATGCTACGAGTCGCCCCGGCGCGGCATCGGGCGGCGGGCAACCCGGCGTAACACGGCGGGTCGTGCGGAATCTCGCGTCGCGCCTTACTCTGAGCAGGACTCCGTTCCGGACGTCGGTCGGCGCCCGCGCCGGATCGCGACGACTCCTGGCGCGACGACAGGAGCAGACGTGACCAACCCGACCGGTCGTGGGCGCGTTCGCCTCGGCACCGCCCTCGCGCTCGCCGGCGCGCTCGTGCTCGCCCCGGTGGCGGCGTCCGCCGCGGAGCCGGCACCGGCGCCTGCTCCGGTCGTCGAGCCGGCGCCCGCCGTCGACACGGCCCCCGCCGCGGACGCATCGGCGCCGGCCGCGGAGGCGCCTGCTGCGGAGGCTGCTGCGGAGGCGCCTGCTGCGGAGGCGCTCGCCCCGGAGGCGCTCGCCCCCGGCGAGCTCATGAACTACGTCGTCAACGTCGCCCCCACCGAGGCCGCGACGACCGGGGCTCGGGCGGCCGTCGTGGCAGCCGGCGGAATCGTGCTGATGAGCTACCCCGAGATCGGGGTGGTGACCGCGCAGTCGACCGCCACCGGGTTCCTCGACGCGATCCGCGCCTCCTCGGTGGTGCGGTCGGCCGGGCCCACGCGCCAGGCGGCCGTCACCGAGGGCGCCGTCGCGGCCGACTGGGAGGGTGGCACGCTGTCCATCGACCGGCCCCGCGCCGAGGCCGCCGTCACCGCGGCGCCGCTCGACTCGCAGCAGTGGGACATGGACGCGATCGGAGCCCCCGAGGCCCGCTCGATCGAACCCGGCGACGCCGACGTGCTGGTCGGCGTGCTCGACAGCGGCATCGCCGTCGACCACCCCGACCTCGCGTCGCAGGTCGACCCCGCGGCATCGGTCGGCTGCTCGGTCAATGGCATCCCCGACGGCGACCAGGCGGCCTGGGTGCCCGTCGACGACAGCGAATCGCACGGCACGCACGTCGCCGGCACGATCGGCGCGGACGCCGACGGCGACGGCATCACCGGCGTCGCGCCGGGCGTCACGCTGGCGAGCGTCAAGGTGGTGAACCACGACGGCTTCATCTACCCCGAGTACGCGCTCTGCGGCTTCATGTGGGCCGCCGCCGAGGGTATGGACGTCACGAACAGCAGCTACTACGTCGACCCCTGGGCGTTCTGGTGCGAGGGGCAGCCCGAGCAGCAGCCGGCGCTCGACGCCGTCGAGAAGGCCGTCGCCTGGTCGCAGCAGCAGGGCGTGCTGAACATCGCCGCCGCCGGCAACGAGGACTACGACCTCGCGAACAAGACCACCGAGTCGACGAGCCCCGACGACGGCGTCTACGACGCCGCGGGCGCCTACGTGTCGGGGCCGCGGATCATCGAGGACCGCGACGTCTCGCAGGGCTGCGTCGACCTGCCCGCCGGCGTCGACGGCGTCGTCACCGTGGCCTCGGTCGCGCAGCAGCCCGACGGCAGCGTCGCGAAGTCGTCGTTCTCGAACTACGGCGAGGGCGAGATCGACATCGCCGCCCCGGGTTCGGGTATCGTCAGCACCGTCTTCGGGGGCGGCTTCGACGTGTACAGCGGCACGTCGATGGCGTCGCCGCACGTGGCCGGCGTGGCCGCGCTGCTGGCATCGGTCCACCCCGACGCGGGGCCCGCAGAACTGCGGGCGCTGCTGATCTCGCAGGCGACCGACCTCGGCGACACCGCGCTCTACGGCGCCGGCCTGGTCGACGCCTTCGCGGCGGTGACCGACGACCTCGACCTCGGCCCGACCGCTGCCGTCGCGGACGGCCGGGTGCAGGCCGGTGTGCCGTTCCGGCTGCTCGGGGCCGGGTTCGCGCCCGGCGAGACGGTGACCCCGACGCTCGAGGTCGGCGGGGTCGGCCGCCCGGCCGCGTACCTCACCGCCTTCGACGCCGACGCCGACGGCCGCCTCGGATCGATCGGCCGACTCGACCCGGGCACCCCGGTGGGGCCGGGCACGATCGTGCTGACCGGGAGCTCGGGCAGCAGCGACCGGGTGGACGTCGAGATCGGCGCCCCTCTGGCCGGTCCGCGCATCGACTCGCCCTCCGCGGGCCAGGTCGTCGTCGGCTCCCGCGTCGTGGTGACGGGTCTCGCGGCACCGGGTGCCGCCGTCGCCGTCGCCCTGGTCCCGCCCGGCGGCGTCGCGGGGGCGGAGGCGTCCGCCGCTGCGGCCGCGGCCCTGGCCGCCGCGGCCGATCGTGCCGAGGCCGGCGGCGACCCCGCGCCTCCCGAGCCGTTCGACACCGGTTCCGCGGTGACCGCCACGGCCGTCACCGCCGACTCCACGGGAGCCTGGCGCGTCGAGTTCACCGGCGTCCCCGAGGGCGACCACGTCGCGCTGGGGCTGGTGCAGGTGCTCCTCAGCGGGAGCGTCTCCGGGCAGGGCGAGCCCGTGGCCTTCAGCGTGAGGGCGGCTGCGGCCGAGGTGCCGGGTGCGCCCGCCGTGCCTGGTGGGCCGGGTGCGCCCGACTCGCCGGTGCCCGTGTCGCCGGCCGACCCGGCCGACCCGGCGGGCACGGCCGACGCGGCCGACGCGGCCGACGCGGCCGACGCGGCCGACGCGGCCGACGCGGCCGACCCGGCGGGCACGGTGCCCGTAGCGGTCGCGGCCGGCGGGCCCGCGCAGCTCGCCTACACGGGGTCGGAGCCTGCGCAGGGTCTCTGGGCCGCAGCCGCTCTCGTGATCGCCGGTGTCGTGCTCGTCGTGGGCGGGGGCGTCCGTCGCCGCCGCTCGGGCTCGTCCTCGTCCTCGCCTGTGGATGACGGAGGTCGATCTCCCCTCCCCAGGGGCGGCCGCGCCTAGGGCCTGTGGACAACAGCGGCCTGATCATGGATCACACAGGCATGAGGCATAAAAGCATGTAGCATTCCCGGGAGTCGACGACCCCGGGAGGATCCATGTCGCAAGAAGGCAGCGCGCCCGCGGGTCGCGCCGTCCGCCGAGAACCCCGCGGCAGACGTCTCGACATCCAGGGCCTCCGGGCGGTGGCCGTGCTGGCCGTCGTCGTCGAGCACGTGTCGGGCTGGCCCCGGGGCGGCTTCGTCGGGGTCGACGTCTTCTTCGTGCTGTCCGGGTTCCTCATCACCGGTCTGCTGGTCCGAGAGCACAGCCGCACGGGGCGCATCTCGATGCGCGGCTTCTACCTCCGCCGGGTCAAGCGGTTGATGCCGTCGGCGCTCGCCGTGCTCGTCGTCACCCTCGCGGCGGTGGCGGGTCTGCTGTCGACGAACCGTCTGATCTCGTCGGCCGTCGACGCCGGCTGGTCGGCGGTCTTCCTGGCCAACTGGCACGAGGCGGCGCAGGGCACCGACTACTTCGCCGCCGACGGGCCGATCTCGCCCTTCCGGCACTTCTGGTCGCTGTCGGTCGAAGAGCAGTTCTACCTCGTCTGGCCCCTCGTCGTGCTGCTCGTCGCCGCGATCTCGGCCCGGCGACTGCGCGGGGTGCTCGCGGCCGTCCTCGTGGTGGTGTGCGCCGCCTCCTTCGTCTGGGCGGTCGTCCAGACGGCGGACGCCCCGGTGCTCGCCTACTACTCGACGCTCACCCGCGCATGGGAGCTGGGCGCGGGGGCGCTGCTGGCCGTGACGATCGGGGTCTGGCGAGCCGCGCCTCCTGCGGTGGGCACCGTCCTGTCGTGGCTGGGGCTGCTGGTCATCGTCGCCTCGATGGCGATGATCGACGAGGCCTGGGGGTTCCCCGGCCCGTGGGCCGTCGTGCCCGTGGTGGCGACCCTGGCCGTCCTCGCCGGCGGTTCGGTGCCGGGCGCGCGATCGCCGGTCGTGCTGACGAACCGGGTCGCCGGCTACATCGGCGACATCAGCTACTCGCTCTACCTCTGGCACTTCCCGGCACTCGTCGTCATCCGGTCGATCGCGCCCGAGTCGACGGCGGCCGTCTACATCGCGGCGTCCTCGCTCGCCGTCGTCTGCCACCACCTCGTCGAGAAGCCGGCCATGACCGCGTCGTGGAGCCTCCGCGACCGGCCGCGTCGGGGCGACCGCCCCCGCACGCCCGGTCGGGGCCGCGAGCAGCGAGTGGCCGCGGTCGGGGCGCTCGCCGTCGTCGCCGCCGCGGTCGTGGCCCTCGCGGCCGACAACGTCCGGCCGCTGCCCGCGCCGCCGGTGATCGCGGCAGGTGCGACCGGCGCCTCGGGGGCGCCGGGCTCCTCGGGCACGGGTGCCGCGGGCGGCGCGGGCGAGGGCGACGGACCTGCAGGAGGCGCGGGTGGCGTCGACGAGGCCGGTGGCACCCCGGCCGTGGGCCCGGCCGGCACGGCCTTCCGCGAGCAGGTGGCCGCGGCCCTCGCCACGACCATCTGGCCCGAGCTCGACCCGCCCGTCGACGGGGTCGTGCCCGGGGGCGCGAATCTGCCCTGCGGCGACATCACGAGACTCGCCCCCGTCGAGCGCTGCACGTTCGGGCCCGCCGACGCGAGCACGACGGTGATGCTGGTCGGCGACTCGACGGCGGCGCACCAGCTCGACTCGTTCGTCGCGCTCGCCGAGGCGCCCGACAGCGACCTGCGGGTCGTCGGGCGGGTCGGGTTCGCCTGCTCGTTCGTCGACCTCGCCTGGGACACCGACGACACCGCGGACTGCGCCGACTACCGGGCCGCGACGCTCGAGGCCGTCGAGGCGACGAAGCCCGACGTGGTCGTGGTGCAGAACACCTACGAGCCCATGCCCCTGGCCGACGCGGGGCGTGACGCCACGGTGGCCGAGCTCGCCGACGGGCTCGCCCGGTACCTCGACCGGATCGAGCCGCACGTCGGCCAGGTGGTCCATCTGTCGCCCCCGCCGCCCGGTGCGAGCGTCCGCGAGTGCTACCGGCCCGGCGGGTCGCCCGTCGACTGCATCACCCGGGTCGGCGGGCCCTGGCTCGAGCGGGCCGCCGCGATCGGCGAGGTCGTCGCCGCCCGCGATCAGCCGTGGATCGACGCCCGCGACTTCACCTGCCTCGAGAACGTCTGCCCGGCCTTCGTGGGCGACTCGGTCGTCAAGATCGACTACGTGCACTACTCGGGGCCGTTCGCCGTCGACATGGCTCCGGCGCTCGGCGAGAGTCTCGCGGCCGCCGGGGTGACGGGCTTCGGCGAGGCGCCGTGACCGATTCCCAGCGAACACGGACGTTCAGGGGTCGTCGCCGATGGCCATCGCGATCGGCCTGTGGAGAACCCGACCCGCGCCTCCGGTGGACCGCTCGGTCGGGCTTGGCCCTCCCGGGCCTCGTGACTACGGTGGGCCGCTGTCCCGCTCAGGGGCTCGAGACATCCCGCCGTCGTGCGGGCGTCACGACGGCACCGCACGTCACCCCGCTGCCCGGGCTGCGGTCGCCGCCATCCGACCTATCTGGTGAGAGGCGGGCAGCGGTTCGAGCGCGCCAGCGCCGTGCCGGGGTGACCTCGACGGAGCACACGTACACATGTCACGAATCACACGCGCCACCACCTCCGCCCACGACGCCGGGTCCGCCCGCACCAAGACCGGCCGGGGCAAGACCCGCGGTCTGCTGGGCACGGCCGCGGTCGTCGCCCTCGCCGGCGCCGGCATCGGGCTCGCCGCAGCACCTGCGAGCGCGGCCGACGTCGCCACCTGGGACGCCCTCGCGCAGTGCGAGAGCGGCGGCAACTGGTCGATCGACACCGGCAACGGCTACTCGGGCGGGCTACAGTTCAGCCCCAGCACCTGGGCAGCGAACGGCGGCACCGGCTCGGCCGCGAACGCCAGCAAGAGCGAGCAGATCGCCGTCGCCGAGCGCGTCCTCGCGTCGCAGGGCTGGGGCGCCTGGCCCTCGTGCTCGTCGCAGCTGGGACTGAGCGGCACCAGCGGTGCGGCACCCGCGCCCGCCGCAGCGCCGGCACCGGCACCCGCGCCCGCCGCCGCACCGGCTCCCCAGGCCGCCGCGCCGAGCACCGGGTCGACCACGACGGCCCCGGCCGAGGCGGCAGCGCCCGCGGCACCCGCCGCGCCGGTCGTGCCCGAGATCGCCGCCGTCCCGACGAGCGGCGAGACCTACACGGTCGAGGCCGGCGACAGCCTCGACCTCATCGCCACCGACCTCGACATCGAGGGCGGCTGGATCACCCTGGCCGGTGCGAACCTCGACACCGTCACCGACCCGAACGTCATCACGGTCGGTCAGGTGCTGCAGCTGCCCGCCGAGAAGTAGGCGCCGCGCCGAGCAGGCGACCGACGCCCTCGAGGGCGTGACGAGGAGGCACGGGTCGACCCGCGCCTCCTCGTCGCATGCCTAGGATGGTGCGGACCGCCAGCTGAAGAAGGACTCCGTGACGAAGGCCCCCACCGTCTACGACGTGGCCGCGCACGCCGCCGTCTCGATCGCGACGGTGTCGCGGGTGCTCCGCCGACCCGACGACGTCCGCCCCGAGACCCGCACCCGGGTGCTCGACTCCGTGCGCGCGCTCGGGTACGTGCCGAGTGGTGCGGCCCGCGGGCTGGCCGGGCGGCGGCACGGCGTGCTCGGGCTGTTCCTCCCCGGGCACGACGCCATCGACGAGCCCGAACCCGACTGGGCGGTGCTGACCGATTCGAGCCGCATCCCCCTCCTGGACGACAGGGAGGCGCGGGTCGCCGGGCCGGTGGCGACCGGCGGTCACTGGTCGAACCCGGCCAACCTCTACTTCGACGAGGTGCTGCGCGGTGCCGAGGTCGAGTCGTGGCGGCGCGGATTCGCCCTGATGGTCGCGGCCGGTCGCGGGTCGAGTCGCGAGGTGATCGTCAACGACATCGCCGGGCGGGTCGACGGGCTCGCCGTGCTGGCGCAGACCGTGCCGGCCGATCTGCTCGCGCACGTGTCGCGGCGGATCCCCGTGGTCGTTCTCGCCGACTCGCGGCCGGGCGACGAGCTCGATCACGTCAGCGTCGACAACGTCGCGGGCATGCGCGCCCTCACCTCCTTCGTGCTCGACGGGCGCGGGGTCGCCGACGTCGTCTACGTGACCGGCCCCTCCGACTCGCCCGACGAGGCCGACCGGCACCGCGGGTTCGACGAGGCCGTCGCCGGACGCCGGGCCGCGGGCGGGGTCGATCTGCGGGTGCGCGTCGAGCGCGGCGACTTCAGCCGCGGCGGCGGGCGCCGGGTCGCGGAGGCGCTGCTCGCCCTCGGGTCGGGCTCTGACGGTGCCGGTGCCGGTGCCGGTGCCGGTGCCGGTGCCGGTGCCGGGCCCGCAGTCGCCGGGCCTGCCCTGCCCGACGCCGTCGTGTGCGCCAACGACCAGACGGCGCTCGGGGTGCTCGACGTCTTCGATCGGGCCGGTGTCGATGTGCCCGGGCAAGTGCGGGTGACGGGCTTCGACGGCATCGAGGCCGGTCGCTTCTCGACTCCGCGTCTCACGACGGTGCGGCAGCCGATGGGCGAGCTGGGGCGCGTCGCCGTCCGCTCGATCGTCCGGCGCCTGACCGACCCAGGGATGCCGCCGCAGCGCGTCACCCTGCCCGTGGAGGTCCTGCTCCGCGAGAGCTGCCCGCCCCTCCTGGGTCCGGCTCGCACCTCCTGAGGCCGGCCCGCGCCTCCGCAGCCCCCACCTCCTCGGCCCGGCCCTCGACCTCCCGGCCCCTGCCTCGTGAACCCGGCCCGCGCCTCCTCGGCCCGGCCCCCGCGCCTCCTCGGACCGGCTACCGCCCGCGCTGCCCGGTGTCGATGCCCGTCACGCTGCCGTCGTCGGGGCCGAAGACGAAGTAGTGCACCCGTTCCGCCTCGACGCCGTGCTCGATCAGGGCGGCGCGGGCGATGGCCATGAAGGGCACGGGCCCGCAGAGGAACACCCGGTGCTGCGGCGTCAGGGCGACCGTGCCGAGGTCGATGGGGTCGAGGTAGGCGCCCGGGCCGTCGATCGACTCGCCGGCGAACGCGACCGGCCCGCCGCCGGTCGACCCGGCCCCGGCACCCCCGCCGCCGGCCCCGGCCCCCAGCGCACTCAGGCTCCCCTGCGTGTAGCTGACGCGCAGCGACGCGTTCGGCATGCCGGCCACGAGCGCCTCGAGCTCCGCGCGGTGGGCGTGACGTTCGGGTGTCCGCTCGAAGTGCAGCACCGTGACGCGGCGCGCCGGCTCGGTGCGCGAGAGGTGGTCGAGCATGCCGAGCACGGGCGTGCACCCGATGCCGGCCGAGACGAAGAGCAGGGGCGCGTCGTCCAGCTCGTCGATGGTGAGCGAGCCGATCGGCGGCGACACCCGCACGATGCTGCCCACCGCGATCGCGTCGCGCAGATGCTGCGACACCTCGCCGTCGGGCACGAATCCGCCGCCGTCGAGGACGCGCGCGCTGATCCGCCACTGCTCGTCGTGTCCGCCGCGCAGGCTGTACTGCCTGATCTGGTGGGCGCCGTCGGGCAGCTCGACCTGGACCGACGCGAACTGGCCTGCGCGGTACCGCGGCAGCGCCTCGCTGTCCGCCGAGACCAGGGTCAGCGCCACGACGTCCTCCGCCTCGATGCGGTGCTCGGTGACGAGAGCCTCGCGCCACTCCTCGTCGGGTTCGAGGTCGGCCTTCGCGTAGAGATCGGTCACGGCCGCCGCGACCTCGTCGGTGACCTGGCGGTAGAGCGCCGTCCACGCCTCGTCGGCGTCGGCGTCGTAGTCCGAAGCCAGGGAGGTGCGCATCGCCTCCCGCAGAGACGTCTCGAACACGGCGTAGTCGCCCGGGCGGATGCCGAGCGCGGCATGGCGCTGAGCGAGTCGCGAGGTGATCTCCGCCGCCGTCGACCCGGCCAACGTGGGGGCGCCGGCCTGCCGTGCCGTCGGGTGCAGGGTCTCGGCGGCGCGGGCGCTGCTGCTCGTCCCGCTGCCCGGAGCGGCGTCGATGATCGCCTCGGCGAGGGCCACGATCGTGCGGGCGAGCTCGCGGGCCTGGCGGCCCTGGGCGTGCTCGCCGCGGTTGAAGCGGTCGCGCAGCAGATCGGGTCGGGCCGCGAACAGCCGATCGTAGAAGTCGGCCGCGATCGCGTCGGCGGAGGCTTCGACCGAGGGCAGGGTGCGGGCGAGGGCGGCGAGCTGCGATGCGGTGACCATGGGCATCCTCCCTCGGCGGCGGGATCGGGTTCCCGCCCTGCTCTCGATGATGGCGGGTCGAGGTGAGGGCCGGCTGCGCACTCTCTCGATCTCGAATGACCGTGCCATGCCCGCGTCCGCCGTGCTCCGCCGCGCTCCGCCGCACCCCGCGCACACACGCCACCAACCCGCCGCACCCCGCGCACGCCCGCGCACGCGCGGCACGAACCCGCCGCACCCCGCGCACACACGCCACGAACCCGCCGCACCCCGCGCACGCCCGCGCACGCCCGGCACACACGGCGCGAACCCGCGCGCACCCCGCGAACCCGCTTGCCGTTGCGCCATGTATGCGCTTACACTCATCAGACTCACCTCGACGACGAATGAGAGAACCGTGGCGATGAAGCACACGTCAAGACCCCGCGCGCTGGTGCGAGCAGCGGCGGCCGCCACGGCGGCCGCGCTCCTGCTGGCCGGTTGCAGCATCCAGATCCGCAGCCAACCCGATCCGACGATCGGCGACGACACGATGCTGATCAACGCCGACAAGGGCAACCCGCAGTTCGAGCGGAACTTCAACCCGTTCCTCACGAACAAGCGCACCGCCTCCACGTGGATCTACGAGCCCCTGCTCGAGATCAACCCGCTCGACAACGAGATCACGCCGTGGCTCGCGAGCGAGACGACGCTGCCCGACGCGCGCACCGTCGACATGACGATCCGCAGCGGCGTCGAGTGGTCCGACGGCACCGAGATGACCCCGGCCGACGTGGTGTACACGTTCGACCTCATCAAGGAGAATCCGTCGCTCGACCTCAAGGGCGCCTGGCAGCACATCGAGACCATCGAGACCCGGGGCGACCACGTGGTCTTCCACCTGCAGACCGACGACGTGCCGGCGATGGAGATCATCGGCCAGACGACGATCGTGCCCGAGCACCTGTGGAAGGACGTCGACGACCCGACCACGTTCCGCAACCCCGACCCCGTCGGCACCGGCCCGTTCACGCTCGGCAACTACTCGCCGCAGCAGTACTCGATGGACAAGAACGAGTCGTACTGGCAGGCGGAGAAGATCGAGATCGGCCACCTCATCCTGCCGGCGACGAACAACCAGCTCGACACCGTCACGCGCGGCTACGACTGGTCGTACTCGTTCATCAGCGACGTCGAGGGCACCTGGGGTGCGGCCAGTCCCGACAACCACTTCTGGTTCCCGCCGGGTGGTGTGATCGGCCTCGTGCCGAACCTCACCAAGGCGCCTTTCGACGACGTGAACGTGCGTCGCGGCATCGCGCTGGCGCTCGACCGCGGTCCGATCGCCGAGTCGGCCACCGAGGGCTACCTCGAGCCGGCCGGGCAGACCGGGCTCATCCTGCCCAACCAGGAGGACGACCTCGACCCCTCGATCCCGAACGACGGCATCATCGAGCAGGACGTCGACGGCGCCCTCGCGGCCTTCGCCGAGTCGGGCTACACGCAGCAGGGCGACCGGCTCGTCGGCCCCGACGGTCAGCAGCTGAAGATCACGATCCTCACGGCCAACGGCTACACCGACTGGCTTCGGGCGGTTCAGGAGGTGCGGAGCCAGTTGGGCGCGATCGGCATCGACGTGCAGATCCAGGCTCCCCAGCCGGCCGGCTACCAGTCGGCCATCGCGAACGGCGAGTTCGACATGGCGATGGGCGGCATGGGCAACGGCAACGTGTACCAGGCCTTCAACAACCTGCTGAACAGTGAGTTCGCGACGCCGATCGGCGAGACCACGGCCGCCAACTACGAGCGCTTCAGCGACCCCGCGGTCGACGAGCTGCTCGACGAGTGGAAGGCCTCGACCGACCCCGCCGACCAGCAGCGGCTCTCGTACCAGCTGCAGAACGTGGTCTACGACCAGCTGCCCGTGATCGGTCTCTACTACGGCGGGCTCTGGGGTCTGTTCAACGACGCCAAGTTCACCGGCTGGCCCACCGCGGAGGACCCGTACATGGCCCCGCAGAACTACGACCAGGCACCGCTGCTGATCTTCACGAAGCTGAAGCGCGTGCAGAACGACGGGGGAGACCAGTGAAGTACGCCGCCCAGAAACTCGGTCTCTTCGTCCTCACCCTGTGGGCCGCGGTCACCCTGAACTTCATCCTGCCGAGGCTGATGCCGGGCAGCCCGACCGACGCCGCCATCGCGAAGCTGTCGCAGAACGGGCCCGTCACCGACGCGACCCGGGCCGCGATCGAGGCCCAGCTTGGCGTGCCGAGCGGCAACGTGCTCGAGCAGTACGTCAGCTACCTCGGCCAGGTCGTGCGTCTCGACTTCGGCACGAGCTACACGTTCTTCCCCGAGACGGTCGGCCACCTGGTCGGCCAGGCGCTGCCGTACACGCTGATCCTCGTCGGGGTCTGCACGATCATCGCCTTCGTGCTCGGCACCCTGATCGGCGTGGCCGCCGCGTGGAAGCGCGGCACCTGGCTCGATTCGCTGCCGACCCTGTCGGGCAGCTTCATGAGCACGTTCCCGTACTTCTGGACGGCGCTCCTGCTGCTGTTCTTCCTGGGCTACGTGCTGCACTGGTTCCCGACCACCGGCGCCTACGGGGCCACGACGACGCCCGGGTTCACCCCCGCGTTCGTCGGCGACGCCCTGCTGCACGCCGTCCTGCCCGCCATCACGATCCTCCTGACCAGTCTCGGCGGCTGGATCCTCGGCATGCGGAACGCGATGATCTCGACGCTCGGCGACGACTACGTCACCTTCGCCGAGGCGAACGGCCTCAAGGGCCGCACGGTCGCGGTGCGCTACGCCGCCCGCAACGCGATCCTGCCGAACCTCACCGGCTTCGGTCTCGCGCTCGGTGGCGTGGTCGGCGGCTCGATCCTGGTCGAGCAGGTGTTCGGCTACCCCGGCATCGGCTACCTGCTGTTCAACGCCGTCATCGGCCAGGACTACCCGCTGATGCAGGCCCTCTTCCTGATGATCACGGTCAGCGTGCTCGTCGCCAACTTCCTCGTCGACATCTTGTACGGCGTGCTCGACCCAAGGACCCGCCGATGACCTCCACCGTGTCCGTCCACCTGCCCGAGGGCGCGCCGCCGAGCGGCCCCGCCGAGCAGAAGGCGCCCAGTCGCTGGCTCACCATCGGCCGCATGGCCGCGACCATCTGGTCGAACCCCAAGGCGAAGATCGGCGTGATCATCCTCGGCGTCTTCGTGCTGACGGCGATCTTCGCCCCTCTGCTGGCCCCCTACGGCGGCAGCGAGAACGGCTTCGAGCGCAGCGCCGACGCGAGCTGGGCCCACTGGATGGGCACCACCGCCGCCGGTGAGGACGTCTTGAGCCAGCTGATCTACGGCGCCCGCATCAGCGTGCTCGTCGGTGTCGTCGCCGGCGTGCTGTCGACCGTCATCGCCGTCGCGATCGGTCTCAGCTGGGGCTACATGAAGGGCTTCGGCGGCGACGTCGTCGGCTTCATCGTCAACCTGTTCCTGGTCATCCCGGGTCTGCCGCTGATGATCGTCATCGCGGCCTACCTGCAGAACGGCGGCATCCTGGTCATCATGGCGGTCATCGTCGTGACCGGCTGGGCGTGGGGCGCGCGGGTGCTCCGCAGCCAGACGCAGTCGCTGCGCTCGCGGGACTTCGTCACGGCGGCCCGCTTCTCGGGCGAGAGCTCGGGGCGCATCGTGTTCCGCGAGATCCTGCCGAACATGACGTCGCTGATCACGGGCTCGTTCTTCGGTGCCGCGACCAGCGCGATCCTCGCCGAGGCGGGCCTCGAGTTCCTCGGGCTCGGCGACTCGTCGATCGTCAGCTGGGGCACGATCCTCTACTGGGCGCAGAACTCGAACGCCCTGCTCACCGGTCAGTGGATCCTGCTGTTCGCACCGGGTCTCTGCATCGCCCTGCTCGCGATGAGCCTCACCCTCATCAACTTCGGAGTCGACGCCGTCGGCAACCCCCGCCTCCGCGAAGGCGGAGCCAAGAAGGCCAAGGAGGCGCGCGCATGCGCGCTGGAGCTCAAAGAAACGCGAAGCGTTTCCGCGACGCCAGCGCCGAGCCGGCCTGCCGGATCGGACCAGCGAGCAACCGGAACAGAGGACGAATCATGAGCACGAGCAACGACGTCCGCGACGACGTCCTCCTCGACGTCCGCGATCTGAGCGTCGTGTACGAGAGCGCCGGGGCCGAGCCGGTCCAGGCGGTCGACCACGTGTCGTTCCAGCTGAAGCGCGGCGAGTTCGTCGGGCTGGTGGGCGAGTCGGGCTCGGGCAAGTCCACGCTCGGCTACGCGCTCACCCGGCTGCAGAAGCCGCCGGCCCGCACCAACGGCGGCAGCATCCTGTTCGACGGCGCCGACGTGCAGTCGCTCGGCACCGAGGCCCTCCGTCAGCAACGGCAGGGCGGCTTCGCGATGGTGCTGCAGTCGGGCATGAACGCGCTGAACCCGGTGCGCACCATCCGCAACCACTTCGTCGACGTCTTCAAGGCCCACGGCCACGTGCCGCGCGACCAGTGGCACAGCCGCGCCGTCGAGCTCGTCTCGAAGGTCGAGCTCGATCCGGGTGTGCTCGCGAGGTTCCCCGGCGAGCTGTCGGGCGGCATGCGTCAGCGCGTGTCGATCGCCCTGGCGCTCTCGCTCGAGCCGCAGCTGATGGTGTTCGACGAGCCGACCACGGCCCTCGACGTGCTCGTGCAGCACGCCGTGATGGACACGATCATCGCGTTGCAGCGCAGCGAGGGCTTCACGGCCGTGCTGATCAGCCACGATCTCGGCATCGTGCTCGAGTCGGCGCAGCGGGTGCTCGTGATGCACGAGGGCCGCATCGTCGAAGACGGCGCGAGCCTCGACGTGCTCGAGGACCCGCAGGACGACTACACCCGCATGCTGCTCTCGCACTACGCCGACCCGCGCGCCGAGGTCGTCTCGCTGCCGGGCTTCGAAGACCGCTCGGTCCGTCACGCGCGGGGCGAGCGCCGGGTCGACACGACCACCTCGGTGCCGACCGTGTCGACCCGCGGGCAGCGGATCGCGCAGCAGCCCATCGTGGTGAGCGGGGTGTCGAAGACCTACGCGCCTCCTCGGCGGGGCGACGAGCCCGTGCGCGCGGTGCGCGACGTCTCGTTCAGCCTCGAGCCGGGTCGATCGCTGGCCCTCGTCGGTCAGAGCGGTTCGGGCAAGAGCACGATCGCCAAGCTGGTGACGGGCGTCGAGCGCCCGACCAGCGGCAGCGTCACGTTCGGCGACACCGACGTGACGAAGCTGCGGGGTCGCGCGCTGCGGAGCTTCCGCAGCGACGTGCAGATGGTCTTCCAGGACCCGTACGCGGCGCTGAACCCGCTGCACACGGTCGAGTACACGCTCACCCGCCCGGTCGTGAACTTCACGGGCCTCACCGGTCAGGAGGCGCGGCGCCGGGTGCTCGAACTGCTCGAGACGGTCGGTCTGACGCCGGTCGAGCAGTTCGCGGCGAAGCTGCCGCACCAGCTGTCGGGCGGGCAGCGGCAGCGTGTCGTGATCGCCCGGGCGCTCGCCAGCGACCCGCAGGTGATCATCGCCGACGAGCCGGTCTCGATGCTCGACGTCTCGCTGCGGGCCGGCGTGCTCGCCCTGCTCGAGGATCTCCGCGAGCAGTGGGGCGTCTCGCTGCTCTACATCACCCACGACCTGCTGAGCGCGCGGCTGATCACCGACGACATCATGGTGCTCAACCAGGGCGCCGTGGTCGAACGGGGCGGCACGGCCGAGGTGCTGCAGCGGCCGACCGATCCGTACACGATCAAGCTGCTCGACGCGGTGCCGAACCCGCGGCGCTCCCTCGCACGGGGCGAGCTCCGATGACTCTGCACGACTTCGCGCCGCATCCCGTGTTCGGCGATCTGCCGGTCGCCGAGGGGGTCGACACGGTGGCGATCGACCTGCCCGTCGGCCGGCTGAGCGCCTACCGCGTCGTGCCCGAGGCCCCGGCCCGCGGCACCGTGCTCGTCGTCCCCGGGTACACCGGCTCGAAAGAGGACTTCCGCGTCACGATGCCGCTGCTGCGCGACGCCGGGTTCGAGGTGATCGTGGTCTCGCGACGCGGTCAGGCCGACTCGGTCGCGCCTCCTTCGCTCGACGATCACACCCTGGACGAGGAGGCGCGCGACATCGTGCGCATCGCCCCGCTGCTCGCAGACGGTCGCCCCGTGCACCTGCTCGGCCACAGCCTCGGTGGAGTGATCGGCCGCGCGGCCGTGCTGCAGGCGCCCGAGCTGTTCTCGTCGTACACGATGCTCTGCTCGGGCCCGCACGGCTGGGCGGATCGCAAGCACCTCGAACGCCACCTGGTCGCCGAGAAGGGCGGCGCCGCGCTGTTCGACTCGACGAACCCGATCACGCTCGGCCTCGACGACGCCGAGCTCGCCGCCCTCGACCCCGAGCTGGCGTTCGTCCGGATGCGCATGCGGCGGACCAGCCCGCACAGCCTGATCGGCGGTGCGCGGATCCTCGAGCTGCCGGAGGACACCACCGCGGCTCTCGCCGCCACCGGCGTGCCCGTGCTCGTCGCGCACGGCGAATGGGACGCCGCGTGGCCGATCCCGTGGCAGCGCGACATGGCCTCCCGGCTCGGCGCCCGCTACGAGATCGTCGCCGGCGCGTGGCATTCGCCGCAGATCGAGCA
The DNA here is from genome assembly GCF_979256015.1 of Frigoribacterium sp. AC759. NCBI lineage: Bacteria > Bacillati > Actinomycetota > Actinomycetes > Micrococcales > Microbacteriaceae > Frigoribacterium > Frigoribacterium sp. AC759. The sequence continues at coordinate 65,760 of NZ_CEEDMT010000009.1, read as the reverse complement.
ACCCGAGGCGACCGTCGCGCTGCTCGCCGACTTCTGGGGCTCCGTGCCGGGGTCGACCCGCGCCTCCTGACCCGCTCCTCCTCCACGATCACCGAAAGGAGCACTCCGTGCTCACCTTCCCCGAGAACTTCCTCTGGGGCGCCGCGACGGCGGCCCACCAGATCGAGGGCAACAACGTCAACTCCAACTGGTGGGTGCACGAGCACACGCCCGGCACGACCATCGTCGAGCCGAGCGGCGACGCCGCCGACAGCTACAACCGGTTCCGCGACGACATCCGCCTGCTCGCCGAGCTGGGGCTGAACAGCTACCGGTTCAGCATCGAGTGGGCCCGCATCGAACCCGAGCGCGGCGTCGTCAGCAAGGCGCAGATCGCGCACTACCGCCGCATGGTCGAGACCTGCCACGAGTTCGGCATCGAGCCGATCGTCACGCTGATGCACTTCACGGTGCCGCGCTGGTTCGAGCGCGACGGCTTCTGGCGCGCACCCGACGCCGCCGACCTCTTCGCCCGCTACACCGAGCTCGCCCTGCCGGTGGTGAGCGAGGGCGTCCGCTACGTCTGCACGATCAACGAGCCGAACATCGCGGCGATGCTCGCCGGCGGAGAGGACGCCTCGAACCTGGTCGCGTACGGTCTGCCGAACCCCGACCTCGAGGTGGCCGACGCGCTGCTCGCCTCGCACAAGCGCAGCCGCGAGGTGCTGTCGCAGATCGCCGGCGTCAAGTCGGGCTGGACGGTCGCGACCCAGGCGTTCAAGGCCGTCGACGAGCCGGGCGCCGCCGAGAAGACCCGTGAGTACGGCTACATCCGCGACGACTGGTACAGCGAGATGGCGGCCGGCGACGACTTCGTCGGCGTGCAGGCCTACACGCAGACCTTCGTCGGCCCCGAGGGGCCGCGCCCGGTCGCCGACGGGCTCGAGACCACGCTGACCGGCTGGGAGTTCTGGCCGCCGGCCGCCGCCGAGGGCATCCGCAGCGCGTGGGAGCTGTCCGGCCACGTGCCGGTCATGGTCACCGAGAACGGCATCGCGACCGCCGACGACAGCCGCCGCATCGCCTACACGCAGGGCGCCCTCGAGCACATCCACGACACCATCGACGAGGGCATCGAGGTGCTCGGCTACCAGCACTGGAGCGCCCTCGACAACTACGAGTGGGCCAGCGGATTCCGCCCCACCTTCGGGTTGATCGCCTGGGACCGCGACACCTTCGAGCGCACCCCCAAGCCCAGCGCGCGCTGGTACGGCGGCGTGGCGCAGGCCAACGGCCTCGAGCGCAGCTCGGCCGTGTGAGACCACGGCGTCGTCGCGTGCCGCGGCGGCGCCGTGCCCCATCCCAGGGCGCAGGAGGCGCGGGTCACCCGACCCGCGCCTCCTGCATCTCCGCCTCGACGGGTCACGACATGCCGCCCGCCTCGGGGCTCGGCGGCGCGTCGTGACCCCTCGACGCCGGATCGGAAGCCGGGATCAGAAGTGGGTGATGCTGTGCAGCGGTCGATCGGCGGCGATCATCGCCCGCACGGTCTGCACCGCCCCCTTGCGGCGTTCGCGCACGAGCCCCGCCGCGGCGAGGGTGACGGGGTCGACGCCGCCGAGCCAGAGCGAGCCGAGGGTCGCCACGTCGAGCTCGATGTCGGCCCGGCGCACCGCGGCGCGCTTGACGGTGGCGCTGCCGCCCTCGCTCGTGACGCGGAACGTGCCGGCCGCGTGCCCGAGCGAGTCGCCCACGGCGATCGTCACGACCCCGTCGGCCGCCCAGGGGCGCGCCTGCAGGGCCGCCACGGTGTCGAGCACCCGGAACCAGACGTGGTCCTCGTCGTGGGTGACCCGCACGGCCCGCCCGTCGACGAGGGCGTGCCCGAGCGGATCGCTCTGCTGCGCACCGGCGTACTGCACGGTCGCGACGAGGTCGACGGAGAGCAGCAGCTGCCAGAGGCCGAGGTAGGCGTCGTCGGTGGCCGAGACGAGATCGAGCACGACGAGGGTGCGCGCCCCGTCGGCGCCCTCGAGGCGGTACGCGACGTAGCCGTCGACCACCCCGGACGAGTCGCGGTGCACCGCGCCGCGCACCGCGGGGTCGGGGGTGCCGTCGGGGCGCTCGCGCCCGAGCAGGCGGTTCCACGCGCCCTCATGTCGGTCGATCGAGCCCGGGGTGCGGGCGTGGTACCGGGCGAAGACCGCCGGCGCGAGCTCGACGAGGGCGTCGCGCGAGACGAGCTCGGTGCTGCCCTCGGGGTCGCCGAGCAGGCCGGAGGCGCGGCGCTGGTCGACCTCGATCGTGCGTTCGCGCACCCCCACCCCGAACCCGAACCGACGGTAGATGGAGCCCTCGCTCGCGGTCAGCGCGGCGACCGCGAGACCGGCGCCCTTGGCGCGCGCGAGGTCGTCGGTCATCAGACGGCGGAGGAGCCCGCGGCGACGGTGGGTCGGCTGCACGGTGACACCTGAGATCAGGTGGGCGTCGAGCAGGCGGCCGCCGCCGACGTTCAGTGACTTGACGAACGACTCGAACGTCGCGACGGGCTGGCCCTCGGCGTCGAGGGAGCCGTCGCGGGGCTCGCGCGGGTAGACGCCCGTCTCGGTGCGGCCGTCGGCCGCGAGTCGGCGGGCCGTGCGACCGACGGCGTTCTCGTCGGGGGCCGCCTCGTGGAATCCGAGCGCCTCGGCACGGACCCAGCGGGCCGTCTCGGCATCGGCCCGCGGCTCGTCGTCGGTGGACTCGGGGGCCAGGGCGGCCGGGAAGGTGCGGATGTCGTAGTCGTCGTCGAAGGCAGTCACGGCGTCAGCCTAGGGCTGGCCCCCGACGTTGTCGTCGTCCCTGCGGTGGAGGCTCGTTCCGACGTATTGCCAGCACCGCCCCGGTGAAATATGATGTGAGGAATTATCTAGGATGAAGGAGGGCGGATGCTCGACGACGACGGCACCCGACACGACCACGGGGCACAGACGGACGGGCGGCCCGATGCGCGCAGCGATGCGCGGGCCGCGGCACGCATCAAGGCGGAGGAGGGCCGACGGCGAGCCCGTCGTCGGGAGCGCGCGACGGTCGCGCTGGTGAAGGGCGGATCGGCCGTGGTCGCGCTCGCGCTGGTGACCACGGTGGCCGCGGTGCTCGTGGCGTCGGCCTCGTCGCCGACGGGATCGGGCCCCGCCAACACCGCCGCGGACGGCGTCCGCGTCGGCACCGGTCTCGTCGCCGAGCGATCGCCCGCCCGGGCCGTCGACGCCGAACCCGACGCCTCGCCGACCCCCGGGGCCTCCGACGTGGCGGACATCGCGGTCTACGTCGACTACCACTGCCCGGGGTGCGCGCAGTTCGAGCTCGACAACGCCGACTACCTCACGGGTCTCGTCGAGTCCGGCGCGGCGACCGTGCAGATCCACCCGCTGTCCGTCACGGACCGGTCGTCGCTGGGCTCGCGGTACGCCACCCGGGCCGCCGCCTCGGCCGCCTGCGTCGCCGACCTCGAGCCCGACGGGTTCTGGGCGGTCAACCAGGCCCTCTTCGCCGCTCAGCCCGACCCGGGCAGCCGGGGGCACTCGATCGAGGGTCTGGCTCGGATCGTCGACGAGGCCCATCCCTTCGACGATCCCTCGGCCGTCGCCGAGTGCGTCGCCGACCAGCGCTTCGCGGGCTGGGTGACCGCGGCCACGAGCCGCGCGCTCGCCGGCCCCCTGCCCTACGACTCGGTCGAGGCGATCACGTCGACGCCCACCGCGATCGTCAACGGGGAGCTGTTCGACCCCGAGGTCCAGTCGTTCCCCGAGTTCGTGGCGTCGACGCTGGGCGAGGCCTACGCGGCCGAGACCGCCGGAGGTGTGCGATGAGCGCGTCGGGCGGAGCGCCCCGCTCGGGCCGCGACGTCGGCAGCGACGGCGTCGACATTCTCGCCGAGCTGGGTCTCGACCCCGCGCCGTCGCGGGGTGCCCGCCGACAGGCTGAGCGGCGTCGGAGGCGGCGACTGACCGTGGTCGTCGTCACGCTCGCCGTCCTCGTCGGCGTGCCCGTCCTGGCCGCGGTGGTCGGCGCCGGCTACCTGGTCCGTCTGGGGGCGTCGTTCGACGACCGCTCGACGACGATCGCCGGCGCCCTCCCCGAGTACGAGGGGCGCCCGGCCGCCGACGACGACGGGGCGGTCGACGTCCTCCTGCTCGGGTCCGACACCCGGGTCGAGGGCGAGAGCGGGCGTTCCGACACGATCATGCTCGTCCGGCTGCCGGCCGACCGCTCGTCCGTCGAGGTGCTCTCGATCATGCGCGACTCATGGGTCGAGGTGCCCGGTCACGGCGAGGCGAAGATCAACGCCGCCTACAGCTGGGGAGGCGTGCCGCTCACCGTCCAGACCGTCGAGCAGCTGCTGGAGGTGCGGGTCGACCACGTCGCCGAGATCGACTTCGAGGGCTTCCGCGCCATGACCGACGCCCTGGGCGGGGTCGTCGTCGACTCCGAGCAGCCCTTCACCGCGGGTCCGCACGAGTTCCGTCAGGGGCTGAACCGCCTCGACGGCGACGCGGCCCTCGCCTTCGTGCGCGAGCGCTACTCGTTCGCCGACGCCGATCACCAGCGGGTCCGCAACCAGCAGGCGTTCCTGACGGGTCTGGCCCAGGGGGTCGTCAGCCGAGGCACGCTGACCGACCCCGCCCGGGTGTCGGAGTTCGTCGGCGTCACGGCGGACCACCTGGCGGTCGATGCGTCGTTGACCCCGGCGCGCCTCCTCGAGCTCGGCTGGAGCTCGCGCGGGCTGACGCCGTCGAGCCTGCACGCCGTCACCCTGCCGGTCGCCGGTGGGGGCACGTCGGCGGACGGGCAGTCGTACCTCGCGATCGACCCGGCGGGTCTCGAGACCGTGCGTGAGGCCCTGCAGTCCGACGAGGCGCTGCCCGACGCCGCGCCCTGATCGGGCGCGGGCGCCGTCGTCCGCACCCCGCGCACGATGAAGCCCCGGGGCGAGCAGCATGCTCGCCCCGGGGCTTCGTCGTGTCGCCGAGGCGACTCCCGCCCTTCGGCGGGTCAGACCGGTGTCTCAGCGGGCCGGTGTGATGGTGGGCCCGGTGTGGGTGGCGGTCAGCGGGGTGCCGTTCTTCGACTGGATCACCTTGGCGGTGTAGGGCGCGTTGCCCAGCCAGCGCGAGACGCTCCAGTTCCCGTTCTCGTCGGCCTCGGCGACCAGCGGTGCGAGTCCGTAGCCGAGGTGCACGGCGATGTCGGCACCCGGGGTGGCGGTGCCGGTGAACGTCACGACGCTGCCCGCGGCGAAGGTGCTGCCGTCGACGGGTGCGGTCACGACGACCGGTGCGGTCGTCGCGGCAGGAGTGATCGTCGGTCCGGTGATCGACCCGCCGATCTGCTTGCCGTCCTTCGATTGCGTGATGGTCGCCGTGTAGGGCGCGTTGCCGAGCCAGCGCGAGACGGTCCAGTTCCCGTTCTCGTCGGCTTCGGCGACCAGCGGTGCCAGGCCGTAGCCGAGGCGGACCGAGACGGTGGCCTCCGGGGTGGCGGTACCGGTGTAGGTCACGACGCTGCCGGCGGCGAAGGTGCTGCCATCGACGGGCGCGGTGACGACGACAGGTGCGGTCGTCGCGGCGGGGGTGATCGTCGGGCCGGTGTGACGCTCGCCGATCTGCTTGCCGTCCTTCGACTGCGTGATGGTCGCGGTGTACGGCGCGTTGCCGAGCCAGCGCGAGACGGTCCAGTCGCCGGACGCGTTCGCGGTCCCCGTGACGGGTGCGAGGCCGTAGCCGAGGCGCACGGCGATGTCTGCGCCGGGGGTCGCGGTGCCGGTGAAGGTCACGACGCTGCCGGCGGCGAAGGTGCTGCCGTCGACGGGTGCGGTGACCGTGATGGGCTTCTCGGCGACCTCGCCGTCGTCGCCGTCTTCGGAGCCCTCGGCGACGCTGAACGATCGGGTCGACACGGCCGGTGCGGCGTCCTCCCAGAACGGGGTCTCGGTGACCGTCATCTCGTGGTCACCGGCGGACAGCGGTGCGTCGAGCTCGACGCGCCAGTTGCCGTCGGCGAACACGTCGGCCTTGCCGAGTTCGACGACGAGGGTCTCGGAGCCCTCCGTCGTGCTGCTGATGGCGACGGTCGATCCAGGGATCCCGGTGCCGGTGAAGACCTCGGTGTCGGCGGGGATGGTCTCGCCCTCGGCGGGCGAGGTGACGTCGATCGGGAAGATCTCGGAAGCGTCGAATCCCTCGGTGGGTTCGACCGCGACGGTGGTGCGGTCCGACATGGCCAGATCCCGGACGGTGATGACGTCGAGCTCCTCGCCCGCGTACTTGGCGTCGACGGGGATCATGAACGCGCCGTTCCAGGTGGTGTCGGCGCCGCCGATGAAGCGCCCCTCGTGCTGGACGATCACACCCGGCACGTCGAACTCGGTGGCGAAGTACGACGTCGTCCCCGCGATGGAGAAGCCGTTCTGGGCATCGCCCACGATCCCGTGGATCCGAGGTGCCTCGAGAGGCGACGGGTCGGGGGCGGCGACCGGCGTGAGGGGGATCTCGAGGGATCGGCCCCGGTTCTCGGCCAGGAGGCCGGTGACGGTGGCGGTCGCACCGGCGAGCGAGCCGTCGAGCTCGAAGGCGAAGCGTCCGTTGCTGCCGCGCACGGTCTCCTCGTGGTCTCCGACGACGATCTCGGCCGTGGTCGCTCGGTTGGCGATGACCCGGACGACGATCCTCCCCGACGCGTTCTCGGTGACCGACGACAGCATCGGCTGACTCGGCGTCCAGCCGGCGGCGGCGTCGTCATCGGCGTCGTCGACGACGGTGAAGGCCGTGCGCGTCTCCTGCTTCGCGGCGGAGGCCCAGGTCGGCGTCTCGGTGATGACGGTGTCGTGGCTCCCGGCGGGGAGCGCCGGCGAGGTGCAGCTCCAGTCGCCCAGCGACGAGACGCGGGTCTCGCACAGTGTCGAGGAGGCGCGGTTCGTCTTCTCGTCGCGGGTAACGACGATCTGCGAGTTCGGGATGCCCGACCCGGCGAAGGTCGCCTCGGGGGCCGCCAGCACGTCACCCGCCGTGGGTGATGCGACCTCGAGCGGGTGGACCTCGGAGGCGGTGTTGCGCTGGGTGGGGACGAGCGCGACCTGGGCCGCTTCGCTCGCATGGCTCCCGTAGGAGCCGGTCACGTCGATGACCTCACCTGCACGGGCGATCGGCAACGTCAACGAGAAGGCGCCGTTCTCGGAGGGGAAGTCGAACGACATGCCCGATCCCTCGGCCCAGACCACGGTCTTGTGGAAGAGGCCAGGGCGATGGGTGATCGTTCCCTCGATGACGAGATGGTCGTCGTCGTACTGGCTGACGGCGTGGACGACGGGCGTGCCGGGCGCGTCGTCCTCGCCCTCGGCGAACATCGGTCCGAGCACGACCTCGGCGGCTGAGCTGCTGCGCGAGGAGTAGTCGTAGGCGCGGATGGTCGCGGTCTTGCCGACGTCCTGCGCGGAGATCGAATGAGTGAAACGGCCGTTCCAGACCCCGACCGTTCCGCCGCTGATACCGTTCGCGACGTCGATTCGGACGAAGTCGGCGTCGGGCGCGAGGCCGCCGAGGGTGAGTCGGGAACCGCTCTCCTCAGCTTGGATGAAGGCGACCTGCGGCGTGGGGAGCGAGGCCGTGGCGCGGTCCTCCGCGTCGACGGCGGCAGCAGCCCGGTCGCCGTTCGCGGGGACGGCCGCGGCCGAGAGCGGGGCGGTCGCCCCGAGGACGAGGGTCGCGAGACCGGCAGTGGCCAGCCCGGTGATGATCTTGGACATGTCTTCTTTCGACTGGGGACGGTGAAGACCGATCGGGGCGGCCATGTCGTATATTACATTCGCAGAGCGCGCACCCTGACCCCGTGATCGCATCGAGGGGCGGCGGGATTTTCGAGCATCGACGGAGGCGCGCCATCAGCAGTCGGAGAGCGTCACCATCGTGGCCGCGAGTCGACGAAGCCCCCGGAGCGAGCGTGGGCTCGTTCCAGGGGCTTCGTCGTGTCGTCGAGGCGGCTCACGCCAGTGGACGGTTCTCCGCCGTGTCTTAGCGGGTGGGGGTGATGGTGGGCCCGGTGTGGGTGGCGGTGAGCGGGGTGCCGTTCTTGGACTGGATCACCTTGGCGGTGTAGGGCGCGTTGCCGAGCCAGCGCGAGACGCTCCAGTCGCCGGAGGCGTTCGCGGTCCCGGTGACGGGTGCGAGTCCGTAGCCGAGGTGCACGGCGATGTCGGCACCCGGGGTGGCGGTGCCGGTGAACGTCACGACGCTGCCCGCGGCGAAGGTGCTGCCGTCGACGGGTGCGGTCACGACGACCGGTGCGGTCGTCGCGGCAGGCGTGATCGTCGGGCCGGTGTGCGACCCGCCGATCTGCTTGCCGTCCTTCGATTGCGTGATGGTCGCCGTGTAGGGCGCGTTGCCGAGCCAGCGCGAGACGGTCCAGTTCCCGTTCTCGTCGGCTTCGGCGACCAGCGGTGCCAGGCCGTAGCCGAGGCGGACCGAGACGGTGGCCTCCGGGGTGGCGGTACCGGTGTAGGTCACGACGCTGCCGGCGGCGAAGGTGCTGCCATCGACGGGCGCGGTGACGACGACAGGTGCGGTCGTCGCGGCGGGGGTGATCGTCGGGCCGGTGTGACGCTCACCGATCTGCTTGCCGTCCTTCGACTGCGTGATGGTCGCGGTGTACGGCGCGTTGCCGAGCCAGCGGGACACGGTCCAGTTCCCGTTCTCGTCCGCTTCGGCGACCAGGGGCGCCAAGCCGTAGCCGAGACGGACCGAGACGGTGGCCTCAGGGGTGGCCGTGCCGGTGTAGGTCACGACGCTGCCGGCGGCGAAGGTGCTGCCGTCGACCGGTGTGGTGACGGTGATCGCTCGCTCGTCGGACTCGCCGCCTTCGGAGTCGTCGCCGTCTTCGGAGCCGTCGGAGCCGTCGGAGACGGTGAACGAGCGGGCCGAGGTGACCGAGGCCACGCCCGGCCAGTACGGCGTCTCGGTGACGGTCATCTCGTGGTCGCCGGCCAGCAGGGGAGCAGTGACGGGCACGCTCCAGCTGCCGTCGCCGAGCACACTCGTGATGAGCGGCGCGTCGCCTTCGGTGGCCGACGACTCGATCGAGATCCGCGCGCCGGGGATGCCCTCGCCGACCAGGGAGGTCAGGTCGGGGGTGACGCTCTCACCCTCGGCGGGCGAGGTCACCTCGAGCGGGAACGCCTCGGAGGCCGTGTTGCCCTCGGTCGGCTCGACCGTGATCGTGGTCGCCTCGGAGAGTTCGGCGTTCCGGACCGTGATGAGGTCGATGTCCTGACCGGCGTACTCGGCCGGGATGGCGATGAAGAACGCGCCGTTCCAGGTGGCCCCCGTCGCACCGATGAACTCGCCGTCGACCTGCGCGATCACCGACGGGACGGAGTACTCGTCGTCGAAGTACGAGGTCGTGCCCTGGACGTAGAACGGCTCGCCCTCGGACTTCGTCACGCCGTGCGCCTGCGGGGCTGCCAGCGGCGAGCCCGCCGGGGCCTCGGTCGGGGTCAGATCGATCTCGATGGAGTCGCCATCGCCCTCAGGGGACACACCCGTGATCGTCGCGGTCTGGCCGAGCATCGATCCGTCGAGCGTGAACGGGAATCGACCGTGCTGCCCGCGGGGCAGGGTCTCGCTGTGGTCGCCGACCTCGATGCGGGCCTGGCCCGCGCCGTTGACGATGGCACGGACGATCAGGCTGCCGTCGGCCTCTTCCGTCACCGACGACAGGATCGGGGTCGCGGGGCCGCCGGTGTTCGACGCGCCGGGATCGGGCGTGGTGTCGGCGACGGAGAACGCGGTGCCCGCGGTCTGCTCCGGCGCGGTGGTCCAGGTGGGCGTCTCGGTCACGACGGTGTCGTAGCTCCCGGCGGGAAGCGCCGGCGAGGTGCAGCTCCAGTCGCCGAGCGAGGTCACGCGGGTCTCGCACAGGGTCGAGGAGGCGCGGTTCGTCTTCTCGTCGCGGCTCACGACGATCTGCGAGTTCGGGATCCCGGACCCCGTGAACGTCGCCTCGGGGGCCGCCAGCACGTCGCCCGCCGTAGGCGACTCGACCTCGAGCGGGTGGACCTCGGAGGCGGTGTTGCGCTCGGTCTCGACGAGCTCGACCTGGGCAGTTTCACTCGCGTGGCCCCGGTAGTAGGCGGTCACGTCGATGATCTCGCCGGCGCGCGAGGCGGGCACGGTGAGCGAGAACGACCCGTTCTCGGACGGGAAGTCCCATGACATCCCGGATCGGTTGGCCCACACCTCGGTCTTCGAGAACAGATCGGGCTGGTGCGCCACGGTGCCCTCGATGACGAAGCTGTCGTCGTCGTACTGGCTGACGGCGTGGATGACGGGCGTGCCGGGCGCCTCGTTCTCGCCCTCGGCGTACTGGGGCTCGAGGACGAAGTCGACCTCGACCACGCCCTGCGGGGTGTACGAGATCAGCGTGGCGTTCTTGCCGAGGTGGGCGATGTCGATGAGGGCGGCGAAGCGGCCGTCGACGACACCGGCGCCTTCGCTCGGTCCGCCCTCGACGCGGATGCCCACGACGCGGGCGCCCGGGGCCATGCCCATGACCGACAGCTCGTCGCGGTCGGACGGCTCGATGGAGGCGATGCGAGGTGCTGCGGCGGCGGTCGCCGAGGTGGATGTCGAGGACGGTGACGCCGCGGCCGTGGTCTCGTTCGCGACGGGGGCCCCGGAGCCCGGTTCTGCGGCGACGGGTGAGGCCGTCCCCAGGGTGAGTGCGGCGAGACCGGCCATGGCCAGCCCGGTGGTGATCTTCTTCTTCATGTCTTCTCTCGGATGAGGTGCAGGGAAGACCGATCGGGGCGGCCGACTCGTATATTACATTCGAATCGCCCTCATCGAGACCGTGGGAGTCAGTCGATGGACCGCTGGACGCCCTTCACCGGAAGCATCAGCAGGAGCCCGGCGAGCAGCACGAGGGCGATGCCGACGATGCCGTAGCGCGTGTCGCCCGTCGCCGAGACGAACAGCGTGAAGAGCCCCGGGGCCAGGAAGCTCACCGCGCGCCCCGTCGTGGCGTAGAGGCCGAAGATCTCGCCCTCGCGCCCCGGCGGCGTGACGCGGGCGAGGAACGACCGGCTCGCCGACTGGATCGGCCCGACGAAGAGGGCGAGCGCCAGGCCGAAGACCCAGAAGAGATCCGTCGCCGTCCCGATGGCGAGCACGGCGAAGGCGGCGATCACGAGACCGACGAGCGACCCGACGATGATCGTCTTCGCCCCGAGCCGATCGTCGAGCCAGCCGCCGACGAACGTGCCGATGCCGGCCACGAGGTTCGCCCCGACCGCGAAGTAGATGACCATGCTCGGGGTGAAGCCGAACACCTGCGCCGCGATGATCGCGCCGAAGGTGAACACCGCTGCGAGGCCGTCGCGGAACACCGCGCTGGCCAGCAGGAACAGCAGCACCTGGCGGTTGGTCCGCCAGAGCTTCGCGATCGTGGAGCCGAGGAGGCGGTACGAACCCCACAGCCCCACCCGCGCGCGTGCCGCGGTGGCGGGCGGTTCGGGCACCGCGAGCAGCACCGGCACCGCGAACACGGCGAACCACGCGGCGGAGACGAGGACGGCCCAGCGGACGTCCCACGCGCCTCCTTCCGTCCCGGTCGGCACGGCGAGGAGGCCGCCGCGGCCGTCGACGCCGAAGCTCTGCAGGAACGCGACGAGCAGCACCAGCAGCAGCACGATGCCGCCGACGTAGCCGAGTCCCCAGCCGAATCCCGACACCTTGCCGATGGTCTTGGGCGTCGAGACCTGCACGAGCATCGCGTTGTAGTTGACGCTGGCGAACTCGAAGAAGATGTTGCCGACGGCGAGCAGGGCCGCGCCGAACACGAGGTAGCCCGGCACCGGGGCGACGAGGACCATCGCGGCCATCGCCGCCACGACGAGGCCGGTGTTGACCGCGAGCCACAGCTTGCGTCGGCCGGAGCCGTCGCTCCGCTGACCGAGCACGGGTGCGAGCAGCGCGATGAGGATGCCGGCGATCGTCAGCGCGGTCGAGATGACCGTCGCGTTCTCGGCCTTGGCGAGCACGAGGGCCGCGTTGCGGGTGTCATCCCCCGCCGACGCGACGATCGCGGGGTCGACGAACGCGCCGCTCGCCAGATAGGTGCTGAAGACGAACGAGGTGACGACGGCGTTGAACGCGGCCGAGCCCCAGTCCCAGAGCGCCCACGAGATCACCCGGCCACGGGGGATCGGTGCGGTGTCGGCGAGCGTCTGCGCTGCGGTCATGGGGGTCAACCTAGTCGGCGGGGGTGTCCTGCCGGCACCGCGCCTCCTGCGGGGGCGACCCCCGTTCGAGACTTGAGTGTTTCTGGCTCAACTTTCAGCTTCACAGCTTGACCTCGGCGAGGGCGCGAGTAAAGTTGAGCCTGGCCGACTCAAGGCCGGCCCCACAAGTTTCCGCAACAGCGCACCACGAAGGAGAACAGCACATGGCACGTGCAGTAGGAATCGACCTCGGAACCACCAACTCGGTCGTCAGCGTCCTCGAGGGCGGCGAGCCCACCGTCATCGCGAACGCCGAGGGTCTGCGCACGACCCCCTCGGTCGTCGCGTTCACGAAGGACGGCGAGGTGCTGGTCGGCGAGACCGCCAAGCGCCAGGCCGTCACCAACGTCGACCGCACCATCGCGTCGGTCAAGCGTCACGTCGGCACCGACTGGAAGGTCGAGATCGACGACAAGAAGTACACGCCCCAGGAGATCAGCGCGCGCATCCTCGCGAAGCTGAAGCGCGACGCCGAGCAGTACCTTGGCGAAGAGGTCACCGACGCGGTCGTGACCGTGCCCGCGTACTTCAACGACTCCGAGCGTCAGGCCACGAAGGAGGCCGGCGAGATCGCGGGTCTCAACGTGCTCCGCATCATCAACGAGCCCACCGCCGCGGCCCTGGCCTACGGCCTCGACAAGGGCAAGGAGGACGAGCTCATCCTCGTCTTCGACCTCGGTGGCGGAACCTTCGACGTCTCGCTGCTCGAAGTGGGCAAAGACGACGACTTCTCCACCATCCAGGTGCGCAGCACCTCGGGTGACAACCGCCTCGGCGGCGACGACTGGGACAACCGCATCGTCGAGCACCTGATCAAGAAGTTCAAGGACAACAACGGCGTCGACCTGTCGACCGACAAGATCGCGAAGCAGCGCCTCAAGGAGGCCGCCGAGCAGGCCAAGAAGGAGCTGTCGTCGAGCACCTCGACCAGCATCCAGCTGCCCTACCTCACGCTGACGGCCGACGGCCCGCTCAACCTCGACGAGACCATCTCGCGTTCGCAGTTCGAGCAGTGGACGAGCGACCTCCTCGACCGCACCAAGAAGCCCTTCAACGACGTCATCAAGGAGGCCGGTGTCAAGGTCGGCGACATCTCGCACGTCGTCCTCGTCGGCGGTTCGACCCGCATGCCGGCCGTCACCGAGGTCGTCAAGCAGCTGACCGGAGGTCGTGAGCCCAACAAGGGCGTGAACCCCGACGAGGTCGTGGCCGTGGGCGCCGCCCTGCAGGCCGGCGTGCTGAAGGGCGAGCGCAAGGACGTCCTGCTGATCGACGTCACCCCGCTGAGCCTCGGCATCGAGACCAAGGGCGGCGCGATGACCAAGCTCATCGAGCGCAACACGGCCATCCCGACCAAGCGCAGCGAGACCTTCACGACGGCCGACGACAACCAGCCGTCCGTCGCCATCCAGGTCTTCCAGGGCGAGCGCGAGTTCACCCGCGACAACAAGAACCTCGGCACCTTCGAGCTGACCGGCATCGCCCCCGCCCCGCGTGGCGTGCCGCAGATCGAGGTCACCTTCGACATCGACGCCAACGGCATCGTGCACGTGTCCGCGAAAGACAAGGGCACCGGCACCGAGCAGTCGATGGTCATCTCCGGCGGCTCGTCGCTCTCGAAGGACGACATCGAGCGCATGGTCCGCGAGGCGGAGGAGCACGCCGCCGAAGACAAGGCGCGTCGCGAGGCCAACGAGACCCGCAACAACGCCGAGCAGCTCGTCTACTCGATCGAGAAGCTGATCAAGGACAACGACGACAAGCTCCCCGCCGACGTCAAGTCCGAGGTCCAGGCCGACGTCGACGCGCTGAAGTCGGCCCTCGCCGGCGACGACGAGTCCGCCGTCAAGCCCGCCTTCGACAAGCTCAACGAGAGCCAGTCGAAGCTCGGCCAGGCCATCTACTCGCAGGGCCAGGCCGACCAGGCCGGTGCCGCGGGTGCCGCCGGGCCCGAGGGCTCCGAGGGCGACGGTCAGACCCCGGCCGACGACGAGGACATCGTCGACGCCGAGGTCGTGGACGACGACGACAACGACAAGAAGTAGAGGCCCGCATGACTGACGAGCAGAACCGTCCCGCCGACGACGAGCAGTCCGAGCCGGTCGTCCGAGACAAGCGGCGACTCGACCCCGAGACCGGCGAGGTCCGGCCCGAGGCGAGCGCCGACGTCCCGTCCGAAGACGGCGGCACCGCAGCGGTCGACGGGGTCGACGACCTCCCGACCGTCGAGGCGCCCGACGTCGAGGTGCCGAGCGACGCCGAGGCGCCCGAAGGGGCGGCCGAGGCCGCGGCTTCGATGAGCGCCGAAGACGAGGCCATCCTCGACGAGGCGAGCCGCGATCTCGTCGCCGACATGCGCCAGGACATGCTCCGTGCGCAGGCCGAGCTGGTGAACTTCCGCCGTCGCGTCGAGCGCGACCGCGAGGCGAACCGCGAGGCCGTCGTCGCCGAGGTCGTCCGGTCGCTGCTGCCCGCGCTCGACGACCTCGTCCGCGCCGAGCAGCACGGCGACCTCGCCGAGGGTCCGATGACCGTCATCGCGCAGAAGATCCGCGGGGGTCTCGACAAGTTCGGGCTCGTGCAGATCGGCGCGAAGGGCGACGTCTTCGACCCGACCATGCACGACGCCCTCGTGCAGCTGCCGAGCCCCGACGTGACCGTCAACACGGTCGCCGACGTGATCGAGCCCGGCTACAAGATCGGCGACCGGGTCATCCGGGCCGCCAAGGTCGCGGTGCACGCACCGCAGTAGAACCACACCGCGACGGGAGTCGCGACCGGGGGGGGGGGGGGGGGGGGGGCGGTGGGCGCCTCGAGACGGCGCCCACCGCCTCCCACATTCTCTCCGGCAGCCCCTCGCGGGCGGCCAAGATCCATGGAAGGAGGTGCCGCATGGCGAGTCAGGACTGGTTCGATAAAGACTTCTACGCCGTCCTCGGTGTCTCCAAAGACGTCACCCCCGCCGAGTTGAAGAAGGTGTACCGCAAGCTCGCTCGCAAGTACCACCCCGACTCCAACCCGGGCGACGCGGCCAGCGAGGCGAAGTTCAAAGAGGTCAGCGAGGCCCACTCGGTGCTCGCCGACCCCGAGCAGCGCAAAGAGTACGACCAGGTGCGCGCCATGGGCGGCGGTGCCCGCTTCTCGGCCGGCAGCGGCGGCCCCGGCGCCCGAGGCGGCGGCTTCGAGGACGTCTTCGGCGGCATGTTCGGGCAGGGCGGCGGCGGTCAGCGCACGCAGTACCGGCAGCCCGGCGGCGGTGGCGGCGGCTTCGACGACATCTTCAGCGGCATGTTCGGCGGCGGCGGGGGCGGCTTCGGTCAGACCAGCGGCGGCTACCGCGGGTTCGGCGGGCCGCAGAAGGGCCGCGACATGACGGCCACGACCACGCTCGACTTCCAGACCGCCATCGTGGGCGAGACCATCTCGCTGCAGGCCTCCAACGGCAAGCCGATGAAGGTCAAGATCCCGGCGGGCGTGCACGACGGCCAGAAGATCCGCCTCCGCGGTCGCGGCGAGCCCAGCCCCGACGGCGGCGAGGCCGGCGACCTCGTGCTGACGATCGCGGTGCGGAAGCACCCCGTCTTCGAGCTCGACGGCCAGAACCTCCGTGTCGACGTGCCCGTGACGTTCGCCGAGGCGGCGCTCGGCGCGACCATCGAGGTGCCGACCCTCGGCGGCGACCCGGTGCGTCTGCGCGTCGCGGCCGGCACTCCGAGCGGCCGCGTGCTGCGGGTCAAGGGGCGCGGTGTCGCGACCAAGAACGGCACCGGCGACCTGCTCGCCACGGTGCAGGTGGCCGTGCCGGCGCATCTGAACGACAAGGCCCGCGAGGCCGTCGAGGCGCTGGCCGCCGCGCTGCCGGCCGAGAACCCGCGCGACGACCTGATCGCCCGCGCCCGGGCCTGATCGGACGACGACGATGACCGAGCGCAGAGACCCGGCCGACCCGGCGACCGGCTGGGCGATGGACGAGTCGTCGCCGATCTTCGCCATCGCGACCGCGGCCGAGCTGGCCGGCATGCACGCTCAGACGCTGCGGCAGTACGACCGGCTCGGTCTGGTCGTGCCGCAGCGGACGGCCGGCAAGTCGCGTCGCTACTCGATGCGCGACGTCGTGCAGCTGCGCGAGATCTCGCGCCTCGGCGGCGAGGGCGTCTCGCTCGAGGGCATCAAGCGCATCCTCGAGCTCGAGAACCAGGTGACCGCCCTGAACTCGCGGGTGCGCGAGCTCGAGCGGGCACTCGCCGACGAGCTCGTCAACCGCCCCGGCAGCCGCGTCTTCGCCGCCGGCGAGAGCGGCGTGGTGCCGCTCAAGCACGGCACCCGCCCGGCACGCCAGACGTCGCTCGTCGTCTGGCGTCCGCTCCGCTGACGCGGGCTCACCGCCGCACCGGTACCGTGTCGGGGTGATCGACTTCGACCGGCTCCGCCGATGGCCCGACGTCGAGGCGCCCGAGCTGCTGGCCCACGACGCCACCGACCGGCTGCTGCTCGACACCGCCGAGGAGGCGCTGGTCGCCCATCCCGACCGGGTCACGGTGATCGGCGATCGCTACGGCGCCCTCGCCCTCGGCGCAGCCGACCTCGTCGGCGCGCACCCGATCCGCTCGCACCAGGACGGCCGTTCGGGCGAACTGGCGCTCGCCGCCAACAGCGAGAGGCTGGGGTCGTCGGCCGTGGTCGTCGGGCATGCGCTCGACGCCGCGCTCGTCGACGGCGCCCGGGTCGTGCTGCTGCAGCTGCCCCGGGGGCTCGACGCCCTCGACGAGATCGCGGCGCTCGTGGCCCGGCACGCCGACCCCGACGTCCAGGTCTTTGCCGGCGGGCGCGTCAAGCACATGACCACCGCGATGAACGACGTCCTCGCGCGTCGCTTCGCCTCGGTGACGGCGGGGCTGGCCCGACAGAAGTCGCGCGTCGTCACCGCGACGGGGCCGGTCCGAGGAGGCGCGCCCGACTGGCCGCGCACCTCCCGCCACGGTGATCTGGTCGTCGTCGCCCACGGCGCCGCGTTCGCCGGATCCACCGTCGACATCGGCACGCGGGCGCTGCTCGAGGCGCTCAGCGGGGTGGAGCCCGGGGCTGCGCCGGGGGCTAGGCCCGGGGCTTCGCCTGCGCACGAGACCCCGCTCGCGGTCGATCTCGGCTGCGGAACGGGCGTGCTCGCCACGTCGTGGGCGCGCGACCACCCCGGCTGGCGGGTGATCGCCACCGACCAGTCGTGGGCCGCCGTGTCGTCTGCTGAGGCGACGGCCGCCGCCAACGGGGTCGCCGACCGGGTGGAGGTGCGGCGCGACGACGCCGGGTCGTTGATCCCCGACGGGGCGGTCGATCTGGTGCTGCTCAATCCGCCGTTCCACGTCGGGGCGACGGTGCATGCCGGCATCGCGCACAAGCTGTTCGACGCCGCGGCTCGGATGCTCGCCCCCGGCGGCGAGCTCTGGTGCGTGTGGAACTCGCCGCTCGCCTACCGCGGTGCGCTCGAGCGCGCCGTGGGCCCCACGCGACAGGTCGCCCGCACCGCCAAGTTCACGGTGACGGTCTCCGTCCGACGCTGAGGTCGGCTCGAGCCGGCCTAGAGGCTCAGTGACGCGTCGATGTAGGCCAGCAGGGCGGCGGCGTAGGCGTCCTCGGGGTCGGCGGCCCGGAAGACGCGCTCTCCGCCCGACGAGTCGACCCGGACCTCGTAGACGATCCGCTCGGCTGTCGGGTCCGCCTCGTCGACGTCCGTGGCCGTGGCCGTGTCGCCGGAGCCGTCGCCGTCGCCGTCGCCGTCGGCCGAGGAGGCGCGGGTCAACGAGCGGAACGACCGCGCCAGCAGGGCCCTCAGCTGGTCTTCCCGGGGCAGCCAGAGCGACTGGTCGGCGGCGACGGAGTCGAGCGCCCACTCGGTCGTCCCGTTGAAGCCGAGGACGGTGCCCGTCGGGTACTCGTGGGCCTCGATGGTCATCTCGCTGATGGTGAAGACGTCGCCGACGAACTCGCCTCGATCGATGACGAACCGGTCGCCGGTGGTCGGATGCCAGCGCAGCCCGGCGTCGTGGAGGCGGCGGGCCAGAGTCACATCGAGCATCGTCCCAGTCTGCGCTCGCCCGAGCCGATGCGGCCCGACGCGCCTCGGGCGCCGGCCGGCCCGAACCGGATCGGGTCGAGCGCGTCGTCGGCGTGGCCCGCGGCCTGCTGCGTGAAGACGAGCGTGTACACGTGCTCGGGGCCGAACCGGCGGGTGAACGACCAGTCGCCGTTCCGGTCGGCCGTGGGGGCCGCGAGCTGCACCCCGGAGGCCGTCGAGACGTCGATCGTCGCGAACGGCGTCGCGCGTCCGGCGAACCTCACGTCGACGTCCCTGTCGTAACCGTCGTCGACCACCGGGGAGTCGATGGTCATGCGCTGCCAGACGGGTGCGAGGAGGGTGAGGCGCGTCTCGTCGGTCTCGCCCGCTCTGTCCTGCTGCACGGTGAGGATGTAGTCGCTCCGCGGCCCGAGCTCGCGCTGGATGCTCCAGCGGCCGTCGAGATCGACCTCCGACGTGCCCATGGCCGCACCCCACTGGTTCGTCACCCGCACGGTGGCGCCTGGCGTGCCCGTGCCGCCGAGCGTGACGGGACCCGGGCGGTAGGTCTCGCCGTCGTCGTGGCTGGTCACGGCGACCGGCCGCAGGGCGATGTCGGGCGCCCAGACGAACCGCAGCGCGTCGCCCTGGTCGGTCGTCGCCGCCTGCTCGATCGTCAGCGTGTACGTCCGGACGGGGCCGTACGCCCGGGTGTTCGACCAGGTGCCGTCCGCGGCGACCGGCGCCTGGAAGAGCACCGAGCCGAGGTCGGTCGTCACCGTCACGGTCGAGTGCGGAGTCGCGACTCCGCGGAACTCGGTCCGCGCACCCGGCTCGTAGCGGTCGCCGACCTCCGGGCTGAGCAGCTGCAGTGCCCGCCAGGCCGGCGGGTTCAGCACGAGCTCGACGGTGTTCGTCTCCGATCCGCGGGTCTGGACGACGGTCAGCGCGTACGAGGCTCGAGGCCCCATGTCGCGACGGACCGACCAGCGCCCGTCGGTGCCGACGGTCGTGGTGCCCATCGAGACGCCCCACTGGTTGGTGATGGCGATCGTCGCCCGGGGAGTGCCCGCGCCGGCCAGCGTCACGGGACCCGGCACGTACTCGCCGCCGTCGACGTGGCTGGTCACGGTCGCCGGCACCCACCCGATGATGGGCGTCAGGCGCAGTCGGACCTGGTCGGGCTGCCCGTCGGGCGCCGTCTGCGAGATCCGCACGTCGTAGTCGGCCACCGGACCGAGTTCGGCCGGCGCGCTCCACTCGCCGGTGGTCTGCGACGCCCGCGTGGCGAAGAGGCGTCGATCCCACTGGTTGGTCGCCGTCACCCACGCCCCGGGGGTCGCGACGCCGCTGAAGGTCGTGAGGCCCGGCACGTAGCTGTCGTTCGCCGCGTGGCTGGTGACCTCGAGTGCTCGGAACGAGCCCAGGGGGAGCAGGGTGAACTCGGCCGACGACGAGGTGCGGCCGTCGACCAGGGTCTGCGTCGCGGTCAGCCGGTAGGCGGCCGTCGGCCCCCACGCGCGTTCGAACGACCAGGCGCCGTCGGCGTCCGCCACGGCGCGACCGGCCTCGTTCGTCCACTGGTTGCGGACCACGACGCGGGCGTACGGCGTCGCCGTCCCCGAGAGGGTGGTGGCTTCGCCGCTGCGGTACCAGCCGTCGGCCGGTCCGTCGACGACGACCGGCGAGAGCTCCTGTCGAGCGTCCGCGACGACCCGCACCCGGTCGGCCGACCGGACGTCTCCCCGTGCCCGCTGGGCGACCTCGATGGTGCTCTCGTCGTGCGACGGCGGCAGCTCCACCTCGACGGACCACGCGCCGTCCACGACGGCCGCGGTCTCCGAGCGGCCGTCGACCTCCACGGTGACCTCGGCCCCGGGCGCACCGGTGCCCGACACGGTCGTCCCGCCGGGGACGACCTGGCCCGAGACGGGCGCGACCAGGTCGACCGCCGGTCCGAAGTCGACCTCGGCGCTCGTGCGTCCGGCGGGTGCGCCGTCGATGCTCTGCACGACGTCGAGCACGTGCCGATCCGGGCCGAGGTCGGGGTCGATCTCGAGCGCCCAGGCCTCGTCGACGACCTCGGTCGTCCCGAGAGGGGCGTCGTCGACGCTCATCTCGATGCGAGCCCCCTCGTGGCCTTCGCCGGACACCACCGCACGCTCGTCGAGCGCGTCGGGCAGCGTCACCTGGGCCGTCACCTCGCGGGGCGGCACCGTGATGGTGGTCGGCGTCGAGCCGACGGCGCGGAAGTCGCTGGGGGCACCCGTCCCCGAGAAGCCGAAGCCGAGCGAACCCGCCGCAGCGGACGCGGATGCCGGCGTGGCGACGTCGACCGTCCACCGGACCTCGCTCCCGGACGGCAGCACCTCGGCCGCATCACGCCAGTGCAGATCGTAGGAGGCGCGGCGACCGTCGGCCGCGGTCGTCCCGCCGACGAGATCCAGCCTGGTGTCGGGCGCCCACGTCCCGTCGGAGCCGCGACGTTCGGCGGACAGCGTCGTCTGGCCCGCCGAGAGGGTCGTGCCGCTCGGCGCGGTGATCTCGGCCACGCCCTCGAGGCGGGCGAAGTCGTCGATCGTCGTGACTCCGAGGAGCACGCCGGTGTCGGATCCGCGCTCGAGGTCGACGGTGGGGCCTGCCGCGGGGAGGATGCGGCCGCCGTCGACGACGTCGGCGTCGAGGGCGACCGCGTCGACGACCTCGCCGGCCACGACCTGCTCGATCCGGAGCTCGTTGTGCCCGATGGCGAGTCGCGTCGCGGTGATCCGGAAGGTCCCGTCCTCTCGGACGTCGGCCCGCACGGCACCGACCCGCACGGAGGCGAACGAGGTGGCCGTTCCCGTGATGACGGCCGTGCGGGCGATGTCGTTCACCTGGACCAGCTCGGCCTCGAGCGGGCGGCGATCGAACCGTCGGTCGGCGAGGGGCGCCGCCGGTGCCGTCAGCGCGGGTCGGAGGCCCGTGTTGGGCCACACCGACGGGTCGGCCGCCTGGACCGCGCCGAGTCCGACGTCGCCCGACGAGGGCCGCACCTGACCCTCGCGCGTCACCAGCCAGAGCCCCGCGGGGTCGTCGCAGGCGTCGGGCGCGGCGACGAGCGTGAGCGCGTCGGATCCGACCGGCAGGGACGTCAGGCACGCGTCGCCGGTGGGCAGGCTGACCGGAGCCGCCGCCGCGCCGGGCTCGGGCAGGGCCACGCGCGTGGCGGTGGTGAGCGCATCGGCCAGCTCCGCGTGCCGGGTGGCGCGGAACGAGTACCGGCCGTCGTCGTCGGGTTCGGGGCTCTCCCGGTAGGCCACGTAGCCGCCGTCGGCCGAGCGGAACGCCAGCGGGGTCGTGAACGGATTCGGGGTGACGGTCGACGCCACCGCCGGCGGCGTGAGGACCCCGCCGAGCAGGACGGCGGCGAGAGCGAGAGCGCCCGCCGCCTGAGGGAGTCGTTTCATGTGCTGGTCGTCTTTCTGGTCGTCGGAGGATCCCGGTCGAGGATCACGACTCTCATTAATGACACATGTCATCGGAATAAGCGACACGGACGACATGCCAGAGGGGCACCGCCGCCGGCGATGCCCCTCTGGGTGGTGCGCGTCGTGCCGCTCCGCGGACTCAGTCGGTCGGCGCGATCCGGTTCTCGTCGCCGTCGTCGACGACCTCGGGTTCGGCGCCGCCGTGCTCGACGACGTTGCCGTTCCCGCCGAACGCGACGTGTGCGACCTCCGCGACGACGACGGTGTTCCGGTCGCCCTCGAGGACGAGGCGCTCGACCTGGCCGAGGACGATGTCGCCGTCCACCCCGACGACGCTCACGGTCGAGCAGTCGCCGAGCTCGAAGCGTCCGTCGAGGTCGTCGGCGAGGATGGTGGCCACCCCGTCGACGCACTCTCCGTAGACGGTCTGGCTCGCCTCCGTCGTCGCGACGGCCGGCGTCGGTGACGACGGGCCCCCGTCCGGATCGTCGTCACCGGTGGTGCATCCGGTCAGGAGCGCCGCCGCCCCGAGGGCCGCGAGGAGTCGCAGGGATCGCGTCGGTCGTCTGGTCATGGTGTTCCTCTCGTCGATCGTCTCGTCTGTCGTGGCGCGCCGGGTGGCCCGCATCAGGAGCCGCCCGCCTCGTCGGCCGGTGCGAACGTGAATCGCGGGTACCCGCCGGTCTCTCCGGCGCGCGTCTCCTGCGTGAGGTCGATCACGTAGACGTGCGTGGGGCCGAAGCGCCGGGTGTGGGCCCACCGACCGTCGCGGTCCGCCGTGGTCTCGAAGAGCGGATTGCCGAGGGACGTCGTCGCGCGGATGGTGGCGAACGGCGTCGCCCGCCCCGTCACCGTGTAGTCGCGACCCTCGATGTATCCCTCGCCGGGGCTCGGGGCGGTCAGCTCGATGTCGCTGAACCGGGGAGAGCGGAGCTCGAACCCCGCGATCTCGTCCTGTCGTCCGTCCTTCGTCATGACCAGGCGCAGCACGTAGTCCGCGGTCGGTCCGAGAGTCCGGCGCATCGACCAGGTCCCGTCGCCGCCGACCTCGGGGCGGCCCATCAGGGTCCCCCACTGGTTCGTGATCTCGACCACGGCACCGGGGGCTCCCGTCCCGCGCAGCTCGATCTCGCCCGGCCGGTAGGTCTCGCCGGAGACGTGACTGGTCACGGCGAGCGGTGCCCACGGGAGGTCCGGAGCCCAGACGAAGGTGTCGAGGGAGTCGGTGCGGCCGTTCCGCGCCACCTGGGCGATGTCGATCCGGTACACGTTGTCCGGGCCGTAGACCCGGGTGCTCCGCCAGACGCCGTCGGCTCCCGTCTCGACCGAGAAGAGCGTCCCGCCGAGCGCGGTGGTGGCCGTGATGGTCGAGAAGGGGGTGGCCCGGCCGGTGAACTCGGTCGGTTCGCCCGGCGTGTAGCGGTCGCCGATCGACGGGCTGGTCATCGTGATCGGCTGCCAGACGGGGGCGAGCAGGCGCAGTCGCACCGAGTCCTCCTCGTCACGGAACCGCTGGGTGAACGTCAGGTCGTAATCGGCGTCCGGTCCGAGATCGCGTCGGAACGACCAGCTGCCGTCCGTGGCGATCGTGGTCTCGCCGACGACGACGCCGAACTGGTTCGTCGCGACGACGCGTCCGGTCGGCGTGCCCGTGCCGGTGAACAGCACGGGACCCGGCCGGTACGTCTCCCCGTCGACATGGCTGGTCACCGCCAGGTCGCGGAACGGCAGGTCGGGCGAGAGGGTCAGCCTGGTCTGCCCCGTCGTGCCGTCGGGGGCCTTCTGGGTGACGGTGATCTCGTACGTCGCGACGGGTCCGAGTCCGGTCGAGGCCGTCCAGACGCCGGCCATCTGGGAGGCGCGGGTCGAGAACAGCAGGCGATCGTACTGATTGCGCGCCTCGATGTAGGCGCCCTGCGTCGCACGGCCGGTGAAGGTCACGCTGCCGGGCACGTAGGTGCCGCCGTCTTCGTGGCTGGTCACGATGACGGGCACGAACGAGCCGTCGGCGTACAGCTCGAAGACGGGGGAGGACGACGTCTTGCCGTCGACCAGCGTCTGCGTGGCCGTCAGCTCGTACCGGGCCGAGGGCCCGAACGCCCTATCGAAGGCCCATCGACCGTCGACGTCGGCCTCGACCGTGGCGATGGTGAAGCCCCACTGGACGCGGATGTCGACGCTCGCGTACGGCGTGGCCGTCCCCTCGACGATGGTGCCCTCGAGCGGCGTGTAGAAGTGCGACGACGGCTCGGTGATGAGCACCTCGCGGAGCTCCTGCGGGGCGTCCGGCACGACCTGCGCCGTGTCGGTGGTGACGATGTCGCCGCGGGCGTGCTGCGACGCGGTCACGGCGACGGCGGTGTGGCCGGGGCGGATCTCGACCCGCGCCTCCCAGGCTCCGTCCGCTGTGACGGTCGTGTCGACCGTGGTGCCCGCCGCGGTGACGGTGATCTCGGCTCGGGGTGCGCCCGTGCCCCGCACGGTCGTCCGGCCGGGGACGATCTTGCCGTTCGCCGGTTCGACGACGTCGACGGCGGCGCCGAGGTCGAGCGCGGCCTCGACGCTGCCGAACGGGCGTCCGTCGACCGACTGCGAGGCCGTGAGGGTGTGGCGGCCGGGTCCGACCGAGACGGGGACGTCGAGCGACCAGCGACCGTCGACGACGCGCGCCTCACCGAGCACGGCGTCGCCCTCACGGACGGTCACCGTGCCTCCGTCGTCGCCGACGCCGCCGATGGTGGCGGGTCGTGTGACGTCGTCGAGCAGGGTGATCTCGGCGGTCAGGGTGGGCACGGCCTCGTCGACCGCGACCTGGAACGCCCCTTCGGCCAGCGTGGCACCGCCGGCGCCGCGGACGGCGACCTCGCCGCCCGTCAGCACGGCACCGGGCTCGGAGTCGGCGTCGAGGGTCAGACGGAACGCGGCGTACTGGTGCGCGGAGCCCCAGACCGCGGAGCCGTCGGTCGGCCCGTCGATCGTGACCGTGCGTCGATCGTTCGAGTAGGCGACGCGGTGGTCGTCGCGGGCCGTGTCGTCGGAGGTGCGCCGGGCCTCGGCGTCGGCGAAGCGGGTGCTCTCGGGGGCGGTCAGCGTCATCGCCCCCTGCACCTCGGTCGCCTGGACGTCGCTGCGTCCCCAGTCCGTGGTGCCGCCGGGCGTGCTGGCCCCTACGCGGGTGTCGATGTCCGCCGAGCCCACGACGGTGGTCGCGGTGCTGCCGGCGGCCCGGTAGTCGCCGGCCGAGCTGTCGCCGCGGTACACGTAGCTCATGCTCGACTCGAGGGGAGCCGAGGAGGCGGGGGTCGTCACGGACAGCCCGTAGCGGTAGTACTGACCCGCGGCCAGAGTCCCCGAGCCGCTGGCCAGATCGAAGGTCATCGTCCGGCCGCCGTCTCCGACCCGGCCGTTCGTGAGGTCGAGACGGGGAAGCGGGGTCCAGGTCGAGCCCTCGCCGGCGGTGTTCACGCCTGCGGTGACGCGTGTCTGCCCCGGTGTGAAGGTCGACCCCTCGGGGGCCGTCAGCTCGACGACGCCCGTCATGCTCGCTCGGACGGCTCGGTTCGAGACGATGAAGGGCACCTCGGTCTCGCCGCCTCGCGCCAGCTCGACGCGCGAGACCGGCGCCGGCACCACTCGCCCGCCCTCGACGATGTCGATGCGTGCCGTCTGGGTGTCCCGATCGACGCCTCCGACTCGCTGGATCACATCGATGTTGTTGGCCCCTACCGCGAGATCACGGACATCGAGCGACCAGATGCCGGTCGTCGGGTCCGCGGTCGTCGTCCGACCCTGAGCTCGGACCTGGGCGTTCTTCGTCGCCGTACCCGACAGGACGGCTGTGCGGGCGATGTCGTTCACGCGGTCGACGCGCACGACGAGCGGGTCGGCCTCGAATCGGCTGCCTCCGAGCGGATAGCCTCCGGCGGAGAGGAGAGGGCGCAGACCGGTGAACGGCCAGTATCCCGTCTGAGCTGGCTGGGTCGGCCCCATGCCCGTGGAGCCGAAGAACGAGATGACGCGGCCATCCCGCGTGACGGACCAGGTGTAGCCGTACCCGCCGCAGTAGGCCTTCGATGCGACGAGGGTGCGACCCGGCCCCGCCCCATCGAGGGTGGTCAGGCATTCACCGCCGGCGAGTTTGACGATGGCGTCGCCGGCGCCGGGGTCCGGCAGAGAGACCGAGACGGCCGACCCAGCGGCTTGAGAGTAGGTCGCGTGGGTCGTCGCGCGGAAGCTCCGCATTTCGATGTCGCCGACAGGTGGCCCGGGGGAGTAGGCGATGTAACCGCCCGTGGGATTCTGGAAGACCAATGGTGAACTGAACGAGGTGGGCGCAGGCGCTGCTGACGCGGGGAGGGTCATGCCCCCGGCGAGGAGTGCTGCGACGACCCCGCCGGTCAGCAGTCTCCGGATGGTTCTTCTCATGTGATCGCTTTCGTGAGGCGCCGTCGGACGCGGCGCAGCAGATGACATGCTTACTTAAAACATCTGTAATTCCAAACAGAGGACCGCTTGTGTTTCGAGCGCCCGCGCGTAAACTTGAGTCCGTCCCACTCAAGTTTCGAGAAAGGCTGTTCCATGGCGAACATGCAGGGTGCCCCGGCCTCCGACCAGAAGCAGAAGTCGGCTCTCGAGAAGTACGGCGTCGACCTCACCGCGATCGCCCGCAGCGGCAAGCTCGACCCCGTCATCGGTCGCGACTCCGAGATCCGCCGCATCAGCCAGGTCCTGACCCGCCGCACCAAGAACAACCCCGTGCTGATCGGCGAGCCCGGTGTCGGCAAGACCGCCGTCGTCGAGGGTCTCGCGCAGCGCATCGTGGCCGGCGACGTCGCCGACAGTCTCAAAGACAAGCGGCTCATCAGCCTCGACCTGGCCGCCCTCGTGGCCGGCGCGAAGTACCGGGGCGAGTTCGAGGAGCGCCTGAAGGACGTCCTCAAGGAGATCACCAAGAGCGACGGCCAGGTGATCACGTTCATCGACGAGCTGCACACGCTGATGGGCGCCGGCGGCGGTGAGGGCTCGGTCGCCGCCTCGAACATGCTCAAGCCGATGCTCGCCCGGGGCGAGCTCCGTCTGATCGGCGCCACCACCCTCGACGAGTACCGCCAGTACATCGAGAAGGACGCCGCGCTCGAGCGCCGGTTCCAGCAGGTCTACGTCGGCGAGCCGAGCGTGGAGGACACCGTGGCCATCCTGCGTGGCCTCAAAGAGCGCTACGAGGCGCATCACGGTGTCACGATCACCGACGGCGCCCTCGTGGCGGCCGCCTCCCTGTCGAACCGCTACATCCCCAGTCGCCAGCTGCCCGACAAGGCCATCGACCTCGTCGACGAGGCGGGCTCGCGACTCAAGATGGAGATCGACTCGTCGCCGGTCGAGCTCGACCAGCTCTACCGGGGCCTGGTGCGCCTCCAGATCGAAGAGCTAGCCCTCAAGAAGGAGACCGACGACGCGGCGAAGGCCCGACTCGCCGCCCTGCGGGAGCAGATCGAGCAGCAGCAGGCCGCCTACGACGATCTGAACGCACGGTGGCAGGCCGAGAAGGCGGCCCTGCAGGGCATCGGCACCCTCCGCAGCGACCTCAACGAGGCGCGCATCGACGCCGACCGGGCGCTCCGCGAGGGACGCTACGAGGACGCCGCCCGCATCAGCTACGAACGCATCCCCGACATCGAGAAGAGACTGCACGACGCCGAGTCGTTCGAGAAGTCCGGCGACCGCCTGGTCAGCGACTCGGTCGCCGACTCCGACATCGCCGAGGTCGTCGCGGCCTGGACGGGCATCCCGGTGGGGCGCCTCCTCAGCGGCGAGACCGAGAAGCTGCTGCACCTCGAGAGCGAGCTCGGGAGGCGCATCATCGGTCAACGCGCGGCCGTCTCGGCGGTCAGCGAGGCCGTCCGGCGCACCCGCGCGGGCATCAGCGACCCCGACCGCCCCACGGGCTCGTTCCTGTTCCTCGGGCCGACCGGCGTCGGCAAGACCGAGCTCGCCAAGGCGCTCGCCGACTTCCTCTTCGACGACGAGAAGGCCCTCGTCCGCATCGACATGAGCGAGTACGGCGAGAAGCACAGCGTGTCCCGTCTCGTGGGCGCGCCTCCCGGGTACGTCGGGTACGAGGCCGGCGGTCAGCTGACCGAGGCCGTCCGCCGCCGTCCGTACAGCATCGTGCTGATGGACGAGGTCGAGAAGGCGCACCCCGAGGTCTTCGACGTGCTGCTGCAGGTGCTCGACGACGGCCGGCTGACCGACGGCCAGGGGCGCACGGTCGACTTCCGGAACACGATCCTCGTGCTGACCTCGAACCTCGGGTCGCAGGTCATCACCGATCCGACCCTGAGCGACCCCGAGAAGGAGGAGCTCGTGCAGGGGCTCGTCCGGCAGGCCTTCAAGCCCGAGTTCGTGAACCGTCTCGACGACATCGTGGTGTTCTCGACGCTCACCGCCGACGACCTCGGGCAGATCGTGTCGCTCTACGTCGACCGTCTCGGCCGCCGCCTGACCGATCGTCGCCTGTCGCTGGCGGTCACCCCAGACGCCCGCGCCTGGCTCGCGGAGCGCGGGCACGACCCGATCTACGGCGCACGACCGCTGCGCCGGCTGATGCAGCGGCAGATCGACGACAAGCTCGCGATGGCGCTGCTCGGCTGCGACGTCGTCGACGGCGACACCGTCCGCGTCGAGGTCGCTCCGGGAGGCGACTCGCTCACGGTCGCCCGCTTCGACGTGGTCGAACCCGAGGCCGAGGTGCTCGACGACCTGCCCTAGACCCGACTGGCCGCAGACCCGACCCGACCTGGCCCGACCTGTTCTAGTCGGCTCGGGCCGCGGCCACGAAGGCGCGGATCAGCTCGACGTCCTTCACCCCGCGGGACGACTCGACGCCCGAGCTGACGTCGACCCCTGCGGGTCGCAGCTCGTCGATGCGGGCGGCGACGGTCTCGGGGGAGAGACCGCCGGCCAGGATCCAGTCGCGATGCGGCGGAGCGGCCAGCAGGGGGGCGCCGTCGAAGGTGGCGCCGGCGCCGGGGGCGAGCGCATCGATGAGCAGTGCGTCTTCACGGAACCCGCGCCGCGCCTCCTCGGACTCGTCGGCGTACGCGTCGACGCTCACGGCCCGGATGACCCGGAACCCCGCGGCCTGCACCGTGGCCACGTCGCCCGGCGACTCGTCTCCGTGCAGCTGCACGGTCGCGACCCCCGCGGCGCGTGCCAGCTCGACGACCTCCGCGACGGCCTGGCCGCGGAACACGCCCACCGTCTCGACCGACGACGGCACCCGGCCGACCAGCAGTCGCGCGGCGGATGGCTGCAGGGTGCGCGGACTGCCCGCGGCCAGCACGAACCCCACCGCGTCGGCGCCCGCCTCGACGGAGGCGTCGACGGCTTCGTCGGTCGTGAGTCCGCAGATCTTCACCCAGGTGCGCATGACGGACAGTCTGCCCCGAGGTCGACCGCGAGGGTCACACCGGGAGGCGCGGTGCCGGGCTCGAAGAGGGCCGACCGTCGGACGCGCCCTGGTCGTAGTACCCCGAGCCGTAGCCGTCGCTCGCCTTCTTGGAGCGGGTCATGGTGACGACGACGCCGAGGCAGCGGACGTCGGCGATGTCGAAGGCCCGGAGGGCGGCGGCGAGCTCGGCGCGCTTCGACCTCTTGGCGGCGGCGACCATCAGCACGCCGTTCGTGATGGCGCCCAGCAGGGTCGCATCGGCGACCGGCAGCACCGGGGGCGCGTCGATCAGCACGTAGTCGAAGCGCGAGGTCAGCGACTCGACCAGCAGCTGCATCTGCGCCGATCCGAGCAGCTCGCTGGGGTTCGGCGGCACACTGCCGGCCGGCAGGACGCTGAGCGCGTGAGCGCCCCACGGCTGCAGCACGTCGTCGAGCTCGAAGCGGCCGATCAGGACGTCGGTGAGGCCGACGGCCCCCTCGAGCCCCATGATGTCGGCCACGCGGGGGCGTCGGAGGTCGCCGTCGACGAGCGCCACCCGGGCTCCCGTCTCGGCCAGGACGACGGCGAGGTTGGTCACCGTCGTGGACTTGCCCTCCGACTGCTGGGCCGAGCTGACGACGAACGCTCGCTTCGATGCGCCGTTGTCGAGGAAGCGGAGGTTCGCGCGCAGCGTGCGGAAGGCCTCGGCGGCCCGACCGCGGTTGGCGTGCTGCACGATCAGCGGGCGCTCCGCGGTGTCGCGGACGAACGGGACCGAGCCGACGACCGGCGGGGCGAACGACGCCTCGACGTCGGCCGCCCCGTGGATGCGAGTGTCGAGCACCATGCGAGCGGCGGCCGCCACGAGGCCGAGGAGGAGGCCGACGAGTGCGCCGATCACCGCGTTGGTCCGCAGCGACGGCGACGACCGGGTGGAGGGGATCTCGGCCGGCTCGGTGACCAGCAGGGTGACGGACGATGCGTCGGAGCCGGCGGGGCGCTCGATCTCGTTCTCGACGACGTCCCGGAAGCGCTCGCTGACGGCGTCCGCGATGTCGCGGGCCCGGGTCGGATCGGGGTCCGTCGCGGTGATGTCGATGAGCACGCTGCGCGAGGGTGATGAGGCCGACACCTGCGTCGCGAGGGACTGGCGGGTCACGCCGAGGTGTTCGGCGACGGGCTCGAGCACCGTCGACTTCGTCACGAGGTCGAGATACGACCGGACGCGCTGCTCGGCGGCGTTGCCGCCCTGGAGGAGATCGTTCGCACTCTGCGTGACGGTGAGGTCCACCGAGACGTAGACCTGCGTGGTCGACGTGTACAGCGGCGGCTGGATCGAGGCGAGGCCGACACCCCCGAAGGCGCCGAGCACGAGTGACGCGATCAGGAGGAGCCAGTTCTTCTTGGCCACGTCGCCGACGGTGGATGAGGTCACGGTTCTCCCTGGGCTGAGTATTGATATGTAGCATCCTATACACATCTGAGGATCGATCACAAGGGAGTGATGGGCCCTCAGATTGCTGTTGCCCATATCAACATGATATTCTACTATGTCACTCATGTCCTCTCCTGGAAGTCTCGGCCTCTCACGTGCGATCGCCGCCCTCGCGGTCGCCATCGTCCTGGTGTGGTCGCTCCTCTCCGGGGTCCCGACCGGGGTGGGTGCCGAGATGCGCGTGTTCGGCCTCACCGTGGTCGTGGCGGTCGTCTGCACCGGTCTGCTCGTCCGATCTGCCCCCCTCGGGCTCTGGAGCGGAGGGCCGATGTTCTTCGTCGTGCTCGTCCTCTTCCATGTGCCGCTCGTGGCGTTCTCCCTCGCCGGGGCCGACATCCCGGGCGACGACGTCGACTACTTCTCGCTGTGGTTCACCCCGAACGGCCAGGTCCTCCGGGCCGTCTGGCTCGTGGCCCAGGCTCTGCTCGCCTTCACGCTCGGCTACGTCCTGCTCGGACGACGGCGGCCGACCGGCTCCGGTCCCGCCGTGCAGGCGCTCGACGACGAGGCGGGGCGGGCGCGCGCGCAGACGGAGGCGGCCATGACCCTCACCGGCACGGTCATCGTCGTCGTCACGGTCGCCTACGTCCTCGGCACGATCGCCCTCGTCGAGCCCGGGCTGCTGCTCGGGCAGGGGGGCAAGCGGCTGTACGACGCGACCGTCGCGGCCAACCCGTCGCTCACCGCCGGCATCACCTTCACGCTCTCGGGCATGTCGCTCGTCGTCGCGGGCCGCAGGTCGTCCGTCCGGACGGTCGGGCTGGTGTTCTTCGGCGTCTTCGCCGCGAGCACTCTGGTGATGGGGTCGCGGTCGTCGGCGCTCTACGCCCTCGTCGGCCTCGTGGTCGTCCTCGCGCGCCTCCGTCCCATGCCGCGTCAGGTGATCGCGGTGCTGGTGGTCGTGACGGGACTCGTCGTCGTCAGCAGCGTCGAACGCATCCGCGACGACGGTCTCGCCGACACGAGCGTCGGCGAGATGCTCGGCTCCCCGCTCGCGGCGACCGTCGAGATGGGCGCGACCCTGAGACCAGTCGTCGAGACCGTGTCGTGGGTCGATCAGGGTGAGGCCCATCGTCACGGCATGACCTTCGCGGTCGGCACCATCCGATTCGTCGAGCTGCTCGCCGGGGTCGACCGTGAGTACTCGGCGGTCGATCCGCGCCTCGTGGGCACGCTGCTGCGCGACAGGGTCGAGCACTACGCGATCGGCTACTCGATCGTGGCCGAGTCGTTCCTGAACTTCGGCACCACCGGTTCGGCCCTCCTGTTCGTCGCTTTCGGCATGACCTTCGGTCGGTGGGACCGCCGAGGCCTCGGTCGTCCCGTCGACGCGGCGGTCTACGGCGTCGTCTTCTCCGCGCTGCTCGCCACGGTGCGGTCGACCTCCACGACGACCGTCACCACGATCCTGCTCGGTCTCGCGGCCGTGGTCTTCTCGATCTGGCTCGGTTCGATCCGCCATCGATCCGCCGAGCGGGCCGTGCAGCAGGCGGCGGACCGTGCGGCGAGGCTCCCGGCGACGGCGACGGCGACGGCGACGGCCACGGCCACGGCCCCGGAGCCCGTGTCTGCGGTGGCGGCGCCGTGACCGCCCGACCCTCGCGCGCCTCCTGGTCGGGCCCGGCGGTGGCCGCCGCCTCCGGGCTGGCGGGCAAGGGCGTCCAGTTCGTCGCGCTGACCACCCTGGCGCTCGTCGTCTCGCCGACGGAGTTCGGGCTGTTCTCGCTCGTGCAGGCGACGGTCTTCGGCGTCGCCTCGCTGAGCAGCTCCGCCTTCGCCGTGTCGGCGGCGGCTTCGGCGGCCCGTCGTCGCACCGCGACGGAGGGTGCAGGAGGCGCGGCGAGGGAATCCCCTCTCGTCGCCTTCGCCGAGGCCGTCCGCGGTCGCAAGCGCTGGTTCGGCGCCGTGGCGCTCGCCGACGGCGCCGTCGTCTCGGTCGGTCTCTCGGTCGTCTACGGGCATCCCGAGCTCGCGCTCGCCGCGTTCGCGGTGGGTCTCGCCGCCGGCGGCATCACGGTGACCGAGACCTTCGTCGGCGTGCTGGCGGGGTCGGGGCGCACCGTGTCGACCGCGGTCGTCGACGGGTCCCGGGGTCTCGTCTCGGGTCTTCTGGCCGTCGCCGGCGGGCTGTGGGCGGGGGCCCTCGGCGCGGCCGTCGGTCTCGTGCTGCTCGACGCCGTCGTCGCTCTCTGGGTCCTGGCGGCCGTCGCCCGGTGTTCCCGTCGGCCGGGTGTCGAGGCGCTCCTCGGGTCGCGACCGGCGTCGTCCGCAGGGGTGACCGCAGGAGTGACCGCGGCGTCGACCGGCGATCGAGGCGTGACGCTGACCGGGCTCGCCGCGGCCTCGGCGGGTCAGATCGGGCCGTGGGTCGTGCTGTGGGCGCTGCAGATGGTCGGGGGACTCGAGGCCGTGGCGACCTTCGCCGTCGCCAACCGCTTCGCCGCGCTGGTGCTGCTCGTGCCCGTCTATCTGGGCAAGAACATGGTCGGGCGTCTGGTGATCGACCCGCGGTCGGGTCGATCGCCCCTCCGTGCCGACCGGTTCGTCGCGATCGTCGGCGCGGTCTGCCTCGCCTGCGCGCTGATCGCCGGGGTCGTGCAGTGGGGCGCCGCCGGGCTGCTGACCGACCGGTACCCGGGCGTCGTCGTGGCGGGCGTCGTCCTGCTGGCCGCCGCCGTCGTCCGCGGCGTGGCGACGGCCCTCTCGATGGTCTGCGCCGCTCGGGGGCACCTGCGCGTCTGGCTGGCGAGCGACCTCGTGGCGACGGCCGCGTCGGTCGCCGTCTGCCTCGTGGCCGTGTCGGCCCCCGGGGTGGGCGACCCGCAGCTGTGGCTGATGGCGTCGGTGCTCGTCGGCGCGGTCGTCTGCGCCCTCGTCAGGTCGGCGCGACTCGTCCGACGTCCGAGATCGGACCGAGGGCCCGTCACACATCTCTGAATATCTGTCAGCAATGTGATATTCTACAAAGCGGCCTACGAAGACAGACGAAGGGGAGGCCGTGACGGTTCTCATCACCGGCGGCGCCGGGTTCATCGGCAGCACCATCGCCTCGGCCTGCGCCGACCGAGGGCACGACGTGATCGTGCTCGACGATCTGTCGACGGGTGTCGCGGCCTTCGCCGATCGCCACCGCTTCTACCGGGGCGACATCGCCGACGCGGCCCTGATCGATCGGATCGCCCGCGAGAACCCCGACATCGACGTCGTCGTGCACTGCGCCGCCAAGATCGTCGTGCCCGACTCGGTCGCCGATCCGCTCGGCTATTTCGACTGCAACGTCGCCCGCACCGTCTCCCTCCTGACGAGCCTCACGCGCAACGGCCTCGATCGCGTCGTCTTCAGCTCGTCGGCGGCGATCTACGAGACGCCGATCGACGGCGTCGTGCACGAGGGGTCGCCGCTGGCGCCGCTCAGTCCGTACGCCGACACCAAGGCCGTCGTCGAGCGCGTGCTCGAGGCCGGCGCGACGGCCGGCGGCCTCCGGGCCGTCGCCCTCCGCTACTTCAACCCCATCGGGGCCGATCCGGCGCTCCGCACCGGTCTTCAGCTGCCGACGCCGAGTCATGCGCTCGGCAGACTGGTCTCCGCCTGGCAGGCGGGGTCGCCCTTCACCGTCACCGGCCTCGACTGGCCGACCCGAGACGGTTCGGGGGTGCGCGACTACGTGCACGTCTGGGATCTCGCCGAGGCTCACGCCCTCGTCGTCGACCGGTTCGACGAGGTCGTCGACGCGTCCAGGCCGTTCCGGGCCCTCAATCTCGGCACCGGTCGGGGCACGACCGTCCTCGAGCTGGTCGAGGCCTTCGCGCGCGTCGTCGGCGACGCCCCCCGGGTCGAGGTCGCGGGGCGGCGGGTCGGCGACACGGCCGGTGCCTTCGCCGACGTCTCGGCCGCCCGCGACCTGCTCGGCTGGGAGGCGCGCCTGACCGTCGACGACGGCATCGCCGACGCCCTGCGCTGGGCCGACGCCGCGCGGGCCTCCGGCCTCCACGACACCACCGCGGTCGCATCCGTCTGACCGTCCCGCCCCCTTCGACAGGAGTCATCATCATGCGCGTCCTCCTCGACGCCGCCATCTTCGGCGCACCCCCCGAGTTCCGTGCTCGCAACCTGCAGGAGTCGGGCGAGTCGCTCCTCCTCGACGGTCTCGTCGCGGCCGGCATCGACGTCACCCCCGTCGCCCCCGTTCTGCACACCAGCTGGCGGGGTTACGACGTCGTCCACCTGAACCACCTGACCAGGTCGTGCGTGCGTCTGCTCGCCCCGACCCGGTCGAAGGTCGTCTTCACGCGGCACAAGACCGAGGCCCCCGCCTCGCGGCTGCAGCAGCGGGTGCTCGCCGGCGCGTATCGGCACAGCGACGCCCTGGTGGTGATGAGCGAGACCGAGCGTGCCCTCGTGCTCGACACCGTCGACGGGGTCGACCCCGCACGGATGCACGTCATCGCGAACGGCGTCGAGCCCTCGCACTTCCCGTCGCGCCTCCGTCGGCGACCGGCCGGGGGCGAGCCCTGGCGGTTCGTCTCGGTCGGGCAGCTGATCGAGCTCAAGCGGGTCGACCTCACGGTGCGACTGATCGCCGACCTGCGCCGTGAAGGGGTCCCCGCCGTGCTCGACATCGTGTCGCAGCGCGAGACCCTCCGGCCCGAGCTCGAGCGGCTCGCGGCCGAGCTCGGGGTGGCCGACGCCGTGACCTTCGTCGGCCCGCAGACCCGTGCCGAGCTCGGGCGGCGCCTGCTCGACGCGCACTTCCTGGTCGTGGCGTCGCGGACGGAGGCGCAGCCCACGGTCGTCACCGAGAGCGGCTTCTCGGGGCTGCCGGTGATCTCGTTCCGGGTCGGCGGTGTCGTCGAGCAGCTGCCGGCCGCCCACCCCGTGCTCGAGGTCGCCGATGTCGGCAGTCTGCTGCCGCTCACGCTCGACCTGATGCGCGACTACGAGGACGTCGCGGCGGGCTTCGCCGACAACGCCGCCCCGATGCGCGAGCGCTTCTCGATCGAGCGGATGGTCGCGGCGCACATCGAGCTCTACCGCGGCCTGGCCGGCTGACGCGACCGGAGAGACCGAGGAGGCGCGACCTGTCTGGCAGGTCGCGCCTCCTCGTCCGTGTGGTGCCGCCCGATCGGTCCGGGCTGTCGTCGACGGGCAGTCGGCGGCGGACGACGCCGCCGCCGGCACGCCGAGGTGTCAGTCGCGCGCAGCGACCTCTCGTCCGTCGGCCTCGCCGCTGAAGACCCAGCGGAGGTCGGCGTCACCGAGGGCCGCGCCGGTCGTGACCTCGACGTCTGCGGCCCAGCGGATCTCCGAACCGGGTTCGAGCCCGAGATCGCCGGTCGTCCGCACCGACAGGGTCATCGAGCGCCCCTCGCGCCCGAGCGTCGCGTCGTCGACCACCAGGTCGGGGGTGGCGACCCACCGGCCTCCGGGGGCGCGCACCCGGGTGACCAGCGCCTCCTCGGCGTCGGTGAACACGGTGCCGGCAGGAGCGATGAGCTCCAGGCGACCGGTGAGCCCGTCGAGGGCGGTCGTGGTCTGGACGACGAACGGGACGGGGGCCGACCCTCCCCGCAGCAGGGTCACCGTCTCGTCGACCTGGCCGGCGACGAGGCTCGCGACGCCCTCCGGGATGGTGGGCGTGCCGCCGCGGGCGTCGAAGGCGCCGGTCTCCGAGGTGCCGGTGACGGCGTAGCCGAGGGCGCTGGCCCCCGGGTCGGCGTCTCGGGCGGTCACGACGTCGAGCGACCAGCGCAGCACCTCGTGCCGGGGCGACGACCAGTTCGGTGCCGCATCGTCGATGGGCGCCCACGAGTACTCGTACCGGGTCCCGTCGGCCGAGCGGGTGCCGGTCAGGCGCATGCCTCTTCCGTCGGGGAGGTCGTCGCGGTACCAGGCGCCGCGGATCGTGTCCTGGCCGGCGGCGAAGGTGCTGCCGGTCGGCGCCGTCAGGGTGATCGTCCCCGTGGGTCGCGTGAGGGCCGCGGTCGAGACGGCGACCTCGAACGGCACGCGGGTGGTGCCGCCTCGAGCCAGCGTGACCTGCTCAGCGGACCTCGGCGAGAGCGCACCGTGCTCGACGGACGACGTGGAGACGGACACGTGAGCCCCGGCGAGGGCGATCGACCCGCCGACCGCGGTCACCTCGGCGAGCCCGCCGCCGAGCAGGGTGTCGGCGGGGGCGTCCTCCGCGACGTCGAACGAGACGGTGACGTGGTTGTCGCCGCCGGGGCCGTAGGCGACGGAGCCGTCACCGGTCCGACTCGTGATCGTCACGCGGCGCCGGTCGTCGGCGTAGGCGTAGTCGATGGACGGCCACGCGTGGTCGTCGCTCGTGCGACGGACCTGAACATCGGCGATCGTCGTGCCGGCGGGCGCCTCGACCGTCATCACGCCCGATTGACGCGATCGGACGTCCACCCGCGCGGTGTCGGTGGTCTCGCCGGGCAGGCCCCGAGCGACCGTCGCCGCGGCCCCGCGACCGGGGATCGCCGTCACGGGCACGAGGCGGGTGCCGTCGACCTTCAGGAGGCGCACGGTCGCCGCATCGCGCGGCTGCTGGATGTCGTCGTCCCACCAGATCAGGCGCGTGTTCGCCTCGCGGTGTCGGACGACGACGTACCAGCCGTCCTCGGCGCGACTGCCGTCGAAGGCCTTCGCGACCGAGTGGGCGGTGTCCTGGCCCTCGATGGAGAGCGACGAGCGTTCGCGACCGCGGTCGTCGTAGACCGTCACGCCGACGTACTCCCGCCCGCGGAAGCTGTCGTGGCTGGGGTAGCCGGACGAGGCGGAGAACCGCAGTTCGTGCGTGGCGGGCTCGAGCGCCATCCAGCCGATGTAGCGGGACGCGATGCCGATGAACTCGAACATGCTGCCGGGTCGCACGGTGAGCGGAGTCGAGAACATCTCGCGGATGCCCGACTCGTTCGCGACCGTCACTCCCGCCGTTCCGGCACCGACCCCCGCCGCGTTCGCGCGGACGGTGTGATCCTGAACCCGGATCGACCCGACGCCGTCGGAGTTCGCGAGCCCCGTCGCCTCGGGGGCGGTGGCCAGCTGTCGCTGTCCGACGGCGACCTGCTCGTCGATCCGGTCGATCGATCCCGTCGGGTAGGTGAAGGCCGGCATCGTGTACTCGCGGATCCGGTCGCGACTGTGCCGGTTCCGCCAGATGGGCTCCGCGAGAGCCGGCAGCTCGGCCATCGCGGTCGACGTGGCCGGCGACAGGGCGATGCCCCACTGGCGGAAGAACTCGCGGAGGTCTCGGTCGGCCACCCGGGCCGCCGTGATCGCGAACAGCTGGCGTTTCGCCTCGTCGGTCAGCGAATCGCTCTCGCCCCGGGCGGCGATGACTCGCATCTCCTGGTTGAGGCGAGGGTAGAACTCGTCGCCGAACCCCCGACGCAGGTGGTCGAAGACGATCTCGTTCGTGCCCGACGACGCGTACGAACGCTCCTCCACCGGGCGGGCGAAGTAGCGGTCGAGGGTGCTGAGGTGACCGGGGGAGTCGATGGTGCTCGACCAGCCCTGCGCCGACTCGATGTGCAGCGGCGAGATGTTCACCGTGACCTCGCTCAACCCCGCCCAGAGGTAGTTCGGGGCCTGATAGGTGTGACCGATCTCGTGCCAGAAGCCCCAGAGGCGGGTCTCGTCGCGCACGAACAGGTCGCGGGCGGCCCCGTTCGCCGGGAAGTTGATGCTCTCGTCGCCGGCCGTCGCGTACGCGCCGGGGATGTTGTCGGGCGACGCGACGTAGATGCGATGCGGGGCCTTGCGGGCGACACCCGTGGCGCCGTCGTGCAGGCCGTAGGTGTCGTTGGTGATCTCGACGCTGCGATCCCACATGGCCACCCGCGCGGGGACGTCCGCGGCGAGGATCTGCGCGCCGGTGCGCGATCGCTGGAAGTCGCCGAAGATGCGCTCGCCGATCACGGTGACGAACGGGGCGTCGGGGAGGCGGGCCATCTCGGCGCGCAGCTCGTCGTTCGTCGTCTGGCCGAGCACGAACGACGGGACGGGCTCGCCGCCCGAGAGCTCGACGTCGGCGGAACCGCCGTCGACGGTGCTCCGCAGGAAGACCATGCCGTCGAGCGACGCCGTGACGACGTTGACGCCCGGGGTGAGTGCCGAGTTCTGGCGGTTGCGCGCCCCGCCGCCGTTGTGCTCGGAGTGGGCTCCGTAGAGACCGATCACGAGCGAGAGGGCGGGCGCGCCCTCGGGTACGGTCACGGTCAGCTCCTCACCGGCGCGGACGTAGCGGGCCGTCGGCTGCAGGTCGCTGTGCCGCATCCGGCGGTTCTCGCGCTGTCGCTCCGTCTGCGCGTCGCCGAGGCCGTGCACGAGCACCGTCGTCGTCGCGTCGTCCTCGCTGAGGCGGATCGACGTCGGTCGGGGGCCGCCGGGGGTCGACGACGTGACGACGGCGTCGGACGCGCCGTGGCTCGACGACGGCCCCGCGGACGGGCTCGAGTCGCCGGGCGCGGCCGCCGCCACCGGCTGCGGCGCGGCGCCGACGAGCAGCGGGGCGGTCAACGCCGCCACGACGACGGTCGTGAGGGCGGAACGGGCGATACGCATGTGCATGATGCTCCCTGAGACAATGAAATCTCATATAGAATATCACACACCTGAGAAAGCGTCAGGGCCGCCATCAGGCGGGCGGCCTCGCCGGGGTCCTAGCTGCGGGCGACGACGAGCTCGCCGAGGGGCAGGCGCGTGCGGGGCGCCGTCTCGCGCTCGGCGAGGGCGTCGGCCAGCTTGTCGGCGCTGTCGACGACGCCGACCGCCGTGACCGTCATCGGCTTGAGGTTCTCGGCGAGGTCGAACGCCGCGACGATGCGCTCGAACTCGACACCGGCCATCTGGTGGGTGTGCAGACCCTCGGCCTGCGCCTGGACCGAGAGGTGGGCGACGGCCTGGCCGAGGTCGTACTCGGCGGTGGGGCGCAGGTCGCCCTCGACCGACGAGGTCTCGGCGATCGCGACGATCAGGGCGGACGCGTTCACGGCCCAGCCGGCGTTGAACCCGACGAGGGCGTCGACGATCGTGTCGAAGTGGTGCGTGCCGCGTCGGGCGACGACGAAGCGCGCCGGCTGGCTGTTGTTGGCCGACGGCGCCCAGCGGGCGGCCTCGAGCAGGGCGTCGAGCTGCTGGTCGCTGACCGTGGCGGCGGCGTCGAACGAGCGCGGGCTCCAGCGCTCGGCGAGCTCGCTGACGATCGGGACGCTGGTGACGGCGGTGCGGGCGGCGGTGGACGAGGTGGTCTCGGTGATCGACATGGCGCGTCTTTCTGCTGGGGGAGGGGGCGAGGAGGCGCGTCATCGGGCCGCCGATCCTGTAACGCATCAGGGCGCACCCGTCATTCCCGCGCCTCCTCGCCCGCCGTCCCGCCCACGGCCGGTCGTCAGCTCCCGGTCGCGACCGCCGCACCCCCGGCGGTGCCCGTCAGGGTCCAGTCGAGGCCGCCGCCGATCGGCGCTCCCTCGTCGGGGACGGCGACCACGGGTGTCCAGCGCAGACGCGCGCCGTCGGGCAGATCGAGCCCGCTCGCCCCGCGGACCGTGAGCGTCAGCGTCCGACCGTCGTCGCTCGGCACGCCGTCCGTGGCGGTGATGCTGCCGGTGGCGGCCCACGACCGGCCGGGGAGGCGCAGTTCGGTGACCAGCGCCTCCTGCGATCCGGAGAACACGGTGCCCGCAGGGGCCGTGAGCACGAGCTCGGTCTCGAGCGACGTGACCCGGTCCACCGCCTCCATCGTGACGGGGATGGCGGTCGACGAACCGCGGCTCAGCAGCACCGTGCCGTTCGCCGGCACGGCGGAGATCGAGCCGTCGGGCGCGGTCGGGACGGAGTCGACGGCGGTCAGCCGGTCGTCGACCACCCGGTAGTGCTGCGTCCTCGCGTCGTTCCGCCCGACGGGGCTGTCGGCGTCCCAGCGCGACATGCGACTGCCCGCCTCCCGGTGGCGGATCGTGATGTACCAGTCCTCGCCGACGGAGGTCCCGTCGAACGCCGCCGCGGCGGCATGGGCGGTGTCGCGCCCAGCGATGGAGAAGGAGCTCTGCTCGCGACCCCTGGCGTCGTACACGGTCGCTCCGACGTACTCGTCGGCGCCGAAGTCCGAGTGCGCCGTGTAGGTCGTCCCCGCCGTCATCCGGAGCTCGTCGGTCGTCGGCTCGAGGGCGAGGGTCGCGACGACGCGGTCCTGCCGGCCCCTGAACTGGAAGGAAGAGCCGGGGGTGACGGTCACCGGCGTCGAGAGGACCTCGCGGACGCCGGTGTCGTTCACGGCGGTGAGACGTGCCGCGCCCGCGCCCGTGCCGACACCCGCCGCGTCGAGGCTCGTGCCGAGCACCTCGACCTCGCCGGCGCCGTCGGAGTCGCGGAGGTCGCGCGTCGTCGGCGGTGTCACGAGGGCGCGCTGACCGAGGGTGACCGACTCGTCGACGGCGTCGAGCGCGCCCACCGGGACGGTGTACGCGGGCACCGCGCGCTCGACGACGGGCTCGGTCGACAGCCGGTTCTCCCAGATCGGGTTCTGCAGGGGCGGCAGCTCGGCGAGGGCGGCCTTCGTCTCGTCGTCCAGAGCGAAGCCCCACTGTCGGAAGTACTCCGAGAGATCCCGGTCGGCGACGCGCGACGTCGTCACCGCGAACAGCTGCCGCTGGGCCTCGGCGCCCGAGGGCTGCTGCTCGCCCAGGGCGCGCATGACGCGGTACTCCTGGTTCACCCGGGGGTAGAAGTCGTCGCCGAACGCCCGGCGCAGCTGGTCGTAGAGGAAGAGCCGAGTCCAGACATTGCCCTCCGACATGTACACCCGCTCCTCGACCGGCTGCGCGAAGAACGAGTCGAAGCCGCCCACCATGCGGTCGAGTCGGTTCGGCCACCCGTTGCTCGATTGGATGTGGAGGGGCGAGAGGTTGACGAGCACCTCGCCCTGACCGGCCCAGTTGAAGGTCGGGGTCTGATAGGTGTGACCGATCTCGTGCCACCAGCCCCACTGGTCGTCTGCGGAGGCACGGAAGAGGTCGCCTGCGGCCCCCGTCCGGACGGGGAAGTTCACGCGCTCGTGCGTCGCGCTCGCGTAGCCGCCGCCGGTGTCCGGCGCCGCGACGTAGATGCGGTGACCGGACTTGCGGGCGAGTCCGGTTCCGTCGTCGCGCAGACCGTAGGTGCGGTTCGTGACCTCGATGGCGTGGTCGAGTTCGGCGACCCGGGTCTCCATGTCGACCCGGACGATCACCGTGCCCGTCGCATCGGTCTGGAAGTCCCCGAAGAAGCGGTCGCCGATCACCTGGACGAACGGGGCGTCGGCGAGGCGCGTCATCTCGGCTCGCAGCGCCTCGTTCGTGGTCTGACCGGCGATGAACACCGGGACGGGGCGTCCGCCCTCGACGATCACGTCGGCGGAACCGCCCTCGACGGTGCTGGTCAGGTGCACCATGCCGTCGAGGGGTGCGGTGATCGTGTTCACGCCCGGGGTGAGCGCGCTCGACCACTGGCCGCGGTCGGCTCCGTCGTTGTACGCCGCGTGCGGCCCGAACAGGCCGATGGCGATCGACATGGCGGGGGCGTCGTCGGGGACGGTCACGGTCAGGGTGTCGCCGTTCGACGCGAAGCGCCCGGTCGGCTGGCGGTCGCTGTGGCGCATCGACCGGTTCTCGCGGCCTTGCGCCTGGCTCGCGGAGCCGAGCCCGTGGACGAGCACGGTGGTCGACGCGTCGTCGTCGCTGAGGCGGATCGAGGTCGGACGGGGGCCGCCGGGCACGGCGTCGGACAAGAGCGTCGCCGCGGTCGCGGCCGACGCCGACGCCGAGGTCGCGGCCGCGGCCGGATGCGGGCTCGACGCCACGACCAGTGGGGCGGCGAGGGCGAGCACGAGCCCTGCGGTCAGAGCGTTGCGCAGGCGGAGCGATGTCATGAGGGTCCTCGGTTCGGGGCGTCGGGACGCCGGATCTGAACAAGACCTCATGTTACATCACATATTACATATGCAGAAATGTCATCATGGGCGCAGCAGCGCGCCCGCATCGCCCACGAATCGATCCACCTGCTCGGGCGTCGTGTCGAACGAGCACATCAGGCGGACCTCGCCGGAGGCGCGGTTCCAGTCGTAGAAGCGGTGCAGCTCGCGCAGGGGCTCGACCGCGTGCCGGGGCAGCACCACGAACACGGCGTTCGCGTCGACCGCCTGCGTGATCGTGACTCCGGGCAGGTCGGCGAGGCCGGACGCGAGTCGGGTGGCCATGGCGTTCGCCTGCGTCGCCGACCGCAGCCACAGGTCGTCGTCGAGCATCGCCAGGAACTGCGCCGAGACGAACCGCATCTTCGAGAGCAGCTGCGCGTCCATCTTGCGGAGGAAGACCAGGCCGGCCCGCGCCTCCTCGGTGAAGGTCACGATCGATTCGCCGAGCACGAGGCCGTTCTTGGTGCCGCCGAACGAGACGGAGTCGACGCCGACGTCGCGGGTGATCGCCCGCAGGGGCACGCCGAGCGAGGCCGCCGCGTTGGCGAGGCGGGCGCCGTCGAGATGCACCCGCATGTCGAGCGAGTGCGCGTGGTCGGTGATCGCCCGCAGCTCGTCGGGCGTGTAGACGGTGCCGAGCTCGGTGCTCTGCGTGATGGTCACCGCGAGCGGCTGGGGGCGCTGCTGGTCGCCGCGGCCGTGCGCCTGGCGGTCGATCAGCTCGGGGGTGAGCTTGCCGTCGGGCGTCGGCACGGTCAGCAGCTTGATGCCGCCGAGGCGCTCGGGGGCGCCGCCCTCGTCGGTGTAGACGTGGGCGGTCGTCGCGCAGATCACGGCGCCCCAGCGGGGCGTCAGCGCCTGCAGCGCGGCCACGTTGGCGCCCGTGCCGGTCAGCACCGGGTCGATCGAGGCGCCCTCGCCGAACTGCTCGACGACGACCTCGGCGAGCCTCCGCGTGTAGGGGTCGGCGCCGTACGAGCCGACGTGGCCGCCGTTCGCGTCGATCAGGGCCTGCAGCACCTCGGGGTGGGCCCCCGCGTAGTTGTCGGAGGCGAACGAGTGGGCCGAGGGGTCGTGGAGTCGCGTCACCCCTCCATCATCGACCACCGCGGGCCGAGGAGGCGCGGGTCGGCCATCGACGTGAGCCTCCGTCACGTGTAATATCCGTATGTCACATACACCGAGGAGACCCATGGCGTCGCGAATCCATCTGTCCGCACCCGACATCGGCGAGGCCGAGCGCGACGCCGTCGACCGCGCGCTCCGCTCGGGCTGGGTCGCACCGCTCGGCCCCGAGGTCGACGCCTTCGAGCGCGAGGTGGCCGACCGGGCCGGGGCGGGTCACGGCGTCGCCCTGTCCTCCGGCACGGCGGCCCTCCATCTCGGCCTCCGCGGTCTCGGCGTCTTCCCGGGCTCGCTCGTCGTGACGACCTCGTTCACCTTCGCCGCCACGGCCAACGCCGCCGTCCACGCCGGCGCCGTGCC
This sequence comes from Frigoribacterium sp. AC759, assembly GCF_979256015.1. Classification (NCBI taxonomy): domain Bacteria; kingdom Bacillati; phylum Actinomycetota; class Actinomycetes; order Micrococcales; family Microbacteriaceae; genus Frigoribacterium; species Frigoribacterium sp. AC759. Next base: position 21,575 of record NZ_CEEDMT010000009.1, on the reverse strand, counting down.
CTACTTCGTCGACTGCAGCCCCGAGACCGGCAACCTGTGCCCCGATCTGCTCGACGAGGCCCTCACGGCGCTCGCCGCTTCGGGGAAGGCCGTCTCGGCCGTGCTGCCGGTCGACATCTACGGGCAGGTGGCCGATCTGGAGCGCATCGGCGCGGTCGCCGAGGCCCACGGCGTGCCGGTGCTCTGCGACAGCGCCGAGTCGTTCGGGGCGAGCCGCCACGGGCGTCCGGCGGGCTCGTTCGGCCGCGCCTCGGCTGTGTCGTTCAACGGGAACAAGATCATGACCACCTCGGGCGGCGGCATGCTGCTGACCGACGACGCCGAGCTCGCGGCCGATGCGCGGCGCGTAGCGAGTCAGGCGCGCCTCCCGGTGGCGCACTACGAGCACGACGAGATCGGCTACAACTACCGGCTCAGCAACGTCCTGGCGGCTCTCGGTCGGGCGCAGCTCTCCAGACTGGGCGAGATGATCGCCCGGCGGCACGCGATCCGCGAGCGATACCGATCGCTGATCGCCGGTCGACCCGGTGTGCGACTGCTGCACGACGGCGGGCTCGACGCCGGGTCCGACGCCGGCCTCACCGCCGGCCACGCCGGCCACGCCGACAACGCCTGGCTGACGTCGCTCGTCTTCGACGACCCCGCCGCCGTCGCGATCGTCGGAACCGCCCTCGCGGCGGATGGGATCGAGACCCGCCGCCTCTGGAAGCCCCTGCATCTGCAGCCGGTGTTCGCGTCGAACGGGCAGCTGGTGACGGGGGCTGCGGAGTCGCTCTTCGACCGGGGCCTCAGTCTGCCGAGCGGCTCCGTGCTCGACGACGACGATCTCGACCGGGTCTGCTCCCGCCTGTCGGCCGCTCTCGATGCGGCGGGTGTCCGTGCGTGACGGGGCGCCGACGCGTCGCGCCTCCCCGAACACCCGGCCGGCCGGGGTCTCGCGTGCGGGCTGGCGCTCGCGTGCGGCCTGGCGCTCACGTCCTGCGCGGGTCGCGCGGCGGGCGTTCGAGGCGACCACCGCCTCCCTCGCACTCGTCGTGCTGTCGCCCGTGCTGCTCGTGACGGCCGCGGCGGTCGCCCTGCGGCTCGGTCGCCCGATCCTCTTCCGTCAAGACCGTGCGGGTCGAGACGGCCGGGTCTTCCGACTCTGGAAGTTCCGCAGCATGCTGCCCGTCGATCCGAGCCGGGGGCTCGTCTCCGACGCCGACCGTCTGACGCGGTTCGGTGCTCTGCTGCGGTCGACGAGCCTCGACGAGCTGCCGGGTCTCGTCAACGTCGTCCGGGGCGACATGGGTCTCGTCGGCCCGCGGCCCCTGCCGCCGATCTACCTCGACCGCTACACCCCGCAGCAGGCGAGGAGGCACGAGGTCGCCCCCGGGCTGACCGGGCTGGCGCAGGTGGCCGGCCGCAATGCGATCCCGTGGGAGGACCGCCTCGCCCTCGACGTCCGCTACGTCGACGAGGCGTCCCCGCTGCTCGACGCGCGGATCCTCCTTCGGACGGTGCGCGTGGTCCTGTCGCGCGAGGGGGTCTCGGCCGACGGCGTCGCGACGATGACGGAGTTCCGGGGGGCGGCCGAGCGCACGGCCTGACCGCGTCGCCTGCCGTCTGCACCAAGATGGGTGCATGGGCGGAGTGCTGATCGGGTTCGGGATCATCGGGGCGGTGATCGCCGTCGGCTACGTCGTCGGCCGCATCGACCTCCTCGGGCCGCAGGGGCACCACGTGCTGTCGCGCATGGTGTTCTTCGTGCTGACGCCCTGCCTGCTGTTCACGACGATCTCGCAAGCCGACGTCCATCTGCTGTTCTCGCGCCTCCTGGTGGTCAGCGCCGCCGCGTCGCTCGTCGCGGCCGTGATCTCGGTGCTGGTGCTGAAGCTCGTGCTGAAGAGGTCGGCGGCCGAGACCGCCATCGGGACGATGGGAGGCGCGTACGTGAACGCGAACAACATCGGTCTGCCCGTCGCCACCTACGTGCTGGGCAGCGCCACGTTCGTCGCGCCCGTCCTGCTGTTCCAGCTGCTGGTGCTCACGCCGATCGTGCTCGCCGTCATGGACACCGCCACCAATCGCGGCAGCAGCCTCGGCCGGACGATCGCGCGGCCGTTCACGAACCCGCTGCTGATCGGGTCGGCCCTCGGCGTCGTCGTCGCCGTGACCGGGTTCGAGATCCCCGAGGCCGTGATGCAGCCGTTCGTGCTCGTCGGCGGCGCCGCGGTGCCCGTGGTGCTGATCTCGTTCGGCATGTCGCTCGTCGGGTCGCGACCGCTGCAGGCCCGGGAGGGTCGCGCCGACGTCGTGCTCGCGACCGTGCTGAAGCTCGGCGTGATGCCGCTCGTCGCGTGGCTGCTGGGTGCGTTCGTCTTCGGCTTCGAGGGGCACGAGCTGTTCGTGGCGGTCGTGCTGGCCGGGCTGCCGTCGGCGCAGAACGTCTTCAACTACGCGCAGCGCTATCGGACGGGGGTGGTCGTCGCCCGCGACACGGTGCTCGTCACGACCATCGTCGCGGTGCCGGTGCTCGTCGTCATCGCGGCGCTGCTCGCGTAGCCTGCGCCCCCGATCAGAAGATCATCGGCCGATCGTCGTCCAGCTCGGTGTCGAGGTCGAGGTCGACCACGACGGGCACGTGGTCGCTCGGGGCGTCGCCCTTCCGCTCGTCGCGGTGGATGGCCGCCGAGGTCACGAGGTCGGCGAACGCGCTCGAGCCCAAGATGAAGTCGATCCGCATGCCCTCGTTCTTCGGGAACCGGAGCTGCTTGTAGTCCCAGTAGGTGTAGCCCTCGGGGATCCGCGGGCGGACGACGTCGGTGAGGCCGACCTGCTCGAACCGGGCGAAGGCCTCGCGCTCCGGAGCGCTGACGTGCGTGCTGCCCTCGAAGACCGACATGTCCCAGACGTCGGCGTCGAGAGGCGCGACGTTCCAGTCGCCCATCAGGGCCAGGGGCAGATCGGGCTTCTCGGCGAGCCATGCCCGGGTCTCGGCGGCGAGCTTCGCCAGCCAGTCGAGCTTGTAGTCGTAATGGGGGTCGCCGAGCTCGCGGCCGTTGGGCACGTAGAGGCTCCAGAGTCGGACGCCCTCGACGGTGACGCCGATGGCGCGGGCCTCCTTCGGCTGATCGGGGCCCTCCTGGCCCTTCGCGAAGCCGGGCTGCGAGGGGAAGGTGATCTCGACGTCGTCCATCGGCAGGCGGCTGGCGAAGGCCACGCCGTTCCACTGGCTGAGGCCGTGCAGCTCGACCTCGTAGCCCGCCTCGCGGAACGCGTCGAACGGGAACTGCTCGGGCTTGCACTTGATCTCCTGCAGGCCGACGACGTCGATGTCCTCACGCACCAGCCAGTCGACGACACGGCCCACTCGGGCGCGGACGGAGTTGACGTTCCAGGTGGCGACTCGCATGCCGACCACGCTACCGGGGAGGCGCGGTGCCGGTCCCGTGCCGCCGCCCCCGTGGTCGACAGGAGGCCGAGCCGGTGCCTGTGGAGGGGTCTGCCGTACCATTGGGCGCGTGACCGACGCACGCACACAGCTCATCGACTTCATCGGCTCCGAAGCCGTCTTCCACGGCGACTTCACTCTGACGAGCGGCAAGAAGGCGACCTACTACATCGACCTCCGCAAGGTCAGCCTCGACCACCGGGTCGCTCCGCTGATCGGCCGGGTCATGGTCGACCTCATCGACGAGGTCCCCGACGTCTTCGCCGTCGGCGGTCTGACCATGGGCGCCGACCCGATCGCCGCCGCCGTGCTGCACCAGGGCGTCGCGCTCGGCAAGGACTACGACGCGTTCGTGGTCCGCAAAGAGCCCAAAGACCACGGGCGGGGCAAGCAGGTCGAGGGCCCCGAGCTCGCCGGCAAGCGGGTCGTCGTGCTCGAAGACACGTCGACGACCGGAGGCTCGCCGCTCGCGGCCGCCAGGGCGCTCGAGGCCGTCGGCGCCGAGATCGCCGCCGTGGCCGTCGTCGTCGACCGCAGCACCGGCGCCCGCGAGGTCATCGAGGCCGCCGGCTACCCGTATCTCGCCGCCATCGATCTCGACGATCTCGGGTTGCGGCCGTGACCGACGAGGCCACCGGTCGCGACGCCGACGATGCCGAGCGCGACCCCGCCGACTGGCTCGCCGCGCAGTTCGGTGGCCCCGAGCCCGAGCCCGAGCCCGAGCCCGAGCCCGAGCCCGACGACACCGAGCAGCCCGAACCCGTTCCGGAGGCGGCGGCGGAGCCGGTGACGGAGCCGTCAGAGCCCGAGCTGCAGATCCGGCCCGCGATGTCCCCCACCCCCGCGACTGACCCCGAGCCCTCGTCGCCCAGCGCCGTCGACGCGTCCGTCCCGGTGGTCCCCGTCGTGCCGCGCCGCGCACCGTCCCTGCCCGTCCCCCCGGCGCCGACCGACGAGTCGACCGTCTCGCGCAGCTCCGGGCACCCCATGGCGCTCGATCTCGCGGCGCTGCGCCGGGCCGCCTCGGCCGAGCCGACCCCGACCGAACCTCCGTCCGACGCCTCTGAGGCTGCGGCCGACGAGCGCGAGGCCCCCGCGGTTCCGTCTCGCGAGCAGCAGCCCCCGCACGAGACCCCCGCGCCCGCATCGTCGCCGGCCCCCTCGGCTCCTGCCGATCCTCCGCGCTCTCCGTCCACGGACGAGCCGGGCCCGTTCACCGCGATCCTCACGACTCCGACTGCTTCCGACCTCGCCGCCGAGCCGCGCACCTTCGACTGGAGCGCGCTGCCCTCCGAGCCCGAGCCCGAGCCCGAGCCGGGGCCTGAGCCTGAGCCGGAGCCCGAGCCGCACCTCGAAGACGACCTGCCGCCGACGCAGGCGCACGACATCGTGACCTCCGACGCCGAGACCCGGGCGTTCACCTTGCCCGCCGACGACCGCCCCGAGGAGGAGCGGGTCGTCGACCACGCCCCTCCCGTCGTCGATCCACCCGAGCCCGCACCCCTGAACGAGACCCGGGCGCTGCCGGTGCCCGACGCCCCCTCCGGCACTCCGCCGGAGCCTATGGTCGAGGCGGCACCCGACCCCGAGCCCGCGGCCGAGCCTGCACCCGAGGCCGAGGCCGAGGCCGAACCTGCACCCGAGCCCGAGCCCGCGGCCGAGCCTGCACCCGAGGCCGAGGCCGAGGCCGAACCTGCACCCGAGCCCGAGCCCGCACGCGATCCCACACCCGAGCCCGAGCCCGAGCCCGCACGCGATCCCACACCCGAGCCCGAGCCCGCATCCCGTCCCGAGTCCGTCCAGACCCCCGGCCGCGACTCCGACGCGGCCCCCGTCGGCGCGACGACGCCGGCCGCCGCCTCGTCGGCCGACCCCTGGTGGGTGGAGGAGCACCACGAGATGACGCGCCGCGAGCGACGTCTCGCCGAGGCGGCGGGTCAGCTGCCCCCGCCGGCCGTGGCGCCCGCGGCGACTGCGCCCGAACCGGCTCCGCGCGACGCCGCAGGCGATCCGTCGCCCTCCGACCGCGACGACGAGTACGAACCGACGTTCACCGAGATCCTCGGCATCGTCCGCCAGCCCGTCGCCGAACCGGACTCCGCCGAGACCCTGCCTGCCGGTTCGTGGTCGCTCTCCGACGAAGTCGACCCCGTCGATTCCGACGACTCGGAGTCCAGCGCGAGGCGAGGCGCGCACGACCCTTCCGAGCGTGGGCAGCACGACGTCGTCGACGACGAGCCGGCCGACGACGCCGCGACCTCGGTCCTGCCTCGCCGGGCACGGTCGACGCCGTCCGATGCGCCCTTCGTCCCGTTGTTCGGCGACGACGACGAGCCCGGGCCGAGACGTCGCGGTTCGGCGGCGCCGGAGCCCGAGTCCGACCCCTTCGCCGGCTTCTCCGCCCCATCCGGGTCGTCGGCCCCGATCGACGAGCCCGGTCCGAGGAGGCGCGGTGACGAGACCCGGCCGCGCCGCACCTCCTCGGGTGGCGGCATCGAGACGTGGCCTCGCGAACGCAAGATCCTGCTGGGGGTGGCGGCCGGTGTCGTCGTCGTGCTCGCCCTGCTGGTCCTGTTCCTCCTCGTCGGATCGGCCTTCGCCGCACCCGAGGCGGCCTCCACCGGCGGCCCGGCGGTGCTGGCCGCCATCGCGTCGGACGCGATGATGCGACCCGAGGCGGTGGTCTCGGCCCTGCTCTGAACCGGCCGCCCTCCGGGCCGACCGGTGCGCCTCACCGAAAGTGAGGATTGATATTGTGAAATACATGTACCACGGGTAGCATGATGGTCGGAGCACAGCCGTGCTCCTCGACCCCGTGAGGACACATGAACGACACCGACCTGCTCACCCTCGCCGCCGATCTCGTCGACGCCGAGCCCGGCTCCGTGGCACTGACCGACCGCCTCTCCGACATCGGCTGGGACTCCCTCTCCAACGCGATGTTCATCGCTGAGGCCGACTCCGCGTGCGGTGTCGTCGTCGACGCCGAGGCGCTGGCTCGTTGCGTCACGCTGGCCGACGTCCAGGCCCTGACCGCACCCGTCATCGCGTGACCGGGGGTCTCGATCCCGTCGAGACGCGTCGTCGCCTCGTCCTCGTCGGCGCCGGCGGGGCCGGCCGCGAGCTGCTCGCCATGGTGCGGTCGTCGCCGAGGTTCCTCGCCGACCAGCGCATCGACGAGGTCGTCTTCATCGACGACTCCGGCGAACGACCCGGGTCTCCGGCACCCGTCGTCTCCACGATCGACGCGTACGTCCCCGACTCCTCCGACCTCGTGCTGTGCGCGATCGGCGAGCCGCGGTCGCGGGCGTCCGTGGTCGAGCGGCTCGATGCCGCCGGGGCCGTCTACGCGACCTTCGTCCACGACACCGCCGTCCTCCTCCCGGGGTCGAGCATCGGCGAGGGGTCGGTCGTCTATCCGTTCGTCGTGGTCTCGACCGATGTGACGGTCGGGGCGCACGTCTGGCTCCAGACGTCCGCCGCCCTGGGTCACGACGTCGTCGTCGGCGACGTCGCCACCGTCAGCGGCGGGGCCGCCCTGCTCGGCGGGGTGACGGTCGGCGACCGGGCGTTCGTCGCCACGGGCGCCATCCTGCGCCCGGGCGTCGAGGTCGGCGCCTCTGCCCGCGTCGGCGCCGGCAGCGTCGTCCTCCGCCGGGTCCGCCCCGGGTCGACGGTCTTCGGGGTGCCGGCCGTGATGCTCCCGGGGGCGGCGCGATGAGCACGACCCGCGCCTCCTCGGCTCCCTTCCGCTACGCCGCCCTCGGGCCGGTCGCGTCGTTCGTCCCCCCGCGGGTCGTCGACAACGACGAGCTGAACCGCGAATTCGCCCCCGAGAACATCGACCGCCTCGCGGCGAAGACGGGCATCGTCAGCCGCCACGTGGTCGACGGCGAGACCTCGTCCGACCTGGCCGTCGGCGCGGCCGAGCGTCTCTTCCGCGAGCACGGCGTCGATCGCGACGACGTCGACTTCCTGCTCCTCTGCACGCAGAGCCCCGATTTCACCATGCCGTCGACCTCCTCTCTCGTGCAGCACCGGCTCGGTCTCCGGAACCATGTGGGCGCGCTCGACCTCACCGTGGGCTGCTCGGGCTACGTCTACGCCCTCGGGGTCGCGAAGGGCCTGATCGAGTCGGGGCAGGCCCGGACGATCCTGCTCGTGACCGTCGATACGATCTCGCGCTTCATCAACCCGGCCGACCGGCAGCTGCGGTCGCTCTTCGGCGACGGCGCCAGCGCCTCCCTCGTGACGGCGTCGGCGGAGGCGCCGGCCCTCACCGGTTTCGCCTACGGCACCGACGGGTCGGGGGTGGAGCACCTGATCGTCCCCGGTGGCGGGTTCGCCGACCCGTCGGTGCTCGCTCCGAAGTCGCTGCCGGCGGCCCGCGGGTTGACGCCGTCGGGGCGCGACCTCTACATGAACGGCCCCGAGGTGTTCACGTTCTCGCTGCGGGTGGTCCCGGAGGTCGTCGACCGCTCACTCGAGCTGGCCGGCTTCACGATGGACGACATCGACGTGTTCGTCCTGCATCAGGCGAACGCCTTCATGCTCGAGACCCTGCGCAAGAAGCTCGGCATCGATCCGGCCCGGTTCGTCGTCGCGATGCACGACGTGGGCAATACGACGTCGTCGTCCATCCCCCTGGCGCTCGAAGCCGGGCTGGCGAGCGGGCAGGTGTCCCGCGGGCAAAAGGCCCTGTTCGTCGGGTTCGGCGTCGGCCTGTCCTGGGCGGCGGTGGTCGTCGACCTCTGATCCGCCGTCGAGCGGGCCGAGCAGAGGGTCAGAACTCCGACGGGACGACGTCGGATTCGACCGGCTCGGCCCGCACGAGCTCGTGCACTCCGGTCAGGATCTCGTTCGGCCTGAAGGGGTACCGCTCGATCTCGGCCTGGTCGCTGATGCCGGTCATCACGAGGATGGTGTGCAGGCCGGCCTCGATGCCCGCCATGATGTCGGTGTCCATCCGGTCGCCGATCATCGCCGTGTTCTCGCTGTGCGCGCCGATGCGGTTCATGGCCGACCGGAACATCATCGGGTTCGGCTTGCCGACCACGTACGGCGACTTCCCCGTCGCCGCCTGGATCATCGCCGCGATGGCCCCGGTGGCGGGCAGCACCCCCTCGGCGCTCGGTCCGGTCGCGTCGGGGTTCGTCACGATGAAGCGCGAGCCGCTGCGGATCAGTCGCACGGCCTTGGTGATGGCGTCGAACGAGTAGTTGCGCGTCTCACCCACGACGACGTAGTCGGGGGCGGTCTCGGTCATGATGAACCCGGCCTCGTGCATCGCCGTGGTCATGCCGGCCTCGCCGATCACGAACGCCGAGCCGTTCGGCATCTGCGAGCGGCAGAAGTCGGCGGTCGCGAGCGCGGACGTCCAGATGCGCTCCTCGGGCACGTCGAGCCCCGAGGCCCGCAGCCGGGCCGCGAGGTCGCGCGGTGTGAAGATCGAGTTGTTCGTCAGCACCAGGTACGGGGTGCCCTCGTCCTGCCACTGCTGGATCAGTGCGGCCGCCCCCGGCAGAGCATGGTTCTCGTGCACGAGCACGCCGTCCATGTCGGTGAGCCAGCATTCGACTTCGTCGCGGGTAGCCATGCGGCCACCTTACTGAGGTGCCCCCGGCTCCCGCCCTCGCCATCACGACGCGACGTTCCAGGAGCTCAGGAGGCGCGCCTCCTCGACGCGGACACCCGTACCCTGGCCTGATGCCCCAGGACGACGCCTCCGACCCGACGCCGGCCGATGCCCTGCAGCCCCTGCACGGCGTGGGGCCCTGGCCGGGCGGCGAGTCCGACTGGCCCGTCGACGAGCGCTACGACGTCGAGCTGCTCCGCGACGGCGACTCCCGCAACGTGATCGACCGGTACCGGTACTGGACGATGGAGGCGATCGTCGCCGATCTCGACGAGCACCGCCATCCCTTCCACGTGGCCATCGAGAACTGGCAGCACGACATGAACATCGGGTCGATCGTGCGGAGCGCGAACGCCTTCGCCGCCGACACCGTCCACATCGTCGGTCGGCGGCGGTGGAACAAGCGCGGGGCGATGGTCACCGACCGCTACCAGCACGTGCTGCACCACCCCGACGTCGCGTCCTTCCTGGCGTGGTCGCGGGAGGCCGGGCTGCCCGTCCTGGCGGTCGACAACGTCGAGGGATCGGTGCCCATCGAGACGTTCGACCTGCCCGAGCGCTGCGTGCTGCTCTTCGGTCAGGAGGGCCCGGGTCTCAGCGACGAGGCCATCGCGGCCTCCGACGCCGTGCTCGAGATCTCGCAGTTCGGCTCGACCCGCAGCATCAACGCGTCGGCGGCGGCCGCCGTGGTCATGCACGCGTGGGTGCGTCGACACCGGTTCTGACGCCCGCTGCGCCCGCGAGGTCCGCGGCGCTGGCGAGGTCCGCAGCGCTCGCCGGGTCTGCGGCGCCCGCAGCGCCCGCCGCGCTGAGGTGCCCGAGGAGGTGCTCGGCGGCCCGATCCCAGACGTCGCGGTGATCGAAGCGCTCGGCCACCGAGGCTGCGGCGGCCGTGGCGAGGGCCGAGGCGACTCGCCGATCGGTCAGGACGGCGCGGAGGGCGTCCGCGAGCGCGACGTCGTCCCGTCGGGGGACGACGAGCCCGGTGACGCCGTCTCTCACGACCTCGGCGAGGGCCGGGGCGTCGCTCACGACGACGGGCACCCCGGCGCAGCTCGCCTCGAGCACGACCGAGCCCAGCCCCTCGCGGTGCGAGGGGAGGCAGAACGCGTCGAACGCGGCCAGCACCTCGGACGCGTGGTCGACGGGACCGTGCAGGGCGAACCCCTCCTGGCCGAGCAGCCGACGGGTCTCGGGCGGGAGGTCGGCCAGGCCCTCGTCGGGGCCCACGATCACGAGGTGCGCGGCGAGGCCCTCCCGGCGGAGCCGGTCGACCGCCGAGACGAGCTCGACGAGTCCCTTGTCGACGGAGGCCCGCCCGACGAAGCCCACGACGAGGTCGTCGTCGTCGAGGCCGTGCGCCGACCGGACGGTGCGCCGCCGCTCGGGGTCGCGACCCGCCGCCTCGAAGCGCTCGACGTCGACGCCGCCCACCGAGCCGTGGCCCAGCACGGTCGTGCGGCCGGTCGGGATGCCGAGCTCGCGGCAGACGTCGACGAGGGGGCGGCTCACCGCCACCGTCTCGGTCGACAGCACGGCCACGAGGCGCTCCGCGAGAAGGCTGATGCGACGGGGGAGACCCGTCTGGGTCTCGAGCCGCAGCCCGTGCAGCACGTGGACCCGTCGGGGCACCCGAGCGATCGTCGCCGCCAGGGCCGTGACCAGCGAGGCCTTGGGAGTCCCGTAGACCACGACGGCAGGGCGAAGACGCAGCAGCAGCCTCGTCGCCGCCCCGAGCGCCTTCACGTCGTCGACGGGAGCCGGCTCGCGGACGAGGGGGAGCGCGTGCGTCGCCACGCGCTCCCGGCGCCCGACCGCCGCCAGACGGCCCGTGTCGGCGGAGGCGACCGCGAGCGGGCCGACACCTCGCGCGATCCAGCGCCGCAGCTGACCCGCGTAGAGCACGTCGAGGCTGCCGTCGGCGGTCGTGACGAGCAGCACGCCCCGGCGCGGACCCCGCGTCAGCCGGGAGGGGAGGTACCGGGGGCGGCGGAGGCCCACGTGACGCACGAACTGGGCGGCGATCCACACCGCGTCGCGGGCCCGCTGGGCCGCCGGCGGCGAGCCGAGCGCGGCCGCCAGTCGGCGTCGGCCGGCGAGCACGCTGCGGGTCGCCGGGCCCCACGGCGGAGTCCGCCGACTGTGCTGCCCGTCGTGCACGCGGTAGGAGATGAGCGCCTCGGGCACGTTGTCGATCGGGCCGACGGTCGCAAGGCGGAGCCACAGGTCGTAGTCCTGCATGCGCGTGCAGCGCGTGTCGTAGCCGCCGACGCGGTCGAACGCCGAGCGGCGGTAGGTCGTGGCCGAGTGCGTCAGGGCGTTCCGCGTGAGCAGCAAGCGTCGGAGATCGGGCCCGGTGGGGGCGACGAGGTGCCGGAGGGGTGCCCCGTCGGCGTCGACGACCGTGACGGACGACCCGAGGGCCACGAGCTCGGGTCGCGACGCGAAGGCCGACATCTGTCGCGCGATGCGCTGGGGCTCGGCCAGGTCGTCCGCGTCGAGGCGGGCGACGAACTCGCCGTGCGATGCGGCGATCCCCGTGTTCAGGGCGACGGGCGTCCCGCTCCGTCGCTCGAGGCGGACCACGAGGAGGCGCGGGTCGACCGGCAGGTCGCTCTCGTCCCCCGTCGCCCCGTCGAGCACCACGACGACCTCGAGCCGCGACCACGTCTGGCCGAGCGCCGACGAGACCGCTTGGAGCAGATGGTCGTCGACGGCGATGGCGGGGATGACGACGGATACGAGGGGCTCGTGGGGCTCGGACATCATTCTCCAGTCGGATCAGCAAACATGAGATACTTTACATGAAATACTGCTGATCGGAAGGGTCAGGCGATCAGCCCCGTCGCCGGATAACCTGATCCGCATGCCCTCTCAGAATCTCCTCGGTGTGCCCGAGACGCTCCTGCCCGCCGAGCCCGAGGTGCTGGCCGCCCTCGAGACCATGAGCCGCGCCGAGGTGGCGGCCGCGCATCCTCGGTCGTCGCTGGCCTGGGCTCTCCTGTCGGACGAGACGGAGGCGCGAGGGGCCCATCTCGAGGCCTACGCCTACGCACGGGTCGGCTACCACCGCGGACTCGACGCCCTCCGCGGCGCCGGCTGGCGCGGTCAGGGGCCCGTCCCGTGGAGTCACGAGCCCAACCGCGGGGTGCTCCGCTCCCTCTACGCGCTGCGTCGGGGCGCGGCGGCCATCGGCGAGACCTCCGAGGTCGAGCGCCTCGCGACCTTCCTGCACGACGCCGACCCGGCGGCCGTCGACGGCATCGAGTCATGAACAGCCCCATGTAATATTCTTCGGTTGCTATATCGTCTGTGCTTAGATCGTCCCAGACTCCCCACGAGGGGGCGTCGAGAGGGGCGTTGACATGAGCAGCACAGTCGTGGTCGTCGGGCAGGGGTACGTCGGGTTGCCCTTGGCCATGCGGGCGGTCGAGGTCGGGTACCGGGTGGTCGGCGTCGATCTCGACCTGGATCGCATCGGCGGTCTCCTGGCGGGTTCGTCGTACGTCGACGACGTCACCGACGAGGCCCTGCGGGCGGCCTCCGACTCGGGTCGCTACCGGGTCACCGCCGACTACGACGAGATCGGCGAGGCCTTCGACGTCGCGGTCATCACCGTCCCGACGCCGCTCCGAGACGGGCTGCCCGATCTCTCGTTCGTCGAGAGCGCCTCGAGGTCGTTGTCGGGGCGACTGCGGCACGGCGCCACCGTCATCCTCGAGTCGACGACGTACCCGGGCACGACGGAGGAGCTCGTGGTGCCCCTCCTCGAGCACGGCTCCGGGCTCCGCGCCGGGCGGGACTTCCACGTCGGGTACAGCCCCGAGCGCATCGACCCGGGCAATCGCAAGTGGGGCTTCGTCGAGACCCCCAAGGTGGTCTCGGGCATCGACGCCGCCTCGCTGGCGGCCGTCACGCGGTTCTACGACGACCTCGTCCTCCGCACGGTCCCGGTCTCGGGCACCCGCGAAGCCGAGCTGACGAAGCTCCTCGAGAACACCTTCCGCCACGTCAACGTCGCGCTGGTCAATGAGCTCGCCGTGTTCGCCCACCGCCTCGGCGTCGACGTGTGGGAGGCCATCGACGCGGCCTCCACGAAGCCGTTCGGCTTCATGCGCTTCACCCCCGGCCCGGGCGTCGGCGGGCACTGCCTGCCGATCGACCCGAGCTACCTGTCGTGGCAGGTGCGTCGCCAGCTGGGTCAGCCGTTCCGGTTCGTCGATCTGGCGAACGACGTCAACGAGCACATGCCCGACCACGTCGTCGAGCGGGTCCAATCGATGCTCAACGACTGCTCTCGATCGGTCCGCGGGTCGCGCGTGCTGCTCGTGGGTCTGGCCTACAAGAAGAACTCCGGCGATGTGCGCGAGGCGCCGGCGCTGAAGATCGCCCAGTCCCTGCTGCAGCAGGGCGCCGAGGTCGTCGCCGTCGACCCGCACGTGCACGAGCGCTACTGGCCCGCGGGCATCCGCCGGGTCGATCTCGTCCGCGACGTGGTGGCCGAGGTCGACGCCGCCGTCGTCGTCACCGATCACGACGGCGTCGACCTGTCGCTCCTGCACGGCGTGCCCACCTTCGACACCCGCCACGTGCTGACGGGCGACCACGTCGTCGCCCTCTGAGGCGGGCCGTGAGAGTCCTCTACTACGGCGTCCACGACGTCGCGTACCCCCGCAACGCGCGCATCCGCGCCTACCTGGCCGATCGATTCGGTGCGCAGATCACCGTCGTCGCCCGCCGGCGGCACGGCTCGCGCCTCATCCGGGCGCTCGCCGACGCCCGGGGTCTCTGGCAGGGCTCCCGTGACGCCGACGTCGTGGTGCTGGCCGAGATGCGGACGACTCATGCGCCGTGGGCCTGGCTGGTGGCGAGAGCACGGGGCGCCCGCCTCGTGGTCGACCGCTTCATCGGGCTGCACGAGACGGCGGTGCTCGACTGGGGGGGCGTCCCGCCGAGATCGGCACGGGCGCTGCGGCTGCGACTGCTCGACCGGCTCGCCGTCCGGCTCGCCGACGTGGTCCTCATCGACACGGAGCCCCGCGCCGAGGCGCTCCGCCCCGTGGCCGGGCCGACGCCCGTCGTCGCCCTCCCCGTCGGGGCCCCCGCCTGGGCCCGTGATCTGCCGCCGCCCCCGCCCTCGGATGTCCTCCGGGTGCTCTACTACGGCAACTACATCCCCCTCCACGGCACCGAGAGGGTCGTCGAGGCGCTCGCCCTCGTGCGGCGGCGACGCCCGGTCGAGCTGATGCTCGTCGGGGGAGGACCCCGCCGCGACGGCATCCGCCGGCTCGTCGAGCGGAACGGTCTCCGCGCCTCCTGCCGGTTCGTCGACCCCGTCGCCGAGAGCGAGCTCCCCGCCCTGATCGGGCGGAGCGACGTGGTGCTCGGCGTCTTCGGCGATTCGCCCAAGGCGCTCTCGGTCGTCGCCAACAAGGTCTGGCAGGGCCTCGCCTGCGGGCGGACGGTCGTCACGCAGCGCAGCGCGGCGCTCGACGAGCTGCAGGCGGTGGTGGGGCCGCTGCTCGTCCAGACCGAGCCGGGCGACGCCGCCTCCCTGGCCGCCGCGTTGATCGACGTGGCCGAGAGGCGCGGGCGCCCGAGCGGCACCGGCGCCGTCGCAGCCTCGGCGATCGCTTCGGACGAGCGAGCCGCACCGATCGCACCGGCGCTCGAGGCCCTCGTCGCACGCGGGTTCGCTCGACTCGACGCCCACTTCGGCGCGCACCTCGGCGAGCGGGCGCACCGGGGCGTCCCGGGCGTCGGACGGTGAGGCGCCTCGTCGGGCACCTGACGACCCTGCTGCTCTACGGCGCCTCGCCCGTCGTCGTCGCACTCGCCCCGTTCGCCGTCGTCCCGGCCGTGACGACGCGTTTCGGGGCCGACGGCTGGGCGGTCTGCGCCGTCGCCCTGTCCGTCGGGGCCGCTGTCGCCGTGGTCGCCGAGCTCGGCTGGGTGGTCGTCGGCCCGCAGCGCGTCGCGCGCGATCCGCAGAGGCACGCCGAGATCCACCACGACGCCCTCGCCTCTCGCCTCGTCGCGCTCGCCGTCCTCGCGCCCGTCGCGGTCGTCACCGTGACGCTGCTCGTCGACGAGCACCGCGGGGCGGCGGTGCTGCTGACCCTCGGCGTCGCCGGTGGTGCGCTCAGCCCGACCTGGCTCTTCGTGGGTCTCGGTCGACCGGGGCTGACGCTGCTCTGCGAGGCCCTGCCGCGGGTCGTCCTCGCCCTGTCGGCTGCCGGGGTCATCGCCTTCGGCGGGCCGCTCGAGGCGTACGGCCTCGCCTCGCTGCTCGCCGTGACGGTCACGCTGGTCGCCACCGCGCGGGCGGCGGGCGTCCGGGTCGCACCGGCCCGCGAGCGTCTGCTGGCCGTGCCGTCGATCGTCCGCGGGCAGCTCGTGGTGACCGCCGGGCGGGGTGTCACCGCGCTGTACAAGACCCTGCCGGCCGCGCTGCTGCAGGCAGTCGCGCCCGGCTCCGTGGCCGCCTTCGCCGCCGTCGACCGGCTGGCCCGCGCGGGGCTCGGCATCGTCGCGGTCGTGCCCCAGCGACTCCAGGTCTGGGTCGGCTCGCCCGACGAGACGGTGGCCGCGCGCCGCACGGTCGCGTCGCTCGTCCTCAACGCCGGCCTGGCCGCGGCGTCGGCCGTCACGGTGCTGACGGCCATGCCGCCGGTCGTGGCGGTCGTCTTCACGGGTGCCGTCACGGTCGAGGGGTCGGCGGTCGTCGCGACGGCGCTGCTCGTCGCCCTGACCTGCCAGTCGAGGGCGTTCGGGCTCGCCCTCGTGACGCTCGACGCGGTCCGCACGACGACGACCGCGGCGACGGCCGCCGCCGTGGTCGGCGTGACGGGCGTGCTGTGGGGCGGAGCGGTCGGCGGTGCGACCGGCGCCCTCGCGGGTCTCGCGGCGGCCGAGGCCGTGGCGATCGGGGTGCAGGCGGCGGTGGTGGTGCCCCTCCTCGTCCGCGCGCACCGCGCCTCCTCGGGGGCCGTCGCGTGAGCGGGATGCCGGCGACCGGGCCGGGTGTCATCGCCGCGGGGCTGATCGTCCTGGCCGTCATGGTGGTGGGGGCTCTGCTCGTGCCCTCCGCCGCACGCCGGGGCGCCCTCCTCGTGGTCGCCCTCGGGCTGCTCGTCGGCACGGCGTCGTCGGCGGCCCCCGAGGGCGTCCGCACCGGGGCCGTCCACGGCGCGATCGTGCTGCTGGCCGTCGCCGCGGTGCTGCCGGGGGCGCCCGTGGGGCGGCGAGGCGGCATCGTGGTCGGGCTGACGGGGCTGTCGTTCGGCCTCGCCCTCGTGACCACCGCCGTCGGCTACCCCGAGGCCATCGGTCTGACGGTGCGCGTGGGCCTGCTCGCCGTGGGCGCAGCGTGGTGCCTGCTGCGCGTGACGGAGACCGACCTCCGAGTGCTCGGGGTCGGCGTCGTCGTGCTCGGCCTGCTCGAGGTCGCGCTCGGTGTCGTCGAGTTCGTCACGGGCGACCCGGTGCCCTGGGGGCTGCGCCACCGCGACGTGAACGCGTACGTGCTGGTGAACACGCTCCTGCCCGGCGGGCTCGAGCGGGTCCAGGGCACGCTCGGGCACCCCATCCCCTACGGGGTCGTGCTCTGCGTGGCCTTCGTGGTGACGATCACCGCGCGGCGCCGCGTCCCCGGCCCGGTCAGGGTGCTCGTCGGCTCGGCCCTCGTCGCCGGGATGCTCCTCTCGGGCAGTCGCAGCATCGTGCTCGCCGCCGTGCTCGCCGTCGCGGTGCTGATCGTGTCGGCCACCGAGGGGCGCGGGGTCGTCCGTGCCGCGGCGGCGCTCCTCGGGGTCGTGGTCGTCGTCGTCGTGTTCGTCGACGAGCTCGGTGTGGCGTCCGACCGGTTCCTGTCGTCCGGTTCGTACGAGAACCGGGCCGGGACCCTGCGATCGGTGCCGCGCCTCCTCGGTCGCCCGTTCGCCGAGGTCCTGTTCGGCAGCGGCGTGGGCACGGTCGAGCGGCTCTACGACGAGGGGCTGTTCCCCCAAGACGGGTTCTGGGTGCTCGACAACCAGCTCGTCACCACCCTCGCCACGCAGGGGGTGATCGGCGTCGCCCTGATGATCGCCGTGCTCGTCGTCGCCCTCGCGACGCGCGATCCCCTCGCCCGGGCCCTCTGCGCCGTCTTCGTCGGG
Organism: Frigoribacterium sp. AC759; assembly: GCF_979256015.1. NCBI lineage: Bacteria > Bacillati > Actinomycetota > Actinomycetes > Micrococcales > Microbacteriaceae > Frigoribacterium > Frigoribacterium sp. AC759. The sequence goes on along the minus strand of NZ_CEEDMT010000009.1, from coordinate 4,351 downwards.
ATGCTCGTGACCTTCGACTACGTCTTCTGGCCTTCCATGACCGTCCTCGCCGCCGGGGCGACGGCGCTCGCGGGCCGACCGACCGTGCCCGACCCCCGCCGACCGGAGAGCATCGCATGACACCCACCCGCCACCCGTCCCGTCGTCCTGCCGCCGCGATCCCGGGCGGCCCCCTCGGCCCGTCCGGGCGGCGCCCGCGAGTCGCGGTGATCGGGACTCGCGGCTACCCCAGCCACTACGGCGGGTTCGAGACGGCCGTCCGCCGACTCGCCCCCGCGCTCGCCGACGCCGGGTGGGACGTCACCGTCTACGGTCGACCCGGGGCGACGAGCGCCGATGGCGCCGACCCGCGCATCCTGCGCCGCGAGACCCGAGGTCTCGAGACCCGGTCGCTCAGCACGCTGACCTACGGGTTGACCGCGATCGTCGATGCCGTGCGGAGGCGCCCCGACGTCGCCTTGGTGATGAACTGCGCGAACGGCTTCTGGCTGCCGCTGCTGCGCTGGCGCGGGGTGCCGACGCTCGTCAACGTCGACGGCATCGAGTGGGAGCGCGCCAAGTGGGGTCGCGTCGCTCGCGCGGTCTTCCGCGGCGGGGCGGTGGCGACGGCGCGCTGGGCGGACCGCATCGTCTGCGACGCCCGCGAGATCGAGCGCCGCTGGCTCGACGAGTTCGGGGTCGACGGGGTCTTCGTGCCCTACGGAGCCGACGAACCCGACCCCGTCACCGCCGAGCTGTCGATCGCCGACGCCCACCTCGAGCCGGGCGGATACGCGCTGTTCGTCGCCCGCTTCGTCCCCGAGAACACGGTCGCGGAGTTCGTCGCGGCGGCCGAGGTCGTCGCTCGCCGGCACACCGTGGTGATCGTCGGGTCGAGCGGCTACGGCGGCGAGCTCGACGACCGCGTGGCCGAGCTGGCGGCGCGCTCGCCGAAGATCGTGCACCTCGGGCACCTCCGCGACGACCGCCGTCTCTTCGCCCTCTGGCGGAACGCGGGCGTGTACTTCCACGGGCACAGCGTCGGCGGCACGAACCCGGCACTCGTGCAGGCGATGATCTGCGGCGCCCCGGTCGTGGCCCGCGACACCGTGTACAACCGCGAGGTGCTCGGCGCGGCCGGCGTCTTCGTCGCCCCCGAGCCCGGCGCGATCGCCCTCGCCGTCACGGATCTGCTCGACGACCCCGGGCGACGGGCCGAGCTGGGCGAGGCGGGGCGGCGGCGGGCCCGGAGGCACTACGCGTGGAGCGACGTCTGCGCCGCCTACGAGACCGAGCTGCGCGCCCTCCTCGGCTGAGTCGGCTGAGTCGGCTGCGTCGGCTGAGTGGGCGGGGACGGCTGTGTCGCTGGCGTCTGGCGGGCCGAACCCGACCGCGCCGGTGGGCTTGGGCGTGCCGAACCCGACAAAACGGTGCCGAAACGCTCCTCATCGCCCCCGAAACCGCCTTCAGACGCCGACTTGGTCGCGATTTGCACGCACGAGGTGGAGGAGACGGGGCGAGGTGGAGGAGGCGGCGGGGCGTGTGGCCGGGCTCAGGACGGCGCGGGGCTGGGCTCCTCGGTCGCGCGGGGTGGGCGCGGCTCCGAGGCCGCGGCACGCTTCCGCCCCTGCGGCCCGGCGGACCCGTACCCGTACCCGTACCCGTACCCGTACCCGTACGCCTGCGGCCCGGTCGCGGGAAGCATCGTCGCGACGACGCCGAACGACGTCGCGTCGAGGGCCGTCAGCATCTCGAGGGCGGCGGTCAGCTGCCCTCGGGTCGATCGGCCCGCCGCGGCCACGACGATCGCACCGTCGGCGAGGCGGCTCAACACGGCTGCATCGGTGACCGGCAGCAGCGGCGGGGCGTCGAGCAGCACGTGGTCGTAGTGCCGCGCGAGCTCGGTGAGCAGATCGGCCATGCGGTTGCTCCCCAGCAGCTCGCTCGGGTTCGGCGGCAGCGTCCCGGCCGGCAGCACGTCGAGTCCGCCCCGCCCCCACGGCTGGACGGCGTCGGCGAGACTCGCCTTGCCGAGTAGCACGTCGGAGACCCCGACGACCCCCTCGAGGCCCAGCACGTCGGCGAGCCGAGGCAGGCGCAGGTCGGTGTCGACGACGATCACCCGCGACCCGGTCTCGCTGAGGGCGATCGCGAGGTTCGCCACGGTCGTCGTCTTGCCCTCGGCGGGCAGTGCGGACGTGACGACCAGGCAGCGCGCCGTCCGGTCGAGGCCGATGAACTGCACGCTCGTCCGCAGCGAGCGGAACGACTCGGCATGCGGGCTGCGCGGGTCGGCGGCGACGACCAGAGGTCTCTGCTCGGCGTCGCGGTCGAAGCCGAGCGCCCCGAGGAGGGTGCCGCCGGTGACCGCCTCGATGTCGGCGCGACTGCGGATCCGCGTGTCGAGACGGGCTCGGAGCGCCGCGGCCGCGACGCCGACGGCCAGGCCGGCGAGGCCGCCCAGCAGCACGTCGACGGCGAGGTCGGGGCTGGACGGCGCCGTCGCGACCACCGGGGGAGCGAGCGTCTCGACCCCGACGAGACTCGTGCCGCCGGGCGCGGGGGTCTCGAGCTCGTCGACGACGACCGTGCGGAAGCTCTCGGCGATCGCCCCGGCCAGACTCGCGGCCCGTGCCGGGTCCGCGTCGACGACCGTGATGCGGATGTTCACGGTGTTCACCGGGGTCTCGGCGGACACCTGCGGGGCGAGCGACGAGAGGGTCGTCCCGTCGTCGAGCTCGTCGACGACGGGCTGCAGCACCCGCGGGCTCGTCGCGACGCCGACGTACGACTGCACCCTCTGCTGGGCGGCGGCGTTGCCCTGGACGAGTTCGCCCGCCGTCGTGGCCGCCGCAGAACGGACCGACACGAAGAGGAGGGTCGACGACGTGTAGAGCGGGGTCGTCAGCGCGACGACGGCCGCGCCGGCGGCGACGCCGACCAGTGTGATCGCGACGACGAGCAGGGCGGACCGGCGCAGGGCGCCGACGAGGTCGAGAAGCGTCATGAGCCTGTCGTCCGTTCGGTGGTGGGGTGGAGGTGCGGTGCCAGTGCGCGCAGCCGCTGCAGCGCGTGGTCGAGGGATCGCTCGATGGTCAGCTCGGAGGCGTTCGCGTGCACGTGGTCCGAGACTCGGCGCCGCAGATCGGCGTCGCCGCGGAGGTCGCGGACGGCGGAGTCCCACGCGTCGTGGTCGCCGAGGGGCAGCACGAATCGCCGCCGGAGCTCGGGATCGACGTACAGGGCCGGTGCCGCGCCCGTCCCGTCGCTGAGCAGCACGGGCACGCCGGCCGACGCGGCCTCGACCGGACTGCGGCCGAAGGCGTCGCGGTACGAGGACGTCACGGCGATGCCGGCGTCGCGCCAGAGTCGTTCGGCCGGCAGCCAGCCGACCCAGTCGAGACCGGGGATCCGTCGACGGCGGAGTCCGTCTTCCAGCGGACCGGAGCCGTGGAGGCGCGCCGGACCCCCGACGCGGCGCACGAGATCGAGGTACTCGCCGGGCCCTTTCTCGACCGAGAGCCGACCCGCCCAGACGAGCGGCCCCTCCTGATCGCCGTGGCTCGTGCGGGGGAGACCGGGTACGCCGGCGGGCACGATCGCGGGCACCCGCGCCCTCGACACCTGGCCGGCGAGCAGCGGGGAGGTCGCCCAGACGTCGTCGAGGGTGCGGAGCGCCCTGGACTCGAGGGCGGTGAGCAGCCGTCGACGGAGACCACGCTGCTCGCCCGCCGCGGGCCAGGGCAGACCCCGCACCCAGGCGACCCGCGGTGCGTGGCGCAGGGCGCGCGACGCCGCGACCACCATGTCGCTCTGCGGCACCAGCGACACCACGACGTCGGCCCGTCGGACGTCGGGGTCGGCGTGCACGGCGCGATGCACCTCGCGGAGCACGTCGACGCCGTGGCGCACGAGCATGGTCTCGGTGACCCCCGGGGCGTCGATCGGCGCCCCGGCCGCGTCGGGTCGCATGCCGAGGAGGGCGGTCCAGGGGAGACCCCGCGCCCGGGCGGCCGCGACGAGGTCGTGGGCCGAGCGGTGCACCCCGCTCCGGGCCATCAGCGGGGCGGCGACGAGAGCCACCCTCATCGGGGGTTCCGCGCGACCGTCGCCGGGGCGAGGGCGCCGAGGACGGTCTCGGCCTTGAGCCGCCAGGTCGCCTCGCGGGGGATGGTGGCCGGGCGGCGGGCGACGCGGGGGCCCGACCGATGCCAGTCGCCGATCCGTTCGGCGTGCCGATCGATGGGGAGGACGGCGACCTCGTCGAGGCCGCGGCGATCGCAGCCGTCGACCGGGGTCGTCAGCACGGGCAGTCCGGCCGCCCGGTACTCGTAGGTCTTGATGATGTCGCCCCCCACCTCGCCCCCGCCGC
>NZ_CEEDMT010000008.1:0-119474 GCF_979256015.1 Frigoribacterium sp. AC759 | reverse complement strand
CTGGGGGGGGCTGGTCTCGGGGGCGGGTCAGGCGGCGGCGCGGACCCGGTCGGCGACCCCGCCGAGCTGCTCGGTCAGCGCCGTCAGCACGTCGGGCGACAACCCGGTCGCCTCGCAGATCCGCTCGGGGATGCTCGCCGCCTCGGAGCGCAGCGCGTCGCCCGCCGGCGTCAGCGCCACCTGCACGGCCCGCTCGTCGACGGAGCCGCGACGCCGGGAGACGAGACCCTGCGCCTCGAGCCGGCGGAGCAGCGGCGACAGCGTGCCCGAGTCGAGGTGCAGACGCTGGCCGAGACCCGAGACGCCGGTCTCGCCGTCTTGCCAGAGCACGAGCAGCACGAGGTACTGCGGGTACGTGATGCCGAGCGGCTCGAGCAGGTCGCGGTAGCGGGACGTCAGGGCACGCGACGCGCTGTACAGGGCGAAGCAGATCTGCTCGTCGAGCAACGGGGTGCGCGCGGTGTCGGACATGACCCGACCGTAACACGTTGCGCGCAACACGGTTGAGCGCAACCGAAATCGGCCAGAGCGATGCAGGGCGCTAGGGCGCGGGTCCACCGCAGAGGAGCGGGCCCACCGAGGAGGCGCGGGTCGGCCGAGGAGGCGCGCGCGCCCCGTCCGCTCCCCGTCGCGTAGCGTGCACGCATGAGCTCCGACGACCCCACCGGCATGACCGACGACGAGAAGCGCCACGACCAGCTGACCCGTGCGCCGAAGTCCGACCCGGGCGACGACGCCCCGCGCATCACCACCGAGGATCGCGGCGACGGCGTCACCCGGATCGACGTCGCCGACACGGCCGCCGTCCGCCCGGGTAAAGGCGAGCCCCGCTCGGCCGGCTGACCCGCGCCTCCTTCGTCCTTCCTCGAGGTGACGCGATCGGGTGCCTGTTCGCCGCAGAGGGCACCGATCGCGTCACCTCGATGGCGGCTCGAGCCTCCTAGACGGCGGAGACCGGCCTCGGCTACCATCGACCCTGGTCGCACGTCACGCGCGGCCCCGGGCGCGCACGACAGCGCGCAGTCGGGATCACCATCCTCCCCGTGTCACACGGGTAGCAGGAACGGCGCCCGCCGACGACCGAGACCTCACATGACGATCACCTCCGCGCGTCCTTCGACGCCCACCGCCCCTCCCGCCAAGTTCCCCCTCGCCGGCCTGCTCGCTCTGGCCGTCGCGACGTTCCTCTCCATCTCGGGCGAGATGCTGCCGACCGGGCTGCTGCCCGAGATGAGCTCCGAGCTGGGCGTCAGCGAGTCGAGCATCGGTCTGCTGGTGAGCGTGTTCGCGTTCACCGTGGTGCTGACCAGCACGACGCTGACGCATCTGACGCGGCGGCTCCCCCGGCATCTGCTCATCGTCGGGCTGATCGTCGTGCTGGCGATCAGCGCGGGGCTGACCGCGATCGCGCCCACGTACGAGCTGGTCGTCGCGTCGCGGATCCTCGGCGGGCTCGCGCACGGCACGTTCTGGGCGATCGGCGGCGCGTACGCCGCTCACCTCGTGCCGCGCGAACAGGTCGGGCGCGCACTGGCCGTCGCGATGAGCGGCGGCACGCTGGCGTTCGTGCTGGGCGTACCGCTCGGCACGGCGGCCGGCCAGGCCCTCGGCTGGCGCCCCGCGTTCGGTCTACTGGCCGCATTGATGGCCGTGGGCGCGGTGCTCGTCTGGCGGCTGCTGCCCCCGGTGCCGACACCCGCCGACGCCGACGCCGACGCCGAGTCCACCGAGGCCGCGACGACGATGGTCCCTGCGACGGGATCGGTGCCGATCGTGCCGACCCGCGCCTCCTCGGCTCCCCGTCGACGGGGTTCGCTGCCGAAGCCGTCGGTGCTCGGCGTGGTCTTCAGCTGCGTCATCACCGCGGTGTTCATGGTCGGTCACTACTCGTTCTTCACGTTCATCGCGCCGTACCTGGTGCGCTCGACGGGCATCGCGGAGTCGTCGCTCAGCGCCGCGCTGTTCGCGTTCGGCATCGCCGGGGGCGTCGGTCTGCTGATGGTCGGCTGGTTCCTCGGCAAGCGCCCCCGCATCAGCATCCCGATCGGCATCGGCGTGGTCGCCGTCTCGGTGTTCGCGATGATGGCGTTCGAGGGGCAGCCGACCCCGTCGCTGATCGCGTTCGTGGTGTGGGGTGTCACGTTCGGGGCGCTGCCGCCGCTGTTCCAGACGCGGATGCTGCAGGTCGCCCCGGCGAAGATGCGCGACCTCGCGAGCGCGTTCTACACGACCGGGTTCAACGCGGGCATCGGCGGCGGAGCCCTGATCGGCGCGATCGTGCTCGACGGTGCGGGGCTCGACGCGCTGCCGGTGCTGTACATCGTCGTCGCCGTGGTGGTGCTCGGGCTGGTGCTGGTCACCGACCGGGTGCTCGCGGTGCGGTCGGCGCGCTCGTAGGGGCCGGCTCGCGCCTCCGGCCGTCGAGGAGTCGCAACACGCCGTGCGACCGCGAGCGCCGCGGCGAGTCATGACTCATCGTCCCGACCCGAGCCCCGAAGTGGGGCGGACCACCGAACCAGCTCGTCCGCATACTCGAGAGACGGCAGGGGGCGACGATGGACACCGAGAGCACGACGACCGAGCGGTCCACGCGCTGCGCGGGCTGCGGCGAGACCGCCCGCCTCGCACCCAATCCGTACTTCGGCACGGGACTCTCGGTCCACCGCCACATCGTCACGTGCGCACGCTGCGGCACGCTCGGCTTCGCACCTCGCTCCGACCCCGAGCCGACGATCGAGACCGGGCCGACGCCGGTCGCGGCGGGGCCGTGGCGGCGACTCGCCTCGTGGTTGGGTGGGGCGTGACCGGGAGCGTCCGCGACCGACCGCACCGCGCCTCCTGAGCGCCGCCCGCCCTCTCGCACCGCGCCTCCTGAGCGCTCCCTGATCCGCTGCTGAACCCCAGCCCAGAATGCCCGCCCCCTCAGGGCGTTGGCTGGCCGCATGACAACAATCGGAATCATCGGAGCAGGCAACATCGGCAGCCAGGTCGCTCGCGCGGTCATCGAGCAGGGCTACGACGTCGTGATCAGCAACTCGCGCGGGCCCGAGACGCTCGCCGATCTGGTCGCCGACCTCGGCCCGAAGGCACGTGCGGCGACGGCCGAGGAGGCGGGCGAGGCAGGCGAGATCGTCGTCGTCACCGTCCCGTTGAAGAACGTCGAGGAGGTGCCGGTCGAGCCGCTCGCCGACAAGATCGTCATCGACACCAACAACTACTACTTCGAGCGCGACGGGAACATCGCCGCCCTCGACAACGGCGTCGACACCGTCTCGCAGATGCTGCAGCGCCACCTGCCGACCAGCAAGGTCGCCAAGGGCTTCAACCACATTATGGCGAAAGACATCACGACCGACGGCAAGCCCTCCGGCACCGAGGGGCGCCGCGCCCTCGCGACGTCGAGCGACTTCGAAGAGGCCGCCGAGCTCGTGCAGCGCCTCTACGACGAGCTCGGCTTCGACACCGTCAACGTCGGACCGCTGAGCGAGAGCTGGCGCGTCGAGCGCGACCAGCCCGCCTACGTCGTGTCGCAGACCCGCGCCGAGCTCGTCGAGAACCTCGGGAAGGCCACCCGCGCCACCGCGACCACCGAGCCCGCCCCGCACTCCGAGGCGTAACGCCCCACGGCGCGGCGCCCCGCGGCGCCGGGCGTTCATCGAAGTGACCCGTCCAGGGCCCCGAGGTCGACTCCGGGCACCGAACGGGTCACTTCGACGATGAGGCGCCTTAGGCTGGCGGCATGCTCATCGTCTCACTCGTGGCCGCCACGCTCGCCGCCCTGCTGCACGTCTACATCTTCGTGATGGAGTCCGTGCTCTGGACGACGCCGCGCGTCCGCGCGACCTTCGGCATCACCGACGACCGGCAGGCCGAGTTCACGAAGCCGATGGCCTTCAACCAGGGCTTCTACAACCTCTTCCTCGCGATCGTGACGCTCGTCGGCGTCGTGCTGGTTGCGTCCAGCCGAGGAGGCGCGGGTCAGCTCGCAGACACCTCCCCCGCAGGTCTCGCCCTCCTGGTGGCGGGCACGGGCTCGATGCTCGCCGCAGCGCTCGTGCTGGCGCTCTCCGACCGCACGAAGCTGCGTGCGGCGGCGACGCAGGGGCTCTTCCCGCTCGTGGCCCTCGTGGCACTGCTGGTCGCCGCGCTCTGAGCCGACCCGCACCTCCACCCCGCGCCTCCTGCATCGAGGAGTCACGACTCGCCGCGCGCACCGGGTCCGCGCGGCGAGTCGTGACTCCTCGCTGTCGGTAACCTGGGCGGGTGACCGACGCGACCACCGCCTCCAGCGCTTCCACCGCCTCCACCGCCTTCCCCTCGACGCACTGGACCCTGACGCTCGTCTGCCAGGACCAGCCCGGCATCGTCCACGCGATCAGCGGTGCCGTGGTGCAGGCCGGCGGCAACATCACCGAGTCGGCGCAGTTCTCGAGTCACGACACCGGCACGTTCTTCATGCGCCTGCAGGTCGAGGCGCCCGGTGAGCGCACCGCGCTGGAGGAGGCGCTCGCGCCCGTGCTGGCCCGCTACGACATGCAGGCGAAGCTCGACGTGGTCGGTCGACCGATCCGCACGCTCGTGCTGGCGAGCAAGGCGGCGCACTGCGTCAACGACCTGCTCTTCCGGCAGCGCGCCGGGCAGCTGCCGATCGAGGTGCCGCTGGTGCTCGCGAACCACGACGACCTCTCGGGGCTCGCCGAGTTCTACGGCAAGCGCTTCGAGCACCACCCCGTCACCGACGCCGAGTCGAAGGCGGCGTTCGAGGCCCGGGTGCTGCAGGTCGTCGACCGGTACGACATCGAGCTCGTCGTGCTGGCGCGCTACATGCAGATCCTCAGCCCCGAGCTGTGTGCGGCGCTGGAGGGGCGGGCGATCAACATCCACCACTCGTTCCTGCCCGGGTTCAAGGGGGCCAACCCGTATCGGCAGGCGCACGCCCGCGGGGTCAAGCTGATCGGCGCGACGGCGCACTTCGTCACGAGCGACCTCGACGAGGGGCCGATCATCGAGCAGAACGTCGTCCGCGTCGACCACACGCGCAGCGCCCCCGAGCTGATGGCGATCGGACAGGACGAGGAGAGCCGCACCCTCACGCAGGCCGTCCGCTGGTTCGCGGAGGATCGCGTGCTGCTCGACGGAGCCCGCACGATCGTCTTCCGCTGAGGCGGGGCCTGCGACGACTCAGAGCGTGCGGCCGGCGTTCGCGTCGAGCCAGGCCTTGGGGTCGATCTGCGTCGATCCGCCCATCAGCACCTCGAAGTGCAGGTGCTCGCCCGTCGCGACACCGGTGCGACCGACCGTGCCGACGAGCTCGCCGACGCCGACCTGCTGACCGACGTACATCGGGCTCGAGCCCGACCGCATGTGCGCGTACATCGTACTCACCAGACCGCCGTCGATCACGTGATCGATGACGACGTAGGTGCCGAACTGGGCGTGGACTCCGGCGGTGCGGACCGTGCCAGCCGCGACGGCGCCGATCGGGGTGCCGCCGCCGGGGGTCATGTCGAGCCCCATGTGCATGCTCGAGCACGCCGCGCACGGTGCGCTACGGGGGCCGAACCCCGAGCTCAGCACGACGCTGCCCGGGAACGGCCACCGGATGTCGCCGGCACCGCTGTTGACGACGGTGCCGCCACCCGAGGCGACGCCCCCCGCGGCGCCGACGACGGCGTCGGAGGACGACGAGCGGCTCGACGAGCCGGAGTCGGACACGACCGGGGCCTTCACCACGGGCGGCGGGGGCGGCGGCGGCGGCGGATCGGTCACACCGTACGAGTCGCGCTCGGCGACGGCGAGCACGACGAGCGAAGCGGCCATCGTCTGACCCGTCATCGGAGCGGCCGTCGACACGGGGATCCCCGAGCCGCCCAGGTCGGAGGCCGACGCGGGAGTCACGTTCGACGAGAAGAACAGGGTCGCCGCCAGCAGCGCGAACGCCGGGACGGCCGCCTCACGCGCACGCCGGGCCAGGAAGCTCGGACGACGGGAGGGCAGGAGGCCCGGTTCGGGACCCGAGACGACCCGCGTCGAGCGCATAGGGACGCGAGCGACGGCCAGCTGACGTCGTGCCGCGGGGTGCTGCGCGGGAGTGGCCTGCGGGGCCGGGGCCTGCGCGGCGGGGGCCTGCGCGACGGCGTGCTGCGTGGCAGGGGCCTGCGTGGCAGGGGCCTGCGCGACCGGTGCTGTCTTCGGGGCCGGGGCGTGCGCGGCGGGTGCCTCTGAAGCGGCAACCGAGACGTCTGTGTCGACCCGCGCCTCCGGGGCTGCGGCAGCCGCGCGCTCACGGGCCAGGGCCTCGCGCCGGGTCAGGGGCGGAGCATCGTGCCGAGGGTCGCTCACGAGACGGTCGTCGTCTTGTCGGCGCAGCGGATCACGGTTCTCCTCGGGGTGGATGCATCGAGTTTAGGCAAGAAGGCGCGAGACGACCAGGGGCTCGGCCGATGTCGTCGAGAAATCTTCATGCCCGTGGTCGCCGCGCCGCGCCTCCTCGGCGTCGATCAGGCGCCCGCGCCCGTGTCCCCGCCCGCGCCGGCGCCGGGCCGAACTACCCGCGCAGCCCGGGGAAGTCCGAGTCGCGGAACTCCCCCGCGATCCGCTCGCTCGAGACCGCGGCGTCCTCCTCGCGCTGCCGCAGCTCGACGCGGCGGATCTTGCCCGAGATCGTCTTCGGCAGCTCGTCGACGAACTCGACGCGGCGCACGCGCTCGTAGGCCGGCAGCCCGGTGCGGGCGTGGGCGAGCACCGAGCGGGCGGTCTCCGCCGAGGCCTCGACACCGGCCGCCAGCGTCACGTACGCCTTCACCACGGCCAGTCTCACGTCGTCGGGAGCGGGCACCACGGCCGACTCGGCGACGGCGGGGTGCTCGATCAGCACGCTCTCGACCTCGAACGGCGAGACCTTGTAGTCCGACGACTTGAAGACGTCGTCGGTCCGCCCGACGAAGGTGATCATGCCGTCGGCGTCACGGGAGGCGACGTCGCCGGTGTGGAACAGCCCGTCGCGCATCGACGACTCGGTGCGCGCCGCGTCGCCGAGGTAGCCCGTCATCAGGTTCACTGGTCGGGTGGTCAGGTCGAGGCAGACCTCGCCCTCGTCGCCGACCTCGCCCGTGACCGGGTCGACGAGCACGACGTCGACGCCGGGCAGGGCGCGCCCCATCGACCCGGCCTTGATGGTGCCGCCGGGGGCGTTGGCGATGATCGCGGTGGTCTCGGTCTGCCCGTAGCCGTCGCGGATGTCGAGCCCCCAGCCCTGCTGCACGCGCGAGATGACCTCGGGGTTCAGCGGCTCGCCGGCCGAGAGCGCCTCGCGCAGAGCGTGCGGTCGGGCGCCGAGCGACGACTGGATCAGCATGCGCCACACGGTCGGCGGCGCGCAGAACGACGTGACGGAGGCGCGCTCGAGCTGGTCGCGCAGCTCCGCCGGCCGGAACCGCCCGTAGTTGTAGACGAACACGGTGGCCTCGGCCGTCCACGGCGCGAAGAAGCAGCTCCAGGCGTGCTTGCCCCAGCCGGGCGACGAGATCGTCATGTGCACGTCGCCGGGGCGGACCCCGAGCCAGTACGTCGTGCTCAGGTGCCCGACCGGGTACGAGGCGTGCGAGTGCACGACCATCTTGGGGCGGCTCGTGGTGCCCGAGGTGAAGTAGACGAGGCAGGGGTCGTCGGTCGCGGTGACGACGTCGGGGCGCACCGAGGAGGCGCGGTGCGAGTCGTCGAAGGAGACCCAGCCCGCGGGTGCGGCGCCGGCTGCGGCTGCGGGTGCGGCGCCGGCTCCGGCTGCGGCGCCGGCTCCGGCTGCGGCGCCGGCTCCGGCTGCGGCGCCGGCTCCGGCTGCGGCCGCGGCTCCGGCTCCGGCTGCGGCCGCGGCTCCGGCCGACGGCAGCACGGCGATGCGGGTGACCGCGTCGATGCCGGGAACGGCGTCGAAGACCGCCGCGTCGGACGCGTTCGCGACGACGTGCCGCACGAGCCCGCGCTCGATGCGGTCGGCGAGGTCGGCGGTGCCGAGCACGGTCGAGGTCGGCAGGATGACCGCGCCGATCTTCATCACCGCGAGCATCGCCTCCCACAGCTCGACCTGGTTGCCGAGCATGAGCATGACGTGGTCGCCCCGGGCGACGCCGAGTCCGTGCAGCCAGACGGCGACCTGGTCGCTGCGGCGGCGCATCTCGTCGAAGGTGATGCGCTGCTCGGAGCCGTCCTCCTCGACGAGCCAGAGTGCGATGCGGTCGTTGTCCCGCGCCATGACGTCGAACCAGTCGACGGCCCAGTTGAAGCGGTCGCCGACGTCGGGCCAGCGGAACTCGGCGCCGGCCCGGTCGAGATCGTCGCCGAGGGCGAGCAGGTGGTCGCGCGCGGCGCGGAACGCCGTCGTCGCCGCCGAGTCGCCGGGTGCGCTGCTCGGGGTCGGGGAGGAGGTCGCGTCGTGCATCACGCCATCATGCACCCGCATGCATGCCGCCCCCGGCATGCGGCCCCGACTCCCCTCTCGTCCCCCCCCCTCTCATCGAAGTGACGCGTTCGGGCCCCTGACCCGCGCCTCCTACCCCTTTCGCGTCACCTCGATGCGGCCGGGCACGCTCCGCCCCGCACCGCTCATCGAAGTGACGCGTTCGGGCCCCTGACCCGCGCCTCCTACCCTTTTCGCGTCACTTCGATGTGGCCCGACCCCACGCCGCTCCCGCACCGCCCATCGAGGTGACGCGTTCGGGGCACCGGCCCGCGCCTACTGCCCCTTTCGGGTCACCTCGACGCGGCTCGGCCCCGCTCCGCTCCCGCACCGCTCATCGAGGTGACGCGTAGGGGGCACCGGACCGCGCCTCCGGCACCCTTCGCGTCACCTCGATGTGGCCCGGCCCCGGCGGAACGGGTGCACAGTGGGGCGATGACGACGACGTCCCTCCTCGTGATCGGCGGCACCGGGCAGATCAGCGCGGCGGTGGTGCGGCAGGCCCTGCTCGACGGCGTGGCCGTGACCGTGCTCAAGCGCGGGAGCACCTCCATCAGACCGCTGCCGGCGGGCGTCGAACAGCTCACCGCCGACGTGCGCGACGAAGAGGCGGTGGTCGCCGCCCTGCACGGCCGCCGCTTCGACAGCGTCGCCGACTACCTCACGTTCACGCCCGAGCAGCTCGCGTCGATGCTGCGGGTCGTGGCGCCGCTGACCGATCAGTACATCTTCATCGGCTCGGCCTCGGCCTATCAGAAGCCCCCGGTCTCGTTGCCGATCACCGAGGCGACGCCGCTGTTCAACCCGTGGTGGGCCTACTCGCGAGACAAGATCGCGTGCGAGCGGCTGCTGCGCGACGAGCACCAGGCCGGCCGGGTGCAGGCCACCGTCGTGCGCCCCTCGCACACGTACGACGAGACGCACGTACCGCTGCTCGGCGGCTGGACGACCATCGAGCGCATGCGCCGGGGCGACGCGATCGTGCTGCACGGCGACGGCACGTCGATGTGGGCGCTGACGCACTCCACCGACTTCGCGCGGGCGTTCGTCGCGCTGCTCGGCCACCCCGACGCGATGGGCGAGGCGTTCAGCATCATGGCGCCCGAGCAGCTCACCTGGAACATGATCGCGCGCGATCTCGCCGACGCCGCCGGGGCGCCGCTGCACCTCGTCCACCGCACCACTCACGACATCACCGAGACTGTTCCCGAGTGGACCGCAGACCTCTGCGGCGACCGCAGCCACCCGGCCGTGTTCGACACGGCGAAGATCCGTGCGATCGCCCCGGACTGGGAGGCGCGGGTCCCGTTCGCCGAGGGAGCCCGCCAGATCGTCGCCTGGCACGACGCCGACCCGGCCCGCCGCGCGATCGACCCGGGGGTCGACGCCGCCTACGACCGGCTGGTCTCGCTGTAGCCGAGCGTGCGGGGAGCGCGGGCGTTGCGGGGGTCGCAGGGCTTGCGGGGGTTCCAGGAGGCGCGGGTCAGGAGTCCGCGCCGGTCACGACCGCGGTCCGCCGCGACCAGGTGCCGTCGCCGAGCTGCGCGAGCATGAAGCGGGCGACGTCGGCGCGCGAGACCTTCGTCGAAGCCCCCGCCGGCAGCCTCTCGGCGACGACGATGTCGCCGGTCGCGGGGCCGTCGACGAGACGGGTGGGGTAGACGAGGGTCCAGTCGAGGTCGCTGGCGCGGACCTCGGCGTCGGCGACCTCCTTGGCCGCGTAGACCCTGCCCAGCACGCTGTGGAAGAACATCTTCTGCAGCGGCCCGGCGTCGCGTTCGCTGTCGCCGACCCCGAACGCCGAGCAGACGATCAGGCGCTCGACGCCGGCGGCGTCCATGGCGGGCAGCAGCACGCGCCCGACCTCGAGCTCGACCGGCACCCTGAAGTTGCGCGAGCCCACGGCGTTCAGCACGACGTCGCGCCCGTCGACCGCCTCGGCCATGTGGGAGGCGGTGGTCGCGTCGCCGACGACGACGTCGACCCCGTCGCTGGTGTCGAGGGCGGTCGCATCGCGGACGAGCACCCGCACGTCGTGCCCCGCGGCGAGGGTGGTGCGGAGGAGGTGCGAGCCGACGCCTCCGGTCGCTCCGAGCAGGAGGATCTTCACGGGGGGCTCCTTCGAGGCGCGGATGGGGCATGGCCGGAACCGGCGTGCCGAGAGGTCACCGTGTCGGTCGATGACTTGAATATGCAAGCCAACTCCCTGCCACCCGGCGGCGCCACCTCGAACCGCCAGCGGCCAGCGATCTCAGGGCCGAACCCGAGCGCGCTGTCAGGTGGCGCGGGTCGGCGGGTCGAGGCCGGGGTCGGTGCTGGTGCCGCGAGCGCCGCCGCCAGTAGCCTGAGGGCATGTCGGATCTCCGCCTCGAAGAACTGTCCGCCGCGACCGTGGTCGCGGCCAACAACCTGACGCTCAAGCCGGGCCAAGAGCAGTACGTGGCCCCGGTGTCGCACTCGATCGCCGAGGCGTACGTCAATCCGACGACCGCCTGGCCGCGCGTCGTCGTCGATGTCGACGGCGCCGATGGCGACAGCACGGTCGTCGGCTTCATCATGGGCAACTTCGACGCCTCGGCCGACGACGAGAAGCTGCGCAGCTGCATCTGGCGCATCAACGTCGAGGCCGATGCGCAGGGCCGCGGCGTCGGGCGGTTCGCCGTGCACGCTCTGGCCGACGAGGCCCGCAGCCGGGGGTTCGACCGACTGACGGTCATGTACGAACCCGGCGACGACGGGCCCGAGGAGTTCTTCGCCCGCATCGGCTTCGAGGTCGTCGGCGAGACCCCGTACGGCGAGCACTTCGCCGCGCTGAGGCTGACCCCGGCGTGAGCCCCGGTGCCGACGCGGGCGCTGGCCCGGGCCCTGGCGCGGAAACGGGCGCTGACCCCGGCGTGAGCCCCGGTGCCGACGCGGGCGACGGCCCCGGTGCCGACTTCGCCTCGCGCGTGGTCGAGGTCGTCGAGTCCATCCCGGCGGGCCGTGTCATGACGTACGGGTCGATAGCGGCCGTGCTCGGTTCGCGCGCCTCCCGTGCGGTCGGGCAGGTGATGGCGTACGCGGGGTCCGAGCTGCCGTGGTGGCGCGTCATCCGGGCGTCCGGGCATGCGCCCCGTGACCACGAGAGCCGCGCTCTCGAGATGTACCGGGTGGAGGGCACGCCGCTGCGGTGGTCTCGGGCGGGTGCGTTCCGGGTGGATCTCGAGCGCGCCTCCTGGGAGCCCTGACCAGCACGATCCTCCTGACGGATGAGACCGTCTCGACTCCGGGCTGATCCGCTCGGCGCCGGGAGGCGCTTGGCTCGGAGCATGCCCTCCGTCACCCGTCTCGTCGCCGCGACCGCCCTCGTCTCCGCACTCGCGTTCGGCCTCGCCGCCTGCTCGCTCGGCAGCCTCGGGTCCGACGAGCGGAGCTTCGAGTTCGACAGCTACGGCGAGGCGCCGAAGTCGGGCACGCGGTCGTTCGTGCTCGCCGGGTGGGTCCCCTCGGACGCCACGTCCATCCGCGCGGTCTCGCTCCGGGACGATCCCGAGGAGGCGGTTCTCACGTTCCGCACGACGACTCCCCTCGCCGACACCGCCGGCTGCGCCCCCGCCGATCCGCTCGAGTCGGCCCCGCCCGTCTCCCCCGACTGGTGGCCGGCCGACCTGCCGACCGCAGGGGTCGTCTGCGGCGAATGGTCGGTCGTGGCCGGCGACGACGGCCAGGTGTTCGCGTGGCGGGAGTCATCGCCGACGGAGGCCTCGAAGGCCCGCTGACCGTGCCTCACGGTCGGTGCGTGGCGTCTGCCGACCCCGGGCGAGTCCGACGCCGCCGGTCCACCCCGACCGCCCGCCTCCGACGGACTCGCCCGCCGTCGCCCCGCCGTCGCCCCGCGGTCGCCGGGCGGTCGCCGGGCGGTCGCCGGGCGGTCGCCGCGAGCGAAGCAGCGGTCAGCGCGTCCAGTCGTACGGCGTCGTCGTGGACACCTTTACGAGGCCGGACCGCTCGAGGATGGGCCGTGAGTCGTCGGTCGAGTCGCTGTGCACGAGCGTCTTGCCGAGTGCGACGGCCGAGCGCGCCCGGGCGGCGGTCAGCGCCCGGTAGATGCCGCGGTGCCGGTACGCCTCGAGGGTGGCACCGCCCCAGATGCCGACGAAGTCCGTGCCGGGCACCGGCTCGAGTCGGCCGCCGCTGACCATCCGGCCGTCGACCTCGGCGACCCAGAGCTCCATGCCGTCGTCCCGGGCGAGACGGGACAACAGCGCGTCGGCCTGTCTCGCGTCGACGGCCTCGCCGAAGGCCTCGTCGACCATCGCGCTCATCGCCCGCACGTCGGCCTCTGCCGTGACCCGCCGGACGGTCACCCCGGCCGGGACGTCGCCGACCTCGCAGAGCGCCGCGAGCGGTCCGATCATGATCGACTCCGGTTCACCGGGCGTGAAGCCGTGGGCGACCAGGGCGTCGTGCAGACCGGGCGCGTGGTCGTGGCCGCGCGACTTCCACTCGACGCGGTCGATCACGGGGTCGGCTCGGAAGTGCTCCAGCGCCTCGCCTACCAGCCCGCGGATGCGCCCGGCGTCGGAGCCGCCGAGATCGCGATACGTGACGAAGCCGCGCCCGGCGGCGAAGGTCACGAGCCGGAGCGGGCCCAGCGTCGTCACTCCGATCGCGCTCGGCGTCTCGGCATCGGTGCGGAGTTGATCGTCGTAGGCCTGCAGGTACCTCGTCGTGTCTGGCATCGGTCACACGCTAACGGACGGCAGACCGGAACGGGCGAGTCCGTCCGCCCCGGTCGGCCACGGCCGCCCGCCTCCGACGGACTCGCCCGTCGTCGCGCCAGGCGCCGCACCTCCGCCGACCTCACACGAGGGAGTCCCGCCACGCGGCGTGCAGCTGCGCGAACCGGCCGGTGCCCGAGATGAGGTCGGCGGGGCTGCCGTCTTCGACGACCCGGCCGTACTCCATAACCAGCACCCGGTCGGCGATCGCCACGGTCGAGAGCCGGTGCGCGATGATCAGCGCGGTGCGGTCGGCGAGCAGGGTCTGCAGCGCCTCCTGCACCATGCGCTCCGAGGGGATGTCGAGCGACGCCGTCGCCTCGTCGAGGATCAGCACGCTCGGGTCGGCGATGAAGGCCCGGGCGAACGAGAGCAGCTGACGCTGACCCGCGGAGACCCGCCCACCGCGCTTGTTCACGTCGGTGTCGTAGCCGTCGGGCAGCGCCATGATGAACTCGTGCGCCCCGACCGCACGGGCCGCCCGCTCGATGTCCTCGCGGCTCGCATCGGGCTTGCCGAGCGCGATGTTGTCCGCGACCGACCCCGAGAACAGGTAGGCCTCCTGCGTGACCATGACGATCGCTCGCCGGAGGTCTTTGGGGTGCAGGTCTCGGAGATCGACCCCGTCGAGCGTGATGCGCCCGCGGGTCGGGTCGTAGAACCGCGAGATCAGCTTCGCCAACGTCGACTTGCCGGCACCGGTCGAGCCGACCAGGGCGATCGTCTGCCCGGCGGGCACCGTCAGGTCGAACTCGGGCAGCACGACGGTGTCGGCGTTGTAGGCGAACTCGACGTCGTCGAACTCGACCCGGCCGGTGGCGTGCCACAGGTCGACCGGGTGCGTCGGGTCGGGCACGCTCGGCTGCTCTTCGAGCACGCCCGAGATCTTCTCGAGCGCGGCGGAGGCCGACTGGTAGCCGTTGTAGAACATCGCCATCTCTTCGGCCGGGTCGAAGAACCGCTTGGCGTACAGGGCCACCGCGAGCAGGGCGCCGATCGCCAGCGTGCCGTCGATGACACGGAACCCGCCGAACAGCACGACCGCGGCGAGGGTGGCGTTGCCGATCAGCACGAGACCCGGGTCGAAGGTGCCGAACAGGGTGAAGACCTTCGAGTTGGCCTGGCGGTAATCCTCGACGAATCCGCCGTACTCCTTCTCGTTGCGGCCCTCCTTGCGGAACGCCTGGACGGCGCGCATGCCGGTCATCGTCTCCACGAAGTGCACGATCACGCGGGCGCTCGTGACACGGGTCGCTCGGAACAGCTTCTGCGAGCGCACCTGGAACCACCGGGTCAGGGCGATCAGCGGCACGAGGGCGACGGCCAGCACGAGACCGCTCTGCGGGTCGAGGGCGACCAGCGCGATCGCCGTGAACAGCATGTAGAGCAGCCCCGAGACGAGCTGATTGATGCCCGAGTCGAGCAGTTCGCGGATCGAGTCGAGGTCGCTGGTCTGGCGCGAGATGATGCGCCCCGAGGTGTACGTCTCGTGGAACTCCAGGCTCAGTCGCTGCGTGTGCAGGAACAGCCGCTTGCGCAGGTCGATCAGGATCGCCTGGCTGATGCGCGCCGACAGCACCGTGTACTGCGCCATCAGCACGGCGCCGATCACGCCCGTGACGAGGTACACGACGACCACGAGGATGGCCGGCGCCCAGTCCTGCTGGTCCATCAGGGCGGGCAGGGCGCGGTCGATGCCGAAGGCGATCAGGGCAGGGCCGGCGACCTGGGCCCCGACGCTGACGACGACGATGACGCCCATGACGACGAGTCGCCATCGCAGCGGGTGGACCAGCGAGCCGAGGAGGCGCAGCGAACGCCCCCGGAGTCGCTTGCTCTCGTCGCGGGTGAAGTCGTCGCGCTCCTCGCCTCTGACCCCCTCGGTGGTCGAGCCCCGCCCGACGCGCTTCTCGGCCGGCGTGCGCCCGTCGAGGGCCTCACGCCCGGCGTCGCCGGTCTGGTCGCGGCCGGTCTGGTCGCGGCCCGTCTGGTCGCGGCCGGTCTCGTCGCGGTCGTCCGGTCTCTGGTCGCTCATGCGAGCACCTCGTCTCGGGTGGTGGTGTCGTCGTCGAGCGACGAGATGACGTAGCGGTAGTGCTCGTTGGTGGCGAGCAGGTCGGAGTGCGTGCCGACCGCGGTCACGACCCCGTTCTCGAGCAGGGCGACGCGGTCGGCGAGGGTGACGGTCGACGGCCGGTGGGCGACGATGAGCGACGTGGTCGAGGCCAGCACGCGTCGCAGCCCCGCCTCGACCCGGGCCTCGGTGTCGACGTCGAGCGCGGACAGGGGGTCGTCGAGCACGAGCACGGCGGGGCGGGCGGCGATCGCCCGGGCCAGGGCGAGACGCTGACGCTGACCGCCCGACAGGCTGAGCCCCTCTTCGCCGACGCGCGTGTCGACGCCGTCCGGCAGGCGGTCGACGAAGTCGGACTGCGAGATCTCGAGGGCCTCGCGCAGCACCCGGTCGGACTCGACGGTGTCGTCGGCGAGATCGGGTCGGCCGAGCAGCACGTTGTCGCGGACGGTCGCGCTGAACAGCGTGGCGTCTTCGAAGGCCATGCCGATGTGACGACGCAGCTCTTCACGAGTGAGATCGCGCACGTCGACGCCGTCGAGCAGCACCTGCCCGCCGGTGACGTCGTAGAGCCGCGGCGCCAGGGCCAGCAGAGTGGTCTTGCCCGAGCCGGTCAGACCGACCAGGGCCATCGTCTCGCCGGGCTCGAGCACGAGGTCGACGCCGTCGACCAGGTCGGGGAACTGCGCCGGGGAGTCCTGGTACCGGAAGTGGGCGCCCTTGAACTCGAGACGGCCCCGCGGCTGGTCGATGGTCTGCGGGTTCTCGGGGTCGGTCACGGTGTTCTCGCTGTCCATCACCTCGAAGAACCGGTCGGCCGCCGTGCGGGTGTCGAAGGTCATCGACAGCAGGAACCCGATCGACTCGACCGGCCAGCGCAGCACCGTCGCGGTCGCGAAGAACGCGAAGAGCTGCCCCACCGTCAGCTGCCCGTCGGCGGCGAGCCAGACGCCGCCGAGCAGGCACAGCGCGAACGCGACGTCGGGGACGAGCAGCAGCCACAGCCACAGCTTCGAGACGGCCCGCGCCTTCTCGATCTCGGTGCCTCGCAGGTCCTCGGCTTGCTTCTCGAACTCGCGCAGCGAGTGCTTGCCCCGCCCGAAGGCCTTCAGGACGCGGATGCCGTGCACGCTCTCCTCGACGCTGGTGGCGAGGTCCCCGACCTGGTCCTGGCTGCGACGCGCGACGAGCGAGTAGCGCTTCTCGAACGCGAAGCTGACCACGAACACCGGGAGCGACGCGACCACGAACAGCAGCCCGAGGGCCCAGCTGTAGAAGAACAGCACGACGAACCCGACGACGATCGTCAGCATGTTGACGACGAGCAGCACCAGCCCGAAGGCGAGCCATCGGCGGATGAGGCTGAGATCGCTGACCGAACGGCTGAGCAGCTGCCCGCTCTGCCACCGGTCGTGGAACGCCACGGGCAGGTCTTGCAGCTTCGCGTAGAGCGCGTTGCGCATCGACGCCTCGACGTGGGTGCTCGGTGTGAGCACGAGGCGCCGCCGGGCGGCGATCATGAGGGCCTCGACGACGCCGAGGGCGAGCACGACGGCGAACGCCGGCCACACCTGCGAACGGTCGCCGCTCGACAGCGGGCCGTCGACGAGCAGTTGCAGGACGACGGGGATGAGCAGGGCGACGACGGCGGCGAGCAGTGCCGCCACCATGCCGAGCACGATGCGCGGCACGGCCGGGCGGGCGTACGGGTAGAGCCGCGCGAGCGCGCGGAAGGTCGACGGTTTGGGCTCGGGGGTGGTCGATGACGGGGTGGAGGTGGACTGTGCTGACATGGCGGTTCCAAGTGTCGTCGTCTGGCGGGGGCGTCGCGGCTCGCGGCCCTGCCGCCGGGGATGTGTCGTGATGTCGGCGGCCTGTGGAGGACGCATCCGCCCGACCTGATCAGTCGTCCGGACCTGCTCGTGGCACGCAGCGGATCGTCACTCCACCGCGCTGGGCAGCCTTTCAGGATAGGTGCACGAACACCCCCGCCGCAAGACCGGTTGGTTCGGATCGCGACGGGGGCGTAGGGGCGGGGCCCGGGTGCGCGAGGCGCTGAGCGCGCTCGGAGCACTCGCAGGCCTCGCAGGCCTCGGGGCACGTCTCAGTGGAAGAAGTGACGCTCTCCCGTGAAGTACATGGTGACGCCCGCGGCCGTGGCGGCCGCGACGACCTCGTCGTCACGGATCGAGCCGCCGGGCTGGACGACGGCCCGGACACCGGCGTCGAGCAGCACCTGGAGTCCGTCGGCGAAGGGGAAGAACGCGTCGGACGCGACCACCGAACCCGTCGCGCGCTCGCCGGCGCGATCGACGGCGAGGTGGCACGAGTCGACCCGGTTGACCTGCCCCATGCCGACACCGACCGATGCGCCGCCGGTGGCGAGCAGGATCGCGTTCGACTTGACGGCGCGCGAGGCCTTCCAGGCGAACTCGAGATCGGCGCGCGTGGCCGCGTCGGCCTCGTCGCCGGCGACCAGCGTCCAGCCCTCCGACGAGAAGCCGGTGAAGCCGTCGGCGTCCTGCACGAGGAGGCCGCCCGAGATCTGCTTGACCTCGCGGTCGTCGCGCGAGTAGTCGGCGGGCAGCGTCAGCAGACGGATGTTCTTCTTCGCTCTGAGGATCTCGACGGCCTCGGGGTCGAAGCCGGGGGCGATGACCACCTCGGTGAAGATGTCGCGCACGGTCTCGGCCATGGCACGCGTGACGGGCCTGTTGGCGGCGATGACGCCCCCGAACGCCGACACGGGGTCGCAGGCGTGCGCCCGCCGGTGCGCGTCGGCGATGGCGTCGACGGCGCCCGGCGAGGCAACGGCGATGCCGCACGGGTTCGCGTGCTTGATGATCGCGACGGCCGGCTCGTCGAAGTCGTAGGCGGCCCGCAGCGCCGCGTCGGCGTCGACGTAGTTGTTGTACGACATCTCCTTGCCGTGCAGCTGCTCGGCCTGCGCGATGCCCTGCGCACCCGGGGTGGCGTAGATCGCGGCGGACTGGTGCGAGTTCTCGCCGTAGCGGAGGGTGTGCTGCAGCTCGGCCGAGACGGTGACCGTGGGGGCGAAGCCGACCCGCGCCTCCTCGGCTCCGTCTGTCGCGTCTGCGCTGTCAGAGTCGGCGTCGTGACCGACGTTCGCGGCGAAGTAGGCCGCGACGGCCGTGTCGTACGAGGCCGTGTGGGCGAACGCCTCGCCCGCGAGACGCTGCCGCTGCAGGAGGGTCGTGCCACCGGATGCGAGCGCGTCGACGATCTGCGGGTAGTTCGACGGCGAGACGACGATCGCGACGTTGGCGTGGTTCTTCGCGGCGGCCCGCACCATCGCCGGTCCGCCGATGTCGACGTTCTCGATCACCGTGGGCACGTCGGCGCCCGAGGCGACCGTCTCGACGAACGGGTAGAGGTTCACGACGACGAGCTCGAACGCCGCGATGTCGAGCTCGGCGAGCTGCGCCTCGTGCGACTCGAGCCGCAGATCGGCGAGGATGCCCGCGTGCACGGCCGGGTGCAGGGTCTTGACCCGCCCGTCGAGCGACTCGGGGAACCCGGTCACGGCGCTGACGTCGGTGACCTCGTGCCCCGCGTCGCGGATGGTGGAGGCCGTCGAGCCGGTCGACACGATCTCGACGCCCGCGCCGGCGAGCGCCCCCGCCAGGTCGAGCAGGCCGCTCTTGTCGCTGACGCTGATGAGCGCCCGCCTGACGGGCACGGTGTCGCGGTCTCGGTAGAGGCTGGGGTCGATGGCGTGGCCGCTCATGCGGTGGACTCCTGTTCGAGGTCGATCGTTCCGTTGGCGATGTCGAGCACGGTCTGCACGAGCAGTTCGCGTTCGACGAGCTTGATGCGGTCGTGCAGCGACGACTCGTCGTCGCCGGGCAGCACGGGGATGCGCTGCTGAGCCAGGATCGGGCCGCTGTCGACGCCGTCGTCGACGACGATGACGCTCGCACCGGTCTGATCGACACCGGCGGCGAGGGCGTCGCGGACTCCGTGCGCCCCGGGGAACTCGGGCAGATAGGCGGGGTGCGTGTTGATCAGGTTCGGGGCGAGGGCCTTGACGACACGAGGCGGCACGAGTCGCATGAAGCCGCTCAGCACCACCAGGTCGGGCTGCCACTGCCGCACCTGCGAGAGCAGTTCGTCACCCCAGGCCCCGCGGTCGGCGAAGCTCGAGAACGGCACCGTGAAGGTCGGCACCCCGAAGTGGTCGGCGTGCTCGAACCCGTCGGCGTCGCGATCGGCCCCGACGGCGACGACGCGCGCCGGGTACTCGGCGTCGTGTGCGGCTTCGAGCAGTGCCCGGAGGTTCGATCCGCCACCGGAGATGAGCACCACGAGCTTCAGCACGCGGCAAGCCTAGCGTGGCGCCTCGCGGCACCTCGCGGCCCCCCTCGACGCCCGGGTCGAACCCGGTGAGGGGTCAGCGGGTGATGCCGTCGATCCGGCCCGTGACGTCGGGGTCGTCGCCGCGATCAGCGCTGTCGCGGTCGCGGGCGTCGTCACGCTCGTCTCTGTCGCGGTCGTCGCGCGGTGCTGCGATCCTCGAGTCGTCGTCGACGCCGACGGTCTCCGCCTCGGAGGATTCGCCTGGCGCCGACTCGGGCGCGAGAGTGCTCGTGCCGGTACCGATGCCGGTCGCCGTCGCCGCGCCTCCTGCGGACTCGCCGGGCCGTGGCGTGCCGAACTCGCGAGGTGCGCGCGCTGTCTCGTCTGCAGAGCGGCCCGCGGACCCGGCGCCGCGCGAGGACGCAGCGGACGCCGTCGCCCCCGCATCGCGTGCGACCCCCGAGGAGGCGCGGGTCGGCAGACCCCCGCCCGTCACGAACCGAGGCGGCGCCACGATCATGGCCAGGACGGCGGGTACGGCGACCTCGAGCGCGGTGAAGCCGCCGACCGCCCAGGGGTTCGGGCCGACGTCGACGAGGCGACCAGGCCCCGCCGACCCGGCGGACGCCCAGGCCGCCGCCCCGAGAGCGACACCCGCCACGACGCCGGCGGTCACCCCGACGAGCACTCGACGCAGGGTGTCGTCGACACCGGCTGCCGCTAGAGCGGCCTGAAGTCTCGGGCGCAGCAGGGTCGTGACGACGTACGCGGCCACGACGGGCACGAGCAGCCCGACGAATGCGAAGGGCAGGTCGGCGGTCGGCAGCGCCCCGAAGATCGGAAGAGCGGGCAGCGGACCCACGGACGTGCCGAGGGGCGAGATGCCCGACCCGGTGCCGAGGGCGAACCCGGGACCGACGAGCCACGAAGCGGCCCAGACCACGATGTTCGGCAGAAGGGCGAGCTGGCCGATCGTCAGCGCGAGGCCACCGAGCAGACCCCCGTGGGCGCCTTCGTACAACGTGATGATCTGCGCGAAGTGCGTGAGCAGCAGCAGGGCGACGACGACCGCCGCGCAGGCGACCACGACGGACGCGATGGCGACGCCGGCCCGCAGCCCCCCGGCCGCGACGATGCGGGCGACGAGCGGTGCGCGGACGACGAGGCGGGTGACGGACGAGGCGATCGCGCCGGGGTCCTCTCCGCGACGACGGCGGGTGATCTCGGCCATCGCGAGCACGGGCACGGCGTAGACGAGCGGCGGCAGCACGACGGCCTGCCACAGCGACGGCGAGGCGAGCTCGTGCTGGGCGGTGGCGGCCAGGCCCGTCGACAGCAGCGCGAAGGTGCCGATCGTCGTCAGCAGGCCGACGACCCGGTGCTCGGTCTCGGCGATGGCACGACCTGCGCGGATGCCGAAGACGACCGTCAGGGCCGAGAACCCGAGGGCCGCGATGGTCAGGTGGATGGGAGCGTCGGCCCCGGCGACCCCCGTGGCCTCGGCGGCGGCACCGCCCAGTCTCAGGGTCACGTCGACCCCGTGCCCCACGAGCCAGGTGTCGATCGAGGCGCGCCAGAAGATGACCCAGTCGAGCTGCAGTCCGTACTGGAACGCCCAGAGCAGGCTGGTGATCGCGACCGGCAGCCCCACGCCGATGCCGACGACGAGCAGGGCTTCGAGCGCGGCGAAGGCGGCGGTTGCAGGGCGGTTCATCGAGGTCGACTGTACCGGCAGCCCCCGACGCTCTCCGAGCGCCTCGCCCTGAGCGCTCGCCCTGGCCGGACGCCGAACGGGCGTGTCCGTCGGCTCCGGGTCATGACGACCACCCGGTCTCGACGGACACGCCCGTTCAGGAGGCGCGGGTCGGCCCTACAGAGCCGCGTACACCTCGCGCAGGAGTGCGGCGGTCTCGCTCGGCGTCTTGCCGACCTTGACCCCGGCGGCCTCGAGGGCCTCCTTCTTCGCCTGAGCCGTGCCGGCCGAGCCGGACACGATGGCGCCGGCGTGACCCATGGTCTTGCCCTCGGGGGCGGTGAACCCGGCCACGTAGCCGACGACCGGCTTGGTGACGTGCGCCTTTATGTACTCGGCCGCCCGCTCTTCGGCGTCGCCGCCGATCTCGCCGATCATGACGATCGCCTTCGTGTCGGGGTCGGCCTCGAACGCCTCGAGGGCGTCGATGTGCGTCGTGCCGATGACGGGGTCGCCGCCGATGCCGATGGCCGTCGAGAAGCCCAGGTCGCGCAGCTCGAACATCATCTGGTACGTCAGGGTGCCCGACTTCGAGACGAGCCCGATGGGGCCTGCGCCCGAGATGGAGGCAGGGGTGATGCCGACGAGCGACTCGCCGGGCGTGATGATGCCAGGGCAGTTCGGTCCGATGATGCGGGTCGCGCCGCCCTTCGACTTCGCCAGCGCCCAGAACTCGGCGGCGTCTTGCACGGGGATGCCCTCGGTGATGACGACCACGAGCGGCACGGCGGCCTCGATGGCCTCCACGACGGCGTCCTTGGCGAAGGCCGGGGGCACGAAGACGATCGAGACGTCGGCGCCGGTCTCGGCGACGGCCTCGGTGACGGTGCCGAACACGGGCAGCTCGACGTCGCCGTGCGTCACGGTGGTGCCGGCCTTGCGGGCGTTGACCCCGCCGACGACCTGGGTGCCGGCCTTGAGCATGAGAGCGGTGTGCTTCGTGCCCTCACCGCCGGTGATGCCCTGGACGATGACCTTGCTGTCTTTGTTGAGGAAGATCGACATTGTTCTGTTCAGTCCTTACTTCGAAGCCAGCTCGGCGGCCTTGTCGGCCGCCTCGTCCATGGTCGCGACGACGGTGACAAGCGGGTGCGCCGCCTCCGCCAGGATCCGTCGACCCTCGTCGACGTTGTTGCCGTCCAGGCGGACCACGAGCGGCTTGGTGGCCGTGTCGCCGAGGATGCCGAGGGCGGCGACGATGCCGTTGGCGACCGCGTCGCAGGCCGTGATGCCGCCGAAGACGTTGACGAAGACGCTCTTGACCTGGGCGTCGCCGAGGATGACGTCGAGACCCGCGGCCATGACCTCGGCGCTCGCTCCGCCGCCGATGTCGAGGAAGTTAGCGGGCTTGACGCCGCCGTGCGCCTCCCCGGCGTAGGCGACGACGTCGAGAGTCGACATGACGAGACCGGCGCCGTTGCCGATGATGCCGACCTCGCCGTCGAGCTTCACGTAGTTGAGGCCGGCGGCCTTGGCCTTGGCCTCGAGGGGGTCGGCCGCATCGGCGTCTTCGAGCTCGGCGTGACCGGGGTGACGGAAGTCGGCGTTCTCGTCGATCGACACCTTGCCGTCGAGGGCGACGATGTCGCCCTGCTCGGTGAGCACGAGCGGGTTCACCTCGACGAGGGTCGCGTCTTCGCCCTCGTAGACGGCGTAGAGCTTGACGAGCACGGGGGCGACCTTCTCGACCAGCTCGGCGGGGAACCCGGCGGCCTTCGCGATCTCGGTGGCCTTCGCCAGGTCGATGCCCGAGCGGGGGTCGACCTCGATGCGGGCCAGCGCGTCGGGCTTCTCGACGGCGAGCTGCTCGATCTCCATGCCGCCCTCGACGCTGCAGAGCGACAGGTACGAGCGGTTGGCCCGGTCGAGCAGCACCGAGAAGTAGAACTCCTGAGCGATCTGCGCGCCGCCGGCGATCATGACCCGCTTGACGACGTGGCCCTTGATGTCGAGCCCGAGGATGTCGCGCGCGGCGGCCTCGGCCTCGTCGGGGGTCTTGGCGACCTTGACGCCGCCAGCCTTGCCACGGCCACCCACCTTGACCTGCGCCTTGACTACGGTCACGCCGCCCAGCTTCTCGGACGCGGCCCGCGCCTCCTCAGGGGTGTCGGCCGTGATGCCGGGCAGCACGGGCACGCCGTACTGCTCGAACAGGTCTCTGGCCTGGTACTCGAAAAGATCCACGCTGTTCTTCCAATCCGCATCGCTGCGCCATTGCTTCGCTCGGTCGTGCCGACGTGTCGGCGGAGGCCGGTCACCACCTGGTCGAACGGTCTCGACGTCGTGGCGACGGGCCCCGGTCAGCCTAGCGCCGAGCACTGACGGGCACGTGAACCGTCGGGCGACCTGTGAGCACCCGCCCGTCCGTCGCTCTGGGGAGGAGTAGACGGGAGTCCAGACACGAGACAGGAATGGAGCCGACGATGGCGAAAGAGAAGAACATCAAGACCCAGGAGCTGATCGGCGAGATCCTCACCGCGCGGCAGGTCGATCGACTCGGTGAGGGATTCCACGCCGACGTCGTCGATCACGACCCCGCCCCGGGCGCACCGGCCGGCGTCGAGGGCATCAAGGCCTTCTGGGGCGAGTTCTTCACGGCCTTCCCCGACGTCGACCTCGCGGTGGAGACCCTCGTCGCCGACGACGAGCACGTCACCGCCGTCTTCACGATCTCGGGCACTCACACCGGTCCGTTCCAGGGTCACGAGCCGACGGGCCGGAGCTTCACCGTCCGCGGCATCCAGGTCGGCCGCTTCGACGACGACGGCATGCTCGTCGAGCGCTGGGGGGCCACCGACGAGGCGGGCCTGCAGCAGCAGCTCGGCCTCGCCTGACCACCGCCCCACCCGCATCCCGCGAACTCCCGAGAGGATCCATCATGAGCGACACCAGCAACCCCGCGGCTTCCGGCGAGAAGCCCTACGACCAGGCCGACGAGTTCGCCGAGTCCGAGCAGATCGCGACCAACGACGCCGTCGCCGGCGAGACGGTCTTCCCCGGCGTCGGCGAGGGCAATGACGGCCCGACCGGCGGCGCACCCCGCGAGGGATCGCCCGACGCGGCCGAGAACGATCTCGCCGACGAGGAGATCGATCTCGACGAGACCGACTGAGCGCGCCTCCTGAACCACCGGACGCCCCCGCCGCCACCGCGCGACGGGGGCGTCCGTCGTTTCACAGCCTCCCCACCCGCGCCCTCCCCCGTGAGGCTCGCCCCGTCGCGGTCCACAGGCCGAGGAGGCGCGGTGACGGCACGCCCGCCCCTCTCGTCATGGTCGTCCCATGACATCCACGAACGCCCCCTCGCGGGCCCCACGAAGACGACTTCCGACCGCCCTCCTGCTGGTGCTGAGCATCCTCGGCGCCACGCTGCTCGGCGCCCTGCCCGCCTCGGCGATCACCCCGACCGGACTGGGCACCGGCCATCTGTGGAACGGCGACCGGGCCTCGTGGCTCGGCACCTACCGGCTGCCCGACGGGCGTCAGGCGTTCTGCCTGGAGGCCGGCAAGTCGTCGCCGATCGGCAACGAGTACGTCACCGAGACGGGCGCCGACGTCTTCGGGGTTTCGACCGCCGATCACGCCCGCCTCGCCTACATCGCACGCACCTGGGCCGGCACGAGCGACCCGAACACGGCGGCCGCGGGGCAGTTGGCGGTCTGGACGATCACGGGGCTCAACGGGCACGACCAGCGCTACTACGCGGGGCGGGCGAACGACCAGTGGCCCGTGGTGCTGCAGCGGGCGAACGAGATGCTCGCCGAGGCGACCGCCGCCGCCTCGCGCTCGGTCGCCGGCACGGTGGCCCTCGACCTGCGTGACGACGGCACGGGCTCCGTCCGTGGCGACCTGACCGTCGACCGGGTGGCCGGAGGGCCGACCAGGCTCGGGCCCACGCACCGCGGCACGATCACGCTCGAGGGCGCCGTCTTCGCCGACGGCCGGCCGACGGCGACCCCGCGCAACGGCGAGACGCTGGCGTTCCGCACGACCGCCACGACCCCGGTCGTCACGGTGAAGGCGAAGGCGGAGTTCACCGGGCTCCCCTACGGGCGGATCATGACGGTCGGCAGCAGCGCCGTCGGCTCGCAGATGATCCTCTTCTCGGGCGGCACCTCGGTGGCCGCCGCGGGCAGAGCGTCGACCGAGTCGAGGTCGCCGCTGCCGTTCCAGCCCCGCGTGTCCACGATGACGAGCGATGCGGTCGCGGAGACGGGCACGGTTCTGACCGACCAGCTGACGCTCGCGGTCGAACCCGGCGACGGCCTCCTCGCCGAATGGGGGCGCTACGACGCGGGCGGTCGATGGGCGCCCGTCCCCATCACCGTCCGCAGCACGCTGATGGGCCCTTTCGCCGCGCCCGTCGTCGAGAGCGCCGAGTGGCCGGACGATGCGCCACGGGTCTGCGAGGTCGAACTCGTCATCACCGACGGACCGGGCACCTACGACACACCGGGCTGCGAGCTGCCCTCGGGCGGCTACTACACGTGGGTCGAGACCATCGATCCGGCCGACACCCCGGCCGACGCCGGGCGCGACCGGCTGCGCCCGTGGCGGTCGGTCTTCGGGGCGGCCACCGAGACGACGCTCGTCCCGTGGTCGCCGACCATCGCCACCGAGGTCGTCGGTCCGCAGCAGGTGCTCACGGGCACCTGCGTGAGCGATGCGCTCCTCGTCTCGGGGATGAACCCCGCCGTGGAGACCTTCGACGTCGAGTCGTACCTCGTGGGTCCGTTCCCCATCGAGGAGGATCTGTCCGAGGGAGACGACGTCGGCCCGTTGACGGACCTCGACCCCACTCTGATCGCGGGCCGTGTCGTCACGACGATCGACGGCGACGGTCGGCACGAGTCGCCGTGCGTGTCGGTCGACGAACCCGGGACGTACGTGTTCGTCCTCACCTCGGCGGGTTCGACGCCCGACGAGTCGGGCCTGCAGGTCATCCCGGCCTTCGAGGACTCCCTCGTGTACGAGTCGGAGATGGTCTCGGTCGTCGCACCCGAGGTGCCCGAGGTCCCCGAGGAGCCGGTCACCCCGGCCGTCGTCGAGCCCGAACCGCAGCCGACCCCCGAGACGAAGCTGGCCTTCACCGGTGGCCCCGACGGCGTGCGGATCGCCGGTCTCGCCGCGGGGGTCGTGGGCACCGGACTGCTCCTGGTGCTGATCGCCCTCGTCGCGGGCCCTCTGCGTGGCCGGGCCCGGTCGCCCCTCGACCCCGATGGACTCCCCACGGTGGACGACGGACGATGACACCCTGCTGAGGTCGAGGGGCGGGCGCCCGGCCGCCCGCCCCTCGCCCCGCCCTCACGCTCCGACTCCGGCCGCAGCTCACCCGTCATCCCCACGGGACCCGGACCTGCAGCAGCTCGCCGGCGCCCAGGTTCACGACGGCGACACCGTGGCGCAGGCGAGCCGCGAGCGAGCTCTTCGGCAGTGCCGCGCCGATCACGTCGCCGTCCACCGCCTGCTGCGGGCTGAGCACGGCTCCGCAGCGGTTCCGTCTCACGTCGACCAGCCAGCCGGAGAAACCCGACCCCAGCTCGGACGACGTCCCCGCCACCACCAGTCCCTGACCCCGATCGGAGCACGACATGACGTATGACGACAGCCAGGCCGCAGCCGGTGCGTCCCGGAGCAGTTCTGCGTCGTCCACGACGAGCACCCGCCGAGGAGGCGCGGTGTCGAACCACGACGCCAGCTCCTCCTCCCGAGGGCGGGCCCCGGTCACGACGGCGAGCACCCCGTGACCGGTCTCGAGCTCGCGGAGAGGCGACGGCCTGGGCGCCACGACCACGACCTCCGCGCCGCCGTCGACCAGAGACCGCACCACCGACAGCAGCAGGGTGCTGCGCCCGCTGCGGCTCGGACCGCCGATCATGAAGGTCCCCGCGCCCGTCGCGAGATCGGGGCCGACTGCCTCGAGATCGTCACCGCCGACCCCGACGAGTGCGAACATGCCGTCGCCGTCGGCTGCGGTCGAGCCGTGTCGACGACGACTCATGGCGTCGTCGTAACGGAGCGGCCCCTCGAGCCGGTCGAGGCGGAACGGTCGTCGGCCCGAGCCCGAGGCCGCATCGCGGGTCGTCGCCTCCGCACCGATCCGTGTCAGGTCGTCGGCCTGGGCCTGCCCCGACGGGTCTCGACCGACGAGCGCGATCTGCAGCTCGACCCCGGTGCCGGCCACGACGCCTCTGCCCTCGGGCATCCGCTCCGGCATCCGTCGCATGTCGAGACCGGCGAGCGAGTAGTCGGAGGGGTCCGAGAGTCGGAGCACGATCTTGCGGTCGACGAGGGTGGAGAACCGTCCGGCGACGAGTTGACGATCACCGGTGACGATCACGTGGATCCCCGCGCTCGCCCCCTCCCGCAGCAGCTGCGTGACCTGCTCGGTGAGCCTCCCGCCGTCGATATCCCCGAGCCCGCCGGCGAAGCCCTCCCAGCGGTCGATCATCAGCACGATGTGCGGCAGCCGGTCGGACGGCTCGACCGCCCGGCGCTGCTCGACGACACCGGCGTGCCCGCCGTCCGCCAGGACCTCCTGTCGCCGGAGGCACTCCCCGACGAGCCGCGAGAGGAGGCGCGCGGCTCGTTCGGTCTCGGTGCGTTGCACGATCGCGCCGACGTGCGGCAGCCGCAGCATCGGGAGCAGCGCGCCACTGCCGCAGTCCAGACCGTAGAGATGCACGTCGGCGGCCGACGCCCCGGAGGCGATCGAGGCGGCGAGCGCCCTCAGCACCTGCGACCGGCCGGTCCGCGGCGCCCCGACGATGTAGAGGTGACCGTCGTGCTCGAGGTCGAACGTGGCCGGTCGGCGAGCTTGACTCGACGGGTGGTCCTCGAGACCGAACGGGAACGCGGCGAGGCGACCCCCGGCCGTCGGAGCGACGGCGTGCGCGCGGCGGATCTCGTCGAGGGTGATGGTCTCGGGCAGCGCGTCGAGCCAGGGGCGGTGCGGCTCGGGGCGCCCGAGCCGTTCGACGGCCTCGGCGATGGCGGCGACCAGCTGCACGAGGTCGGTCTCGTCCGCGTCGACGACCCGCGCCTCCTGCGGGGGTGTCGGCAGCGGGCCGCCGATCGACGACTCGGCGACGACGGCGCCCCAGAGAGGTCGGTCCGAGACCGTCGCGGCTCCGGGGGCTCGTCCGCCGACGCGGCCGGCCTGGAAAGGCAGCAGGGCTCCGGCCCCGAGTCGGGCGAATGCCCGCCCGGGGGTCGACTTCGAGATGCCGGCGGAGTCCCGGGCGTCGATGACGTCGGTGCTCTCGGCGTCGTCGGTCACGCGGAGGGCGATCCGCAGGTTGGTGTTGGCGCGGATGTCGCCGGTCACGACACCCGTCGGACGCTGCGTCGCGAGGATGAGGTGCACCCCGAGCGAGCGCCCCCGCTGGGCGATGTTCACGAGCCCCGTGACGAAGTCCGGCAGCTCGCGGGCGAGGCTCGCGAACTCGTCGATCACGATGACCAGGCGCGGCAGCACGACGGGTCCCGCGCGCCTGTCTCGCACCTCCAGGTAGTCTTCGATGTCCTTCGCGCCGGCTTCGGCGAGCAGGTGCTCTCGTCGCAGCAGCTCGGCCCCGAGCGACTCGAGTGCCCGTTCGACGAGGTGGGGGTCGAGATCGGTGACCAGACCGACCGTGTGCGGCAGGGCCGCGAGGTCCCGGAAGGCCGCACCGCCCTTGTAGTCGACGAGCACGAACGTCATCGAGTCGGGCGTGTTCGACGACGCGAGCGACGCGACGATGCTCTGCAGCAGCTCGGACTTGCCCGACCCGGTCGTCCCCGCCACGAGTCCGTGCGGCCCGTCGGTGCGCAGGTCGAACGAGAAGCGTCCGTCGATCCCGTGGCCGACGACGACTTCGGTGGTGGGGGCTCGGGCGCTCCACCTCGCCTGGACCTTCGCCGCCGTCGGTTCGGTCAGGTCGAGGACGTCGAGGAGGCGCGATCGGGAGGGCAGACCGGCCGCGTCGTCCTCGTCCCCCACGTCGATCAGCGGGGCGAGGCCTCGGGCCACGGCGTCGGCCCATCCGACCGGCAGACGGTCGGGGCGCACACGCTCGACGACGGGGGCGCGGTCGACGGCGACCGTGTGACCCGTCGGAGAGCAGGTGACCACGGCGAGGCACTCCTCGGGCAGCGACCGCGCGTCGGCGTCGAGGCAGATGGAGCGGATGCCCACCGCCGGTCCGTCGCGGAGCAGGGGGACGAGCCCGGGCAGGGTGCGGAGCCGCCGTGCGCCGTCGATGATGACGACGACGTCGGGGCCGGTGGCGACGGTCTGACGACCGGGGCCCTCCCGCTCGGCTCGGCGGCGGGCGTCGACGAGCTTGCCCAGGTCGGCGAGTCGGCGTGCCACACCCGCCGACTCGACCGCGAGGCGGATGGCCCGGTCTCCTCCCGGGTCGGTTCGCGCGTGCGGCACCCACCGCAGCCAGGCCCAGGCCTCGTGCCCCTCTGGGGCCGTGAGCACGACGATCTCGACGTCGCGGGGGCTCTGCAGCACGGCGAGCTGGGCGACGAACCAGGTGGCGAGTGAGCGGGTGTCGTCGGGTCGTCCGGCGAGGCCGACGACCCCGTGCTCGCCGAGTGCGATGCTCACGGGCACGTCGAGGGCCGGTCGCGACACGATCCGCCGGTGCTCCAGCTCGGCCGGGTCCTCGACAGTGACGCCGGAGGGCATGTCGGCGGTTCCGACCCGGAGGGCGAGGTGGTCGGCGTGACCGCGTCGCCTCTCCCACAGCCGGGAGCGGCGACGGATGGCGATGTCGAGGACCGTCGCCGGGTCGGGCGCGGTGAGCCGCCGGTGGGCCTCGACCTGTCGGACGGCGGCGGAGGCGTCGTCCGCGATCGCGGCCTTCGTCGCCTCGTGCTCGGCGAGTCGACGTCGATGCGAGGTGCGGCCGTTCCGGCGGTCGTAGAGGTAGTTGCCGACGAGCACGACCGGCGACATGAGCCCGAAGGCCAGGAAACCGAGATTGCCGAAGAGGCGCACCATGACCACGGCCATGATCAGGGGCGCGATGGCGGCGACGATGGGGAGCGGGCGACGTGCCGGGGGCTGTGGTTCTGGCGGGTAGCGGAACACCGTCGGCGGGTCGTCCGGCAGCAGTCGCGGTGGCCGGGCGTAGTCGACGTATCCGCCGCCGTCGGTCGGGCTGGTGGCCGCACGGGCGCCTCCCGCTCCCGACACCGCGAGCAGGGTCGCGCCGATCGTCACGATGCTGTTCTCGTCGAGGTCGGCGGGCGCGGTGATCCGACGCCGGTCGACGTACACGGACGCGAGCCCGTCGGTCTCGGCGCCGGTCGAGTCGCCGGCGTCTGTCGCCGACGGGCGGGCGGCTGCGGACCTCGTCGCGTCGTCGGCGGTCGCGCTCGAACCGTCTTCCGCCGCTCGGGCCGGCGCGATGCTGAAGCGACCGGCCCCGTCGAGTGTCAAGGCGGCCGCGACAGGAGGCACGAGAGGGTCGTCGAGGACGACCGTCGACCCGCTGCCCCGCCCGATGACGACGACCCCCGGGTCGACGACGAAGACCGTGCCCGCCCCCGGTCCACCCACGATGCGGACGGTGGGCAGGTCGTCCGGTACCCGCGGGACGCTCGGCGGCGCTCCGAAGCTGATGACCGCGCCGTCGACCATCGCACCCTCCTCGACGGTGCGGCGCGGGTCGACCGGCTCGCCATCGACATGGATGTGCTGCGTTTCGGCCGCGTCGACGCCGAGGTGGCTCGCGGCGTGCCCGACGATCGCGGCCAAGGTGGTGCCGGGCTCCGCCTCCCAGACGAAGTCGGTGGTCTGCTGAGACGGTTCGTGTCTGACGGTGGCGCTGATCCTCACTCGGCGGGCACCACGCTGATGCCCTGGACGAAGTCGTCGCTGAACGGGACGAGCGTGCTGGTCTGCTCGGGAGGTCCGATGTGGAGGCTGACGCGGAGGTCGTAGGGCTCGACACGGAACGAGTAGACGACGGCCGCCTCGAGCGCGCCCTCGTGCTCGGCGAACCGGACGCCGCGCCATCCGTCACCGAGGTCGGGAGTCGAGAAGGCCTCGAGGAGGGGCGGCTCGATCTGGTCCAGGTCGCTCTCGAGCACGAGCCGCCGCAACATGGTCTCCCGTTCTCCGTCGCAGAATCCGTACTGCACCCGGAGCGGCCCGGCCAGCTCGTCGATCGTCGGGGCGAACAGATAGTGCGATTCGCCCTCGCGAGGGATCTGCGCCAGATGCTCGAGGACCCGGCGCAGGTGCTTGAGGCCGGAACGGGTCACTGAAGCGGATCTCCCTCGGATGTCGTGGAGCGTGGCGTCGACCCACGACTGGGCTGTCGCGTGCTCCTGGAAGGGCCAGCCCTGTGGCAGGGCGACCCAGAGCGAGGGGTCGTACCCCATGAGCACATCGTGGGTGTCGTCGTAGGTGTCGACGTCGGTCATCCCGGTTCTCCTTGCGGGTCGTGAGTCAGGGGGTGCGGCGTGCTGGTCACGCTGTGGCCCGGTCGGTGATGGTGCTGCCGGCTTCGTCGCGCCACCGGATGCTCTCGACGACCGCCGCCAGGAGGTCGGAGAGGGCGTCTGCGATGCTCCCGTCGGGGTCTTCGGCGGCCTCGTGATCGTCGCTGCCCACGGTGGCGACGATGACGAAGAGATGCGAGGCGAGACCGTGGATGCGGCTGAGCGTCGTCCTGCGACGCAGGACGGCGACGGGTCTGTCGACGCGCTGTGGCGCGACCACGTCGCCGCCGTCAGTCCAGAAGACGGCCGGTTCGCCGGCGACCGCTGTGATCGATCCGCCGTGTCTGGCGGCCTGCGCCATCAGCGTGTCATCGGGGTCGGTGCCGGCGGGCACGTCCGCAACCCCGCAGGTGATGGTGGCCGAGATGCGGGTGCCCGGCCAGGTGCCTGCGAGGACGTAGCTGTCGAGCAGCCGCAAGCCGCTCTGCGTCGAGGGGATGCCGTCGAGGATCGGGCGGGCCTGCCTTCGGAAGTCGCGCTCGTCGTCACCGACCAGCCCGAGCTGACCGACGACCTCGGCGAGAGCGGTGTCGGCTGACCAGGACCCGCCCACATGGACGAATCCCGCCGGCAGAACGAGCGAATACGACCGCGCCGCGCCACTCACCGAGCGATGCACGAACGTCCGGCTCATGCCTCGACCGCCTGTTCACGCCGCCGCTCGGCCCGTTCCCGCACGCTGCGGACCACCGCCGCCGCGAACCCGACCACGGAGCACGCCCCCATGACCGCCGCGAAGTAGACGACGTAAGTCGGCCACCCCTCTGCATACTCGAAGGAGATGGAGTAACCGGAA
Organism: Frigoribacterium sp. AC759; assembly: GCF_979256015.1. Classification (NCBI taxonomy): domain Bacteria; kingdom Bacillati; phylum Actinomycetota; class Actinomycetes; order Micrococcales; family Microbacteriaceae; genus Frigoribacterium; species Frigoribacterium sp. AC759. The sequence continues at coordinate 86,820 of NZ_CEEDMT010000008.1, read as the reverse complement.
AGCAAGAGGCCGTTGATCCCCCAGACGAACGGCAACATCCAGGAATGGGCCGCGATCGGGCCCACCTTCGGACCAATGAGCATAACGATCAGGGTCAGCATGATGAGGGCTGTAGGAATAGCAAAAATCCATCCCGGAGCCACGAAGGGAGGATAACCGGGAGAGGGCGCATAGATCGATGCGATCTCATCAGATCTTCGTCCCTGCCCCATCCAGACCAAGGCAGTCGCAGCGTAGATGAGATAGACGCCCTGGGTCATCACTATCGTCAAAGGGGTTGAAAAATACAGCCACAATTGAACTATTGGCCGACGACCATGAGGATCGCTAAGATCAGCCATTTCCAAAATCCTCGTCACCATCGACCTCCGGTGACTATGGAAGATCTCGCCTTCGTCACATCTCGATAAATGTTCCAAACCTGGTTAGAGCTGGAAAGAATTAGATCGGCAGCTTGAAACCCGCGCATCCCATTCAATTTGCGCGTCATCTCGGCGATGATGACGGGGTCGTCGAGGACGCCAGCCACTCGGGGTGGCCTGATGAAGCGGGAGACCTGAGCGGCGAAAGGGTCGCCTAGAGATCGGACGAGGCTCTTATCCAGAATGCCTGGGCGCGACCGGCTCCACATGCGGCTGACATAGGCCTTTGCCAGGCTGGGGCTTGCACCCGTTTCCATGAGTTGCGAGGTGCGCGTCGCGCGGAGCGTGTCGACGGATCGACTCAGCCCCTTTCCCACCAGGGCCCCCGACCCGACGAAGGCCATCGACAGCAGAGCGACCGCGACCTCTTCCCAGGTGCCCGTTCCCGCCACGGCCCTCGCGGTCGAAAGCGCGAGGACCAGCCCGGCGACGAGCAGGGCGACTACGTTCACGCCCGGGATGAACATGGCTATGCCCATCAGAACGACTCCGACGACAGATGCCGCGTCGATGACCATCGAGATCCAGGCGTCGTTGTCTTCCATCCAGGTCTGGAAGCCGTCGTAGGCGACGCCGACGGCGCCGCCGATGTCGTCGAAGACCGAGTCGCGCAGGCCGTCGCCGCTCGCACCGTCGAAACGTGAGATCGCGACGGTCGCCGCTGCCGCGACCTCGGCGTGCGCCTCGTCGACCACCCGCCCGAGATCGATCACGCGCCTCCTCGCGTCGTCGCTTCTCGACCGATGCAGCCGTTCTTGGTCCTCCAACCACTGCTTCGACAGCTCGTCGGGCTCGAGCATCGCCTCCCCGCGGAACCTCTCCGCCTGACGATGATTCACCTCGTGGTCGTCGACTGCGGACTCGTACTGACGGAGAGCACGACCCGCCGACTCCTGCGCCACGGACAGCACCCGCGCATACGCCACCAGGGCATCACCCGCCTCCTCGTAACGCCCCTCCGCCCGACCCATCTGCTCGGCCAGCAGCCCCGCCTTGGCCAGGAACGCATCGACCGCGTCACTGGAGGACCCGCCGTCGTCCAGCGCCCGCAGGGACCGTGCCGCCGATCGGATCGACTCGGCCGTCGATCCGAACCGGTCGGCCATCATCACGACCCGGCCCGCATCGCCCGACACCGGCGCCACCGGCATCGCCCACAACTCGCCCGCCATCAGCGGTGCCCCGCCAGCTGGCCGGCCAGCTGGTTCTCGACCTCGGAGAAGCCGTCGGCCAACGCCCCGGCCGAACGCCCGAGGTCGCCGAGCGACTCGGAGAGGCCGCGCCTCACGTCGTTCCATTCGGTCGAGAACGACCTCACGCGTTCTGCGAGGCCCGCGTGCCCGCAGGCGTCGGCGGCCTCGTCCGCCGAACCGTCTGCCGCCTCGAGCTCTCTCTTGATCACGGTCAGCGTCGAGAACAGCGCCTCGAGCGAACTGCCGCGAACCGTCAGGGTCGATCGCCCCATGCCGGTCTCCTCTCGTCAGAGTGGCCGCCCCGGTCGTGTCGGGGCGGCCACGGGGTGGTCGGTCGGGTCAGCCCAGGCTGCTGGCGAGCTGCGCGTCGGTGCTCTCGAGCGCGTTGGCGGCGCTCTCGAGGAACCCGGCCAGACCCTCGAGCGCCGCGATCGTCGTCGTCGCGCCGGTCGTGAACTCGGAGTAGGTCGAGTCGAACGCCTTGGACGACTTGTCGGTCACGTAGCCCGACGAGACGAGGTTCGCGATCTGCGACTTGAGCTGCCCGAGCTGGTCTTCGATGGCCCGCTGGCCGTTGCGGAGCTGCGTGGACTGGGTACGGAGGTCGTCGTAGGTGACGGTGACGTTTGCCATGAGTGATCTCTCTCGGTCGGAGCCGCCCCGGCTGGGCGACGGACTCCAATATGTCACATAGGGTAAGTAGACCGTTTTGTTTTCCACAGAGGAGTCTCGAGTGCGACCCGGTCGAGGGAAGAACAAGAAGAGCAGAAGATCCCCGGTAGCGCCGCCCGACCTCCTCACCCCCGAGAGCGCGGCACGACTGCGCGAGCAGGGCCTGCTCTCGCGGGTCGTCCGATTGCCCTACCTACCGCCGGAGACGACGGCGATGCCGGGCCTCGCCCAGATCCCCTACACCGCGCCGGCAGCGGCACCCGCCACCGCCACCGCGGCCGCGCCCGCGCCCGCGACGAGCACCACCGCCCCTCACCCCGTCGACGACCTCGACACGACGCTGCTCCGCCCCCGCCACCTCGACCTCGAGCTGCCCGACGGCTCGCGGGTGCAGATCGGAGGGCGACCGATCGTGATCGGGAGGCGGCCGACGGGGTCGACCCGCACCTCCTCGGCAGGCTCGACGATGCAGTCGCAGACGCACCCCGCGCCCGCGATGAACCCGACGACGGGCCACCCGACCCAGCCGGAGACCGACCACGCCTCTCAGCCGGCGACCGACACGGCGACCGGCGACGAACTGGTCGCGATCGACGACCCGACGCGATCGATCTCCCGTCGCCACCTCCGCGTCATGGCCCGCCCCGACGGGTCGGTCTGGGCGGAGGACCTCGACTCGGGCAACGGCACGCTCGTCGAGCGGGGCGGCGAGAGCGTGTCGGCGCTGGTCCCGGCAGTGCCGGTGAAGATCGTCAGTCGCGATGTGCTCGTGCTGGGCGAGCACCGCATCCGTGTCGTCCGCCGACCGCCCGGCCCTCTGCCCCAGACCTCGACCCGAGGGTCGGCGGACTCGGCGGTGATCAGACCTTCGTGATCGGTGCGACCTTGATCAGCAGCTTCTTGCGGCCGGCCGAGTCGAACAGCACCTCGGCGATGCGGCGAGCGCCGACCCCCGTGACCGCCATGACGCGACCCTCGCCGAAGTCGATGTGCGAGATGCGGTCGCCCGTCTCGAGCTCGAGATCGCCGTTGTCGCGTACCGTGCCGGTCACCCGGTTGGCCCACTCGGTCTTCGGCTTCGTCTTCGAGGCCGCCGTCGCCCGGTCGTAGCTGCCGCCGCCGTACCCGCCGGAGGCGCGGGGCGTGCCCCCGAGACCGCCCCCGCCGCCTGCACCCTCGCGTCGTGCGTTGAGCGCCCGCGGCTGCGTGCCGCCGCGACCGTTCGCCATGCCGGGCGACTGCTTCCAGTCGATGAGCTCGGCGGGGATCTCTTGCAGATAGCGCGACGGCATCGCCACGTTGACCTCGCCGAACTGCGCGCGTGTCATCGCCAGCGAGATGAACAGCTTCTGCCGCGCCCGCGTGATGCCCACGTAGAACAGACGCCGCTCTTCGGCCGGCCCGCCCGGCTCGCTCGCCGACATGCGGTGCGGCAGGAGGTCCTCTTCGACACCGGTGAGGAACACCGCCTCGTACTCGAGCCCCTTCGCGGTGTGCAGTGTCATCAGCGACACCGTGCCGCTCGTGTCGTCGAGGTCGTCGGCCGCCGCGACGAGGGTGACCTCGGTGAGGAAGTCGAGCAGCGTGCCGTCGGGGTTGTTCTTCTGGAACTCTTTCGTGACCGCCACGAGCTCGTCGATGTTCTCGGCCCGGGCCTCGTCTTGCGGGTCGCGGGAGGCGCGCAGCACCTCGACCAGACCGCTGCCCTCGATCAGCGCCGCGAGGATCTCGTGCACCGGGGCCGTCGCGGCGGTCTTCTGCACCTCGTCGAGCAGGGTCGCCAGCCCGCGGATCGCCCCGGTGACCTTGGGGCCGAGCCCCAGCTGGTCTGCGTTGCGCATCGCGTCGCGGAGCGGGGTCGGCGCCTCGGCCGCGTTCGTGTCGGCCCACCGCTGCAATGCGGTCTCGGTCGCCGGGCCGATGCCGCGCTTGGGCACGTTCATGATGCGACGCAGCGCCATCGGATCGGCTGGGTTCGCGACCGAGATGAGGTACGCCATCGCGTCTTTGATCTCGGCACGCTCGTAGAACTTCGTGCCGCCGAGCACCCGGTAGGGGATGGCCGATCGGATGAAGATCTCTTCGAGCGCTCGCGTCTGCGAGTTGGTGCGGTAGAACACGGCGACGTCTTTGTAGGCCGTGCCCGCCTCGTGCAACGCCGCGATCTCGTCGGCGACGAACTGCGCCTCGTCGTGACCGGTGTACCCGGTGAAGCCGACGATCTTCTCGCCCGCCCCCACCGTGGTGAACAGGCTCTTGGCCTGACGGTCGAAGTTGTTGGCGATGACGGCGTTCGCCGCGTCGAGGATGTTCTGGGTCGAGCGGTAGTTCTGCTCGAGCAGGATGACCTTCGAGTTGGGGAAGTCGCGCTCGAACTCGACGATGTTGCGGATGTCGGCGCCGCGGAACGCGTAGATCGACTGGTCGCTGTCGCCGACCACCGTCAACGACGCCCCGGGGATCCGACCGCTGCCGTCGCGCATCGTCTGCACGAACTGCCCGCCGCGCTCGAGCTCGTCGACCAGCTCGGGATCGACCGGCCTGGTCAGCTCGCGGATCAGCGCGTACTGGGCGTGGTTCGTGTCTTGGTACTCGTCGACGAGGATGTGCCGGAACCGACGCTGATACGTCGCCGCCACATGCGGGAACGCCCGGAACAGGAACACCGTCTGCGCGATGAGGTCGTCGAAGTCGAAGGCGTTCGCCCGCTGCAGCTCGCGGGTGTACTGGCGGAAGATCTCGAGGAACATGACGTCTTGCGGGTCGCCCGCGTTGACCTGGCGCGCGTAGGTCTCGACGTCGGTCAGCTCGTTCTTCAGCTTCGAGATCTTGCCGGACGCCTGGCTGACGGTGAACCCGAGGGTGTCGGCGTCGAGCTGCTTGAGGATGCGCTTGAGCAGGGCCCGCGAGTCGGCCGAGTCGTAGATCGTGAACGACTTCGTGAAGCCGAACTGCTCGGCCTCACGCCGCAGGATGCGCACGCACGCCGAGTGGAACGTCGAGATCCACATGCCCTCGCCGGCCTGCCCGACCAGGTGGGCGACGCGCTCGCGCATCTCGGCCGCGGCCTTGTTGGTGAACGTGATGGCGAGGATCTGACTCGGCCAGGCCTCGCGCGACGCGATCAGCCCGGCGATGCGGCGGGTCAGCACGCTCGTCTTGCCCGAGCCCGCGCCGGCCACGATCAGCAGCGACTGCCCGCGGTACTCGACCGCCTCTTTCTGCTGGGGGTTGAGCCCGGCCGTCAAGGGGTCGCCGGCGGCACCGGTGGGGTCTGAGGGGTCGAGCACGATCGTCATGTCCGGGTCAGTCTAAACGGGGCCACCGACAGTGGGGCCGAGGAGGTGCGGTGCAGGTGGACGGGCACCGCGCCTCCTCGGCTCCCCGGCCTCGGTCCGCCGCTCAGAGCGCGTCGCGGACGGCGATCGCGAGCTCGGGCTGGTCGGCGAAGACCCCGTCGAGACCGAGGGCCATCAGGGCACGGAACTCGTCGGCGTGGTGCCCCTGCGCCGCGCGCCCGCCCGGGCCCCGGTGCGCCTTCGACAGGAAGGCGTTCTCGGCCCGCAGCGTCCACGCGAAGACCTGCAGCCCCGCGGCGTGCGCCCGGTCGACGACCCGCGGGTCGGTCGTCCCGTCGGCGTCGATCAGGGTCGTCTTGTCGAGGCTGATGCCGTGCAGACCGTCGGCGGCGAGGCCCACGAGCGACGACTCGTCGAGCTGCTCGGCGTAGGTCGGCGCGGCCGAGCCGAGACTCGCGACGAGGTCGGCCGCCGCCCCGCGCTTCTCGAGCAGGTAGACGTAGCGCGCGCCGACGCCGCGAGCCCGCACCTGGTCGAGCACGGTCCGCTCGAAGCTCTCGATCGTGAGGCGCTCGTCGCCCGCCCAGCCCGCCGCCCGCAGCTCATCGGTCACGAGAGCGTCGAGCGGCAGCCCGATCGACTCGAAGTAGGCGGCGTGCTTGATCTCGGCGACCAGCCCGACCGGCCGGTCGGCGGCATCGAGGAGGCGCAGCAGATCGGACAGGCGGAGCATGCCTCCCGTCCCGTCGTGCTCGGCGCTGCGCGGACGCAACTCGGGCAGCCGCTCGCGCACGGTCAGGGTCGAGAGCTCGGCCCAGGTGAGATCCTCGGTGAACCAGCCCGTGACGTCGGCGCCCTCGATGCGCTTCGTCGTGCGGCGATCCGCGAACTCGGGGCGGTCGGCGACGTCGGTCGTGCCCGAGATCTCGTTCTCGTGCCGGAGGACGAGCACTCCGTCACGACTGGCCACGATGTCGGGCTCGATCGCATCGGCTCCGAGCTCGACGGCCAGGCGGTACGCGGCCTCGGAGTGCTCGGGGCGGTAGCCGCTGGCTCCGCGGTGGGCGATGACGAGCGGGACGGGAGTCACGCGGCCACGGTAGCGCGCCTCCCTCGACGTCCCGGTCGGCTTCCGGCCGCCGCCGCATGAACGGTGCACGAACTGCATGTTCGCTCGGCGCGAATACGGCTCTCATCAGGCGTATCCCCAGCCATCCGAGACAAACCAACCGTTACGGTTGACCAACGGTCGACGAGTCCCTCGGCGGCCGACACGATCACCAAGACAAGGATCCTGATGGCATTCTCGAATCCCGGCTTCAGTCAGTCGCCGGCCTTCTCTGAGAAGGGCGCTGCCGTGATCCGGCAGCAGCAGGCCGGCGCCGCTGCTGGCCAGCGCCCCGTCGAGTACGACGGCATGACCGCCGAGCAGCTGCAGAACCTCTACACGCAGCCCTCGGCCGGCCCGTCGCAGACCGACCGCATGACCTACGAAGACACCATCACGAAGACGCTCCTCGCCTTCGCGGTCGTGCTCGTCGGCGCCGCAGTCGGCTGGTTCGTCCCGGCGCTCGCGATCGTCGGCGCCATCGCCGGCTTCGTGCTCGCGCTGGTCAACATCTTCAAGAAGAAGCCGTCGGCCGGTCTCGTGCTCGCCTACTCGGCCGCCCAGGGTCTCTTCGTCGGTGGCATCTCGGTGATCTTCGAGAACCAGTTCGACGGCATCGTCACCCAGGCGCTGCTCGGCACGGCCGCCGTGTTCACCGTCACCCTGCTGCTCTTCAAGAGCGGCAAGGTGCGTGCGTCGAAGCGCGCCACCAAGATCTTCATGATCGGCATGGTCAGCTACGGCCTCTTCTCGCTGCTCAACCTCGGTCTCATGGCCTTCGGCGCGAACAACAACCCGTGGGGTCTCCGCGGCGGCGAGATCTTCGGCATCCCGATCGGGTTCCTCATCGGCATCGTCGTCATCCTGATGGCCGCGTACTCGCTGGTGCTCGACTTCGACCAGATCAAGACGGGCGTCGAGCGCGGCGCCCCGCGCATCTACGACTGGTCGGCCGCCTTCGGCATCGTCATGACCGTGATCTGGCTCTACGTCGAGATCCTGCGCATGCTCGCGATCCTGCGGGGCAACGACTAGGCGACACGGCTGCACCCACGGCGGGGCTCGTTCCGAGAGGAACGGGCCCCGCTTTCGCGTGCGTCGTGCGCGTACGCGCGGGGCTCGCGTGTGGCGCTCACCCCCGTGATCGAGTGGTCAGAAGATGTCCTTCCGGGGCCCTCGAAGAGCATCTTCTGACCACTCGAGCAGAGCGGCACGCCCGCCCCGGCACGGGACGCGCCACGGGGGCGACACGGGAGACGCCCCTCACGCGAACGTGAGGGGCGTCTCCGGGCCGGTCGACTCGACCGGTCAGACCACGAGAGCGACGTCGCGCGTCACTCCCACTCGATGGTGCCCGGCGGCTTCGACGTGACGTCGAGCACGACGCGGTTCACCCCGTCGACCTCGTTCGTGATGCGGTTCGAGATGCGGGCCAGCACGTCGTACGGCAGGCGGGTCCAGTCGGCCGTCATCGCGTCTTCGGACGACACGGGGCGCAGCACGATCGGGTGACCGTAGGTGCGGCCGTCGCCCTGCACGCCCACCGAGCGGACGTCGGCGAGCAGCACCACGGGGCACTGCCAGATCTCGTCGTCCAGGCCGGCGGCGGTCAGCTCGGCGCGGGCGATCGCGTCGGCCGCGCGGAGCAGCTCGAGACGCTCGTGCGTCACCTCGCCCACGATGCGGATGCCGAGACCGGGCCCGGGGAACGGCTGGCGCCCGACGATGACCTCGGGCAGACCGAGCTCACGGCCGATGGCGCGGACCTCGTCTTTGAAGAGCGTGCGCAGCGGCTCGACGAGCTCGAACTGCAGGTCTTCGGGGAGGCCGCCGACGTTGTGGTGACTCTTGATGTTGGCCGTACCCGTGCCTCCACCGCTCTCGACCACGTCGGGGTAGAGCGTGCCCTGCACGAGGAACTTGACGTCGGACTCGCCCTCGGCCGCCGCCTCGAGCACGAGCGCCTCGGCCGCGCCCTCGAAGCTGCGGATGAACTCGCGGCCGATGATCTTGCGCTTCTGCTCGGGGTCGGTGACCCCGGCCAGCGCGTCGAGGAACTGCTGCTCGGCGTCGACCGTGACGAGACGCACGCCGGTCGAGGCGACGTAGTCCTCTTCGACCTGACGACGCTCGTCGGCACGGAGCAGACCGTGGTCGACGAACACGCAGATCAGCTGGTCGCTGACGGCCTCGTGCACGATCGCCGCGGCCACGGCCGAGTCGACCCCGCCCGACAGCCCGCAGATGACGCGCGAGGTGCCGACCTGCGCACGGATGCGCTCGACCTGCTCGGCGATGACGTTGCCGCTGTTCCAGTCGGCGGGGATGCCCGCGGCCCGGTGCAGGAAGTTCTCGAGCACGGCCTGACCGAACGACGAGTGCTTGACCTCGGGGTGCCACTGCACGCCGTAGAGCTTGCGGGCGTCGCTGGAGAACGCCGCGACCGGGGTCGAGGCGCTCGAGGCGAGCACGTCGAAGCCCTCGGGGGCCTTCGAGACCGAGTCGCCGTGGCTCATCCACGTGGTCTGCTCGAGCGGCTGACCCGAGAGCAGCGTGCTCTCGCCCGGCACGAGCGTGACGTCGGTCGCGCCGTACTCGCGCTGACCGGTCTGCGAGACCTCGCCGCCGAGCGCCTTCGCCATGGCCTGGAAGCCGTAGCAGATGCCCAGCACGGGCACGTCGAGGTCGAGGATCGCGGGGTCGAGACCCGGTGCGCCCTCTTCGTAGACGCTCGACGGGCCACCGCTCAGGACGATGCCCACGGGGTTCTTCGCCGCGATCTCGGCGGCGGTGATCGTGTGCGGCACGATCTCGGAGTAGACGTTGGCCTCGCGCACGCGTCGGGCGATCAGCTGCGCGTACTGCGCACCGAAGTCGACGACGAGCACGGGGCTCTGGGCGGTCTCGGTGGCTTCTGTCACGCGGATGCTCCCTGGGGCTTCGGGGTGGTCTGATCGGGCCTGGCCGCCTTGTCGGCGACGAGAGCGGCGTGCTCGCGCAACGCCAGCTTGGTCATGTGGCTCTCGACGAAGAACGAGAGCAGGGGCACGACGCCGCCGAGCGCGATGATGAGGAACCGCGAGAACGGCCACCGCATCAGGCTCCAGAGACGGAAGTCGGCGAAGAGGTAGACGACGTAGAGCCAGCCGTGGGCGATGAGGATCGCCGTCGACAGGTTGAACCCGGTCGTGATGGAGCCCTCGGGCACGAGGAACCCGCCCTCGCCGCCGAGCTGCATCTCGAGCTGGAGGGGCGTGTACTTGAACACCATCTCGAAGATGAGCAGCAGGAGCATCACGCCGGTGATGTACGCCGAGACGCGGTAGAACTTGACCGCACCCGGGATCTTCGGGATGTCGCGTTGCCGGGGCTTGGGAGGCATGGCGTCGATTCTACTCGGGGGCGACCGGCCCGAGAGTCGCCGAGGAGGCGCGGGCCGGGTGGGTCAGGAGGTCGCGTCGGCCTCGAGGCGGGCCTCTTCGGCCTCGTCGATCTCGCGCTCGTAGGCATCGCGTACGAGACGGAACCAGAGGAAGATCGCGAAGCCGGCGAACACGACCCACTCGATGGCGTAGAAGATGTTGAGCCAGTTCAGCGACACGTCGGAGTCCGGTGCCGGCGAGCTGATCTGCTCGAGCTCGCCCCAGCTGTCGGCCGCCACGACGTAGCCGCCGTAGACGGAGCCGTCGAAGTCGCCCCACTCGTTGACGAGGCTCGCGACCGAGACGACCGTCTCGCGGCCGTTCTCGAAGTCGCCGTCGGAGGGAGCCTCGCTCGGCGAGTAGCGACCCGTCAGCGTCAGCTCGGTGCCCACGGGCACGTCGGCCTCGGCCTCGGTCGCGTCGGACTCGTCGGCCGACCAGCCGAGCGCCACCGCCGTCGAGGCCCCGTTCGCGTCGTCGACGAAGCGTCCGATCAGCCAGTAGCCGAGATCGCCGTCGTTGACGCGGTCGGAGACGACGCGGAAGTCGTCGGGCGCGAATTCGCCGGTCACGCTGACCATCTGACCGCCGACCCTGTCGTAGAACGGGGTCTGCGGCTCGGTCACGTCGGACAGCACCTTGACCGTCTCGGTCTCCGGGTTCGCGACCTGACCGCTCTCGATGCTGCGCTCGAGCTGCCAGTGGCCGAGCCAGGCGAAGATGCCGGAGATGACCAGCGACAGCGCGAGCATCGCGATCCAGCGACCGCGACGGGCCACCTGCCACATGCTCTCGGGCAGAGGCGAGCCGTCGGGACCGGTCGTCAGGGGACGTTCGTCGGTGCGGCTCACGAACGGCATCGTACCGTCGGCCGCCGGTGACCCCGCTGGGTGCGCGGGCGCGCGGCGGCTCAGTACTCGGGGTCGCGCTGCCGGGTCGCCCGCTGGTCGGACTGCTGGCCGGCCTGCTCAGCCCAGAGCGCGGCCTCGGCGGCGTCCATCTCGTCGAGGTCGTCGAGGTCGTCGTCGTCGTCCGCGGCGCCGTTCGCGGTGCCGCCGGGGCGACCGGCGGGGCCGCCGGGGCGCCCGGTGGCACCCTCGGCGGTCGTCACCCCGGGGCCGAGGCGCCGCACGCGCTCGGGCTCGGTCTCGGGTGCGCCATCGACCGACTCGGCGGCGTCCGGATCGGCGAGCGCCGCCTCCATCAGGGCTATCTCGTCGGTGCCGCGGGCAGCCTTCTCGCGGCGCCGACGCTCGATCTCCTCGCGCTCGGCGCGCTTGCGCGAGCGGAGCAGGACTCCGCCGATGCGCTCCGAGTTCGACGCGAGGAGCGGACCGACGACGGCCATGACCAGGACGTAGAGGCCGGCGAACGGCTGCAGGCGTTCGTCGAGGCCCGCCCCCATCGAGAGGGTCGCCAGGATGAGCGCGAACTCGCCGCGGTTCTGCAGGATCGCCGCCGTGTTGATGCCGGCCTGCGGCCCGAGCTTGTTGAGCCACGCGACGAACTGCCCGGCGAGGATGTTGAGGCCGACGGTGATGCCGATCGCGATCGCCACGGGCCCGAGCACCGTCGGGAAGAGCGCGGGGTCGAGCCCGAGCCCGAAGTTCAAGAAGAAGAAGGCGCCGAAGACGTCGCGCATCGGCAGGGCGAACTGCTCGATGCGGTTGCGGTAGCGGGTCGCCCCGGCGATCAGACCGATCAGGAACGCGCCGATGGCGTCGGTGACGCCCAGCACCTCGCCGAGGCCGCCGAACAGGACGGCGAGACCGAAGAACAGCACGGTGAAGAGCTCGTCGTCTTTGGTGCGCATCAGCCGCGAGACGACCTTGCCGCCCCAGCGCGCGATCGAGAACATGATCACCAGGAACGCGAAGGCGACGACGAGCTTGAGGATCACCGGCAGCGGGTCCGTCTCGCCGCTCAGCACCACCGACACCACGGCGAGGTAGATCGCGATGAAGATGTCTTCGACGACCGTCACACCGAGGATCATCGGCGTCTCGCGGTTCGCCAGCCGGTTGAGCTCGATCAGCAGCTTCGTGACGATCGCGCTCGACGACGTCGCCGTCATTCCGGCGATGATCAGGGCCTCGCGGGTGCCCCAGCCCAGCATGAAGCCGAAGACGAGCCCGACGCCCATGTTGACGAGGATGTAGCTGCCGCCCGAGACGATCAGCCGCCCCGCGTTCGAGAAGAACTCGTCTTGGTCGAACTCGAGACCGAGGTTAAACAGCAGCAGGATCAGCCCGAAGATCGCGATCAGCTCGATGCTGTCGGTCTCGAAGCTGAGCGGGAACCACCCCGTGTTCGTGCTGGCCAGCAGACCGACCAGCATGTACACCGGGATCGACGGGAGGCCGATCAGCTTGCCGGCCCTGCCCAGGACGTACGCGAGCAGCAGGAGGATGCCGAGGACGATCAGCTCTTCACCCAGGTGCACGGGCGTCAGCCCCCGGGAGGAGCGTCGACCGGCGACCGGTGCTTGAGTTCACCCGTGCGGTAGTACGAGAACGCCTTCGCGACCTTCTCAGGGGAACCCGCGACCACGAGCGTGTCGCCCGGGAACACCTTGAAGTCGCCCGACGGGGCCGGGTTGGCGGCGTCGCCGCGCACGACGGCGACGACCGTGAGGCCGACCACGCCCCGGGCGCCGAGATCGCCGAGGGGCTGCCCGGCGATGTGGTCGTCGTAGTCGACCGTGAACCAGTCGATGCTGAGACCCGGGATCTGATCGAGCGCCGAGAGCGACTCGGTGATGCGCGTGCCGCCCAGCAGCTCGGCGAGGGTGTGGGCTTCGTCTTCACTCAGACGGAGCGACACCTTCGTGACGTCGGCCGCGTCGGCCTCGTCGCTGAACGTGATGAGGTCGCTGTGACCCGAGCGGTGCGTGATGACGCCGCACTTGCCGCCGTCGTCCGTGATGAAGGTGTGCAGCACCCCGACGCCGGGGAGCTTGACTCGACGCACGTCAACCATGGTTCGTCTCCAGTGCACTCGGGGGCAGTCGTCTCAGCCTAGCGTCGGGTGACGACGCCGAGGCCGGGCTGCTCACGGTGGGTGCAACGGCATGCCCGGGGGGTTTGTTCCCGGGACGCCGAGGAGGCGCGGCGACGGTCGTCCCGTCACCGCGCCTCCTGCAGGCCGGTCGCCCCGCGACCCCCGCGGCTCAGCCCGCGCTGCCGCCGGGGCGGTCGGCGGAGGTGTCGTCGCCGGGGGTGCCGGCGGGCTCGACGACGCTCTCGCCGGGCTCGGGCGCGCCTCCCTGATCTGCACCGGGCACCACCATGTCGTCCTCTTCGAAGCCGAAGGCGATGTCGGGAGCCTCGAGGCGGACCCGGTCGGCCGACTCGTCGTCGGGTTCGAGCTGGCTGGCGCGCTCGGCCGCGACCCGCTTGAGGTAGTTCGCGACCTCGGCCTCGGCCTCGTCGTCGCTCCAGCCGAGCACGCCCGCCATCAGCTTGGCCGCGACGGGCGCCGCGGACTCGCCGCGATCCCACGCCTCGATCGAGATGCGGGTGCGGCGCGCGAGGACGTCCTCGAGGTGCAGGGCGCTCTCGTGGCTGGCGGCGTAGACGACCTCGGCGCGGATGTAGTCGTCGGCGCCGGGCAGCGGCTCGGCCAGCGACGGGTCGTCGCGGATGAGGTCGAGTATCTCGTCCGTCGTGGTGCCGTAGCGGTTCAGCAGGTGCTCGATGCGCACCTTGTGGACGCCGAACGCCTTCGCGATCTTGCCGCGCTTGTTCCACGCCGCGTGGTACCCCTCGGCGCCGATCAGCGGGATCTCCATCGTGGTGCTCGACGGGATGCGGCCGTCGAGGGCCGCGACCGCCTCGTCGATGGCGTCTTCGGCCATGACCCGGTAGGTCGTCCACTTGCCGCCGGCCACGACGACGAGGCCCGGCACGGTGTGGGCGACGATGTGCTCACGCGACAGCTTCGACGTCTGATCGGACTCGCCGGCCAGCAGCGGTCGCAGCCCGGCGTACACGCCCTCGACGTCGTCTCGGGTGAGCGGCACCGCCATCACCTTGTTGACGTGCTCGAGGATGTAGTCGATGTCGGCCGCCGTCGCCGCGGGGTGCGCCTTGTCGAGATCCCAGTCGGTGTCGGTGGTGCCGACCAGCCAGTGGCGACCCCACGGGATGACGAACAGCACGCTCTTCTCGGTGCGGAAGATCATGCCCATGTCGGAGTGGATGCGGTCGCGGGGCACCACGAGGTGCACGCCCTTCGACGCCCGGACCTTGAACTGGCCCCGCTCGCCGACCATGGCCTGCGTGTCGTCCGTCCAGACGCCGGTCGCGTTGACGACCTGCTTCGCCCGGATCTCGAAGTGCTCGCCCGTCTGGTAGTCGTGCGCCTTGACGCCGACCACGCGCTCGCCCACCTTGACGAACCCCTCGACGCGGATGCGGCTGGCCGCATGAGCCCCGTAGGCGGACGCCGTGCGGACCAGCGACGAGACGTAGCGCGCGTCGTCGACCTGGGCGTCGTAGTACGTGAGCCCGCCGACGACCGCGTCTTTCGACAGGCTCGGGATCGCCCGCATCACCTGCGTCTTGGTGAGATGCCGGTGGTGCGGCACCCCGGGCGGACGCCCGCCCGTCCAGCTGAAGATGTCGTAGAGCGCCATGCCGGCGCCGATGTAGAACCGCTCGTAGACCGGCTTGCTCAGCGGGTACAGGAACCGCACCGGCTTGACCAGGTGCGGCGCGAGGCGCTGCAGCAGCAGCCCCCGCTCGATGAGCGCCTCGCGCACGAGCCGGAAGTTCAACTGCTCGAGATAGCGGATGCCGCCGTGGACGAGCTTCGACGAACGACTCGACGTGCCCGAGCCCCAGTCGCGGGCCTCGACGATGCCGACGCTCAGACCCCGGGTGACGGCGTCGAGGGCCGAGCCGGCGCCGACGATGCCGCCGCCGATGACGAGGATGTCGAGCTCTCTGGTCTTCATCACCTCGACGGCGGCCGCCCGTTCGTCGGGGCCGAGCTTCGTCGAGAGCGAAACGGACGCGGACCTGGCCATGCGAGCCTCCATCGTTGGATCGGAACGGGGACGCTCGTCGCGCCCACCCGTCCATCCAACGCCCCCACGGCCGAGCCCGCCATGAGGCGGCGCTCAGCTGGGGACGGGCGACCGGCTAGTGAGGCTGGTAAGGGGCGACGACGACCTCGCTGCGCTGGAACTCCTTGAGGTCGCTGTAGCCGGTCGTCGCCATCGAGCGTCGCAGGGCGCCGATCAGGTTCGCCTGGCCGTCGACCGTCTCGGCGGGGCCGTAGAGGATCTTCTCGAGCGTGCCGACCTGGCCGACGTGCACACGACGTCCCCGGGGCAGCTCGGGGTGGTGCGCCTCGGCGCCCCAGTGGTACCCGCCGCCGGGCACGTCGGTCGCCCGGGCCAGCGCGGCACCGAGCATGACGGCGTCCGCGCCGCAGGCGACGGCCTTGACGATGTCGCCCGAGGTGCCGAGGCCGCCGTCGGCGATGACGTGCACGTAGCGCCCGCCCGACTCGTCGAGGTAGTCGCGGCGCGCCCCGGCGACGTCGGCGACGGCGGTCGCCATCGGAGCGTGGATGCCGAGGGAGGCGCGGGTCGTCGACGCGGCGCCGCCCCCGAACCCGACGAGCACGCCCGCGGCGCCGGTGCGCATCAGGTGCAGCGCCGACGTGTAGGTCGAGGCGCCGCCGACGATCACCGGGACGTCGAGCTCGTAGATGAACTTCTTGAGGTTGAGCGGCTCGGTCGTCTTCGACACGTGCTCGGCGGACACCGTCGTGCCACGGATGACGAAGACGTCGACACCGGCGTCGACGACCGTCTGGTACAGGTCTTGGGTGCGCTGCGGGCTCAGCGAGCCGGCCACGGTGACCCCCGCGGCGCGGATCTCGGCGAGGCGGGCGGTGACCAGCTCGGGCTTGATCGGCTCGGCGTAGATCTGCTGCATGCGGGCGACCGTCTCGGCCTCCGGCAGGCCGCGGATCTCGGCGAGCACCGCCTCCGGGTCGTCGTAGCGGGTCCAGACGCCCTCGAGGTCGAGGACGCCGAGGCCGCCGAGCTGACCGATGCGGATGGCCGTGGCGGGGCTGACGACCGAGTCCATCGGCGCCGCGATGATGGGCGACTCGAACGTGAACGCGTCGATCGACCAGCTCACCGACACGTCGCGCGGGTCTCGCGTCCGTCGGCTCGGGACGATCGCGATGTCGTCGAATGCGTACGCACGGCGGGCGCGCTTGGATACGCCGATCTCTACCTCAGTCACCGGGCCACCCTACCGGAGGCGCGGCTCGTGCCCCCGGGTCGCTCGCGCCCGGTTCGCTCCCCCGCCGCTGGGCCCCCGTCAGCGGGCGAGTCCGGCGGAAACGGGCCACCGGAGGCGCCCGTCTCGATCGAACTCGCCCGCTTTCGCGCCTTCGACTCGGGTGAGACGCCCGCCCGGGCCAAGACCTCACCGAGGCGGCGGGTGTCGAGAGCCGTCGACCAGCCCCAGCGGGCGAACCCCTGCACCTCGGGCAGGGACCGGATCTCGTCTTCACGATGCTTCTCGTCGATGACGACCTGCTCGACGGTGCGACCGTTCATCACCGCCGGGTCGGTGTACTTGATGCGACCGTCGGATTCTCCGACCGCTCCTGCGTGCGGCCACCAGTTGTCGACGATGGCGACTCTCCGACCCGTCGTGTCGAACAGGGGATGCTGCAGCACGGGGTCGGGCAGCCCGAGCAGCCGGAACCCGACTCGGCTGACCGATTCGAGGGGCCCCGCCGAGAGCGGGGAGGCGAACTGCAGCACGGCGCGGACACGGGTCGCGCCTCGTGCGGTGTCGCGCGACGCGAATTCCTGAGCCAGCTGCTCGAGGGTGACCGCTCCGATGCGCAGCGCGTGATCGGTCATGACGACCGCTCGGAGGAACGACTCGGTCAGGCACACGTCGACCAGGGTCGTCTCGACGGGTGTCACCAGCACGCCATCGATCTGCGGCAGACCCGGCAGGTCGTAGTCGGAGCGGGCGTGCTTGACGAAGCCGTGCTCACGACGACTGCCTCCCGGCGGGGCCACGAGCACATGCACCACCGGCGGCGGCGCCCCCACGAGCGGCAGGCCGTGCAGCACCGCGGCCGAGAGATGGCTGACCACGACCCGGGTCCGGCACGCGGCCGCCGCGGCGACGACCGTCAGCCGATATCGCTCGTCGACTCCGAGCCGCCGCCACAGAGCGGACTCCACATACGCTCCCCGGCGGACGCCGACGAGTTCGCCACGCCTGCAGGCTCGACGGAGCTCGGCGTCGTCGAGCCCGAGAGCAGTGAGGTCGCGACTGAGGATGAGACCCGGGTGACGCGAGGTGAGGAGCATCGCCCCAGGGTGGCGGGCCCACGGGCGGTCGGCCGGTGGTCTCCGTCGCCCTGTGGACGGAGCTGAGTCGCCGGCTCCTGTGCAGGTCGCCTCGCGGGTCCCCTGTGCACATCCCGCGGACAGGCGAACGGGCGAGTCCGGCGGAGGCGGGCGTGGTAACACGACCGGCTCCGCCGGACTCGCCCGTTCTGGGCAGCGCACCGCGCCGCAGCGCGGGGCGGCGGACTAGCGGCGGTAGTTGGGAGCCTCGACGACCATCTGCAGGTCGTGCGGGTGGCTCTCCTTCAGACCGGCCGCCGTGATGCGGACGAACTTGCCCTTCGCCTTCAGCTCGGCGACGGTGCGACCGCCGACGTAGAACATCGACTGGCGCAGGCCGCCGGTCAGCTGGTAGACGACGTTGCCCAGCGCGCCGCGGTAGGGCACCTGGCCCTCGACGCCCTCGGGGATGAGCTTGTCGTCGGAGGGGACGTCGGCCTGGAAGTACCGGTCTTTCGAGTAAGACGTGTTCTTGCCGCGGGTCTGCATGGCCCCCAGCGAGCCCATGCCCCGGTAGTTCTTGAACTGCTTGCCGCCGACGAAGACCAGGTCGCCCGGGCTCTCATCGCAGCCGGCCAGCAGCGAGCCGAGCATCACGGTGTCGGCCCCGGCGACCAGCGCCTTGGCGATGTCGCCCGAGTACTGCAGCCCACCGTCGGCGATGACCGGCACGCCGACCTCGCGCGCCGCGAGCGACGCCTCGTAGACGGCGGTGACCTGGGGCACTCCGACACCCGAGACGACCCGGGTGGTGCAGATCGAGCCCGGGCCCACGCCGACCTTGATGGCGTCGGCGCCGGCCTCGATGAGGGCCTCGGCGCCCGAGCGCGTCGCGACGTTGCCGCCGATCACGTCGATCGCGGCGAACGACGGATCGGCCTTGATGCGGCGGATCATGTCGAGCTCGCCCGAGCTCTCGCCGTTGGCCGTGTCGACCACGAGCACGTCGACCCCGGCGTCGCGGAGTGCGCAGGCGCGCTCCCATGCGTCGCCGAAGAAGCCGATCGCGGCGCCGACCCGCAGCCGCCCCTCGTCGTCCTTGGTGGCGTCGGGGTACTTCTCGCTCTTGTCGAAGTCCTTGACGGTGATGAGACCGCGCAGCCTGCCGTCGGCGTCGACCAGCGGCAGCTTCTCGATCTTGTGCTCGGCGAATATCGCGATGGCCGAGTCGGGATCGACGCCCTCGGGCGCCGTGATGAGCGGTGCCGACGTCATGACGTCGCGCACGAGGGTGGTCTGCATCTCGAACGTCGACACGAAGCGCATGTCTCGGTTGGTGATGATGCCGACCAGCGTGCCGTCGGCCTCGACGACCGGCAGACCGGAGACGCGGAACTGACCGCAGAGGGCGTCGACCTCGGCCACCGTCGCATCGGGGCTGGTCGTCACCGGGTTGGTGATCATGCCCGACTCGCTGCGCTTGACCTTGTCGACGTGCGCCGCCTGGTCGACGATCGAGAGGTTGCGGTGGATGATGCCGATGCCGCCCTGGCGCGCCATGGCGATGGCCATGCGCGACTCGGTGACGGTGTCCATGGCGGCCGACAGCAGCGGGACGGCCACGCGGATGCGCTTCGTCAACCGCGACGAGGTGTCGGCCTCGCTCGGGATCACGTCGGTGCGCCCGGGCAGGAGCATGACGTCGTCGTACGTGAGTCCGATGAATCCGAACGGATCCGGCTGGTCCATGAGTGCCCTTCGAAGGAGCGGATGGGGGGCGGTGTGCACCGGATCGCCGTCGAGTGCCGGTAGTCGATGTTAACCCTCGCCGCGCCTCCTGCATTCCGGGGCTCGACGGTCCGAAACGGCCGAGGAGGCGCAAGAAGGTCACAGAACAGCGACGATTTTTCGACTCTTGCCTGTGTCGTGCACGAAACATGGCCGACACACGGCGAAAGTAGCGTCACCAACGACGGTAGCCAGCGGCACCCGGGGCATCGCCCCGACTGGCACCTGTCCAGGAGGTTCCGTGAAACCCGACACGACCATCGCTCCGCCGACACCGTTGCGGCCAGCCCTGTTCGTCACAGTCCTGACGCTGCTGCTCGCACTCGCCGGCGCCTTCCTGTCCGTGATGATCGCGCCCGAGCCCGCCAGGGCCCAGGGCGGGGCGACCGCCTCGTGCACCGTCGACGACGCCACGGCCTGCATCCAGGGCAGCATCCGCACCTCCGAGGGCGAGCCCGCCTCAGGGGTCGTGCTCACCGTGACGGGGCCCGGCGGCTTCGAGGGCACGGCCGAGGTCGACGGCACCGGCCGCTGGGCCCTGCCCGTGACCGAGGGCGGTCAGTACACGGTCGCCCTCGACACCGACTCGCTGCCCGACGGCGAGTTCCTGACGAACGCCGAGCAGGACGAGCGCATGGTCAACGCAACGCTCGGCGCCAACGCCGGCGTCATCTTCCAGCTCAGCGCGACCGAGGGCGCCACCACCGGCGATTCGGCCGCCGCCTTCAACTGGGAGCGCGTCGGTCAGCAGCTCGCCTCGGGCATCCGCCTCGGCCTGCTGCTCGCGCTGGCGGCCATCGGCCTCTCGCTGATCTACGGCACGACCGGGCTCAGCAGCTTCTCGCACGGCGAGCAGGTGACCCTCGGCGGCCTCCTGGCCTACGTCTTCGCGAACCAGCTGGGCATGAACATCTTCCTGGCCGCGATGATCACCGTCGTGATCTGCGCCGCGACCGGATTCATCCAGGACTGGGCGATCTGGAAGCCCCTCCGACGGCGGGGGTTGAGTCTCACCCAGCTGATGATCGTCACCATCGGCCTCTCGATCGCGCTGCAGTACGCGTTCCAGTACTTCTTCGGCGCCGCGACCGTGCGGATCCAGACCGCGAACCCGTCGACGGTCACCCTGGCGGGCATCACCCTGACGGTGCAGTCGTACGTGGCCATGGGCATCTCGATCGTCGTGCTGGTGCTGACCGGGCTCTTCCTCACGAAGACCCGCACCGGTCGCGCCACCCGCGCCGTGTCCGACAACCCGGCTCTCGCCGCGGCCTCAGGCATCGACGTCGACCGCATCATCCGCCTGGTCTGGACGGTCGCGGCCGCCCTCGCCGGTCTCTCGGGCGTCATGCTCGGGCTCGTGCTGAACGGCGTCAACTGGATGACCGGTCTGCAGATCCTGCTGCTCATGTTCGCCGCGGTGACCCTGGGCGGACTCGGGACGTCGTTCGGCGCCCTCGCCGGCTCGCTCATCATCGGCGTCATCGTCGAACTGACCAACCTGGTGCTGCCGGGTGACTTCAAGTACGCCACCGCGCTGCTGATCCTGATCGTGATCCTGCTGTTCAGGCCGCAGGGCATCTTCGGTCGCGCCGAGCGGATCGGTTAAGGGGACTACTCATGGACTACGTCATCTCACTGCTCCGTGCCCTCACCGGCGAGGCGCTCGCGCCCACCACGGCGGCCTTCGCCCTCGCGGCCATCGGCCTCAACATCCACTTCGGCTTCACCGGGCTGATCAACATGGGTCAGGCCGCCTTCCTCCTGGTCGGCGCCTACGGCTTCGCCATCTCGCTGACCAGCGGTCTGCCGATCGGGGTGGCCGTGCTGATCGGTCTGCTCTGCGGGGTGATCTTCGCGCTCATCCTCGGCGTGCCGACCCTGAAGCTGAGGGGCGACTACCTCGCCATCGTCACCATCTGCGCGGCGGAGATCATCCGCATGGTCGGCAGATCGAGCATCCTCACCGACGTCACCGGCGGCTCGAACGGCATCACCGGCTCGTCGTACCGTGACGCCTTCACCGCCCTCTCGCCCCTGCCCGACGGTCAGACCACGATCCTCTGGTTCACCTACGACAACAACGGGGTCAGCGGCTGGTGGATCCGCATCGTGGCCTGGGGCCTCGTCGCCCTGCTCTGCGTGATCGTGTTCCTGCTCAGCCGCAGCCCCTGGGGTCGTGTGCTGAAGGGCATCCGCGAAGACGAGGACGCCGTGCGCAGCCTCGGAAAGAACGTCTTCTCGTACAAGATGCAGGCGCTGGTCTTCGGTGGTGTGATCGGCTCGCTCGCCGGGATCATCTACGTGCTGCCCTCGTCGGTGCAGCCCGACGCGCTCGGCCGCTCGACGACCTTCTTCATCTGGACGGCCCTGCTGCTCGGCGGCGCCGCGACCGTGTTCGGGCCGGTGCTCGGCGCGATCCTGTTCTTCGTGGTCCGACTGCTGATCCGCACCCTGGCCGGCGACTTCATCCCCGCGAGCATCATGAGCAACCAACAGGCCGACCAGTTCTCGTACGTGCTCGTCGGCGTCGCCCTCATGTGCCTGATCATCTTCAGGCCACAGGGGATCCTCGGTAACAAGAAGGAGCTGTCGTTCAGTGTCTGAGACAACCACGACCGGTGGCCGCGCACGCAAGGCCGGCTACGACTACGACCGCGACGCCCTCCGCGCCAAGCTGACCGGCGTCGACCGCACCCCGGGCTCGTCGAAGCCCGACCCCATCCTGACCGTCGACAACGTCGTCCGTCGCTTCGGCGGCATGACCGCCGTCGACGTCGGACACGTGGAGGTGCAGCGCGGCGCGATCACGGCGCTGATCGGCCCGAACGGGGCCGGCAAGACGACCTTCTTCAACCTGCTGACCGGCTTCGACAAGGCCTCGTCGGCCCCCACCGCGTTCAACCGCGGCGAGGGCACGGCGAAGTGGGTCTTCGACGGCAAGCCGATGGGCAACGTCGGCGCCGCCAAGGTGGCGCGCGCCGGCATGGTGCGCACCTTCCAGCTGACGAAGGCGCTGTCTCGCCTGACCGTGATGCAGAACATGCTGCTCGGAGCCCGCGACCAGCCCGGCGAGAACTTCTTCGTCGGCATCGTCCCGCCGCTCTGGAAGGCCCGCGAGCGCGAGATCACCGCGAAGGCCGAAGATCTGCTAAAGCGGTTCAAGCTCGACGACAAGCGCGACGACTACGCCGGCAGCCTGTCGGGCGGTCAGCGCAAGCTGCTCGAGATGGCCCGCGCCCTCATGAGCGACCCCGAGATGATCATGCTCGACGAGCCGATGGCCGGCGTGAACCCGGCCCTGACGCAGTCGCTGCTCGGTCACATCCAGAGCCTGCGCGACGAGGGCACCACGGTGCTCTTCGTCGAGCACGACATGCACATGGTGCGCCACATCTCGGACTGGGTGATCGTGATGGCCGAGGGCAAGGTCGTGGCCGAGGGCCCGGCCGACACCGTCATGGACGACCAGGCCGTGATCGACGCCTACCTCGGTGCGCACCACGACACCGACCTGGGCGACGACTCGCTGCTGACGGACGCGGTGCTCGAGGAGCTCGAGCAGGAGGTGGCCGCAGAGGACGCGGCCCGCGCGGACGACGCGACCAGCGCCTCCTCGGCCACCGGCGGCGGCATCGCCGGACGCGATCTGCCCGGCTCACCCGACCCCTCGACCCCCGCCGCCACCAACGCGGCGGACGACCAGCAGACCGGAGACAAGAAGGCATGAGCGCCTCGACCACGCAGATGCACCCGGGAACCGAGAAGTTCGCGGGCATCGAACCGATCATGAACGCCAGCGACCTCGTGGCGGGCTACCTGCCCGGGGTCAACATCCTGAACGGCTGCGACCTGGTCTGCTACCCGGGCGAGCTGATCGGCATCATCGGCCCGAACGGCGCCGGCAAGTCGACCCTGCTGAAGGCGCTGTTCGGCCTCGTCAAGATCCACTCGGGCGCCGTCACCCTCGGCGGCGAGGACATCACGAACCTCAAGGCCAACAAGCTGGTGCAGGCCGGCGTCGGCTTCGTGCCGCAGACGAACAACGTGTTCCCGTCGCTGACCATCGAGGAGAACCTGCAGATGGGGATGTTCCTGCGCCCCAAGAAGTTCGCCGAGCGGCTCGAGTACATCTACGACCTGTTCCCGGTGCTCGCCGACCGTCGTGGTCAGCGGGCCGGATCGCTCTCGGGCGGTGAGCGGCAGTCGGTCGCCATGGCGCGCGCGCTCATGATGGACCCGAAGGTGCTGCTGCTCGACGAGCCGTCCGCGGGCCTGTCGCCGGTGCGCCAGGACGAGACGTTCATCCGCACCCGCCGCATCAACAAGGCCGGCGTCTCGGTGATCATGGTCGAGCAGAACGCCCGCCGCTGCCTGCAGATCTGCGACCGCGGCTACGTTCTCGACCAGGGGCGCAACGCGTACTCGGGCACCGGCCGCGAGCTCGCCGACGACCCGAAGGTGATCGAGCTCTACCTGGGCACGCTCGCGAAGGACGTCGACGACTCGCACTGACGCGTCACCCGCATCGCCCGGAGGCCCCGCACGCTCGTCGTGCGGGGCCTCCGTCGTGCGTGCGGGGTGGGGTCGCGCTGCGGCGCGCGTGTCGTGCGGTGCGGCATCGTCCGCCCTGCGACCCCAGGGTGGGCGGAAAGCGCCGTTCCGCACGCCGCGAAGGGCAACTTCTGATTACCGACGCACGCACGACGCTGCGCCCCGCACGCGCCCCCGTGCCGCGCCCCCCACGGTGGGCGGAAAGCGCCGTTCCGCACGCCGCGAAGGGCCGTTTCCGACCACCCAGGCGGTGAGGTGCGGGCCGGCGACGGCACCCGGGCGCACGACGGAGGCCCCGGGCGCACGACGGAGGCCCCGGCGCATACGCGCCGGGGCCTCCGCAGAAGAGGGGACCGAGTTACTGGACCGTGCCCTCGACCGCCGTCTGGTAGACGATCTTGTTGTCGCCGTCGAACTTGTAGATGCCGATGAAGGCGCTCGACGGGTCGTTCTGGTCGTCGAATGCTCCGATGCCCGAGGGGCCGGTGTAGGAGATGTCGTCGCCGGCCTCGATCGCCGTCTTGCAGTCGGCGAAGGTCGAGCACTCGGTACCGCCGTCAGCACCCGACACCGCAGCCATGTTGGCCTGGATGGTGCCGGAGTCCGTTCCGCCGCCCTTCACCGCGGCGAGCGCGGCGAGCATGGTGGCGTCGTACGACTCCTGTGCGTACGAGTAGTCGGTCAGCGCCGAGCCCGCGCTCTCCTGGTAGTAGGTGTTGAAGCGCTCCTGCAGGTCGGACGACGGGAACGCACCGGGGATGGTGCCCTGGGCGCCCTCGAGGGTGCCCGGGTCGAAGTCCTCGCTGTAGTCGGCCGTGTTGCCGTCGGACATGTAGATGCTGGTCATGTCCGCACCCTGGGCGACGAGCTCGGGGACGATCGACTTGGTCTCGTCGAACGCGAGGATCACGATCGCGTCGGGGTCGGTGGCCAGGGCCGCCGTCACCTCGGACGAGAAGGTGGTCTGACCGGGAGGGAACTCCTGGCCTTCGCCGGTGCCGCCGTAGACGACGGTGCCGCCCGAGGCCTCGACGGACTCCTGCACGGAGTCGCGGAGACCGGTGCCGTAGGTGTCGTTGAAGACGAGGAACGCGACGTTGGCTCGACCGTCGTTGACGATCTGGGTGCCGAGCGCCGACCCCTGGACGGAGTCCGGCGGCGCGGTGCGGAAGTAGTACGACGAGTAGCCGCTGAGCGAGGACGCCGTGTTGGCGGGCGAGATCTCGACGATGCAGGCGGCGGTCAGCTGGTCGATGACGTTCAGCGTGACGCTGGACGACTCGGCGCCGATCGCGACCGGGACCTTCGCGTCGATGAGCTGCGTCGCTGCGGCACTCGAGACGGTGAGGTCGTTGCTGTCGCCGGAGTCGGTGCGGGGTTCGACCGTGACGTCCTGGTCGAGCACGCCACCGGCGGCGTTGATGTCCTCGACGGCGAGACCGATGCCGGCCTCGGCGGGCGGAGCGAGGTAGGCGAGGGTTCCCGTGTTCGGCAGGATCGTGCCGATGCGGAGCGCGTCCTGTCCGGGGCTGCTGGGAGCCTCGCACGATGCTGCGGGGTCGGCCTTCTGCGAAGCCGAAGGCGACGACGACGCGCCGTCCTCCGGAGTCGACGACGTCGACGAACAGGCGGCCAGCAAGACGGAGGCGGCCCCTGCGAGCGCCAGAGCCTTCAGGCCTTTGGTGGATCGGATCATCCGTAGTCCCTTTCGTGAAGCGCGGAGAGCCGGACCGACACTAGGCAGACGGTCCTCGCGATTGAGTAGAAACTAGGGCTGGATTGTTTCTGGCGTGTGTTCTGGTCGTCACTGGACCGTTTCGTTAGCAATTCGTGACTTGCGCTCAATACCGCGATTCCGCCGCGACGATCGCACCGCGTCGGTGGAGAGCACGATGAGCGCGACCCAGACGATCGCGAAGCCGATCCAGCGGGTGACCGGCATCTCTTCGTGCAGCAGCACCACGCCGACGATCAGCTGCAGCACCGGTGCGAGGTACTGCGTGAGACCGATCGTGGCCAGAGGGAGACGACGCGCGGCTGCGGCGAAGAGGAGCAGCGGCACCGCGGTGACGACGCCCGAGCTGATCACGGTCAGGGTGTGGACGACCGAGACGGAGCCGAAGACGACCCCGCCGCCGACCCCCGTGACGGCCATGACGACGAGCGCCGCCCCGGCGACCGGGGTCATCAGCATCGTCTCGAGCGTGAGACCGCCGATGGCGTCGACCCGCCCGCCGACCTGCTTCTTGACGAGACCGTAGAGACCGAACGAGGACGCGAGCACGAGCGACACCCACGGCACGTCGCCGGTGCCGATCGCGATGACCAGCACGGCGACGCCGCTGAGGGCGACGGCCGCCCACTGCGCGGGGCGCAACCGCTCGCGCAGGACGACGACGGCCAGCAGCACGGTCACGATCGGGTTGATGAAGTACCCCAGAGCGGCCTCGACGACGTGCCCGGCGAGGGCGGCGGTGATGAAGACCGTCCAGTTGACGACGATGAACACGCCGGCGAGCCCCATGGTCGCGACGAGGCGGGGCTGCCGCAGCAGGCGGACGAACGCGGGAAACCCCCTGGTCGCTGCGAGCAGCGCGAGGCAGAACACGAGGGAGAAGACGATGCGCCAGGCGACGATCTCGAACGGCCCCGACGGCGACATCAGCAGGAAGAACACGGGCAGGACGCCCCAGAGACCGTAGGCGCCGACCGCGAACGCGAGCCCGGATCGGGCGGCCCCGCCGGCGGCACCGGGCGAGCCGCCACCCTGCGTCTCGGAGACGAGCGGGGCGGCGGAAGCCGAGGAGGCGCGGGGGCGGCTGGTGGTCACGTCACGACTGTAGGCCGGGCGACCGACACCGCGACACGTCCACCTCCGACAGGGTGGCGCGTCCGACCGCCTCTCTCGGGAGGCGCGACCTGTGGAGGAGGCGACCCGCGCCTCCTGCGGTCCCCCTCAACGACGAGAACCCCCGCCGAAGCGGGGGTTCTCGAGGAGCTGTGTCGAACGACTAGCGGACGACGACGGCGAGGACGTCGCGAGCCGAGAGGACGAGGAAGTCCTCTCCGCCGTACTTGACCTCGGTTCCGCCGTACTTGCTGTAGATGACCTTGTCGCCGACGGCGACGTCGAGCGGCACACGGTTGCCGTTGTCGTCGATGCGACCCGGACCGACGGCGACGACGTCGCCCTCTTGGGGCTTCTCTTTCGCGGTGTCGGGGATCACAAGGCCGGAAGCCGTGGTCTGCTCGGCTTCGACCTGCTGGATGACGATGCGATCTTCGAGCGGCTTGATGGAGACCGACACGGTTGCCTCTACTTTCTCGGAACTTCGAAAAACGTGGGTTGGCACTTGCCACGTGCGAGTGCCAGAAACAACTGTAGGGCGTCACTGGCACTCGGTCAATCCGAGTGCCAGTGATGCGCGTCGGTCTCGTCGACCCCGGGCCCCGGACCTCGGCGGATGCGTGAGACTGGACGACATGGATGCGTCGGAGCTGCTCGAAGTCCTCTCTCCCGAGGGGCTGCGGCTGCTCGACTCCCTCCCCCCGTGGCGGGCCTCCGACGACGTCGTGTCGTCGGTCGCCGCGCTGCGGAAGCAGGGCCACCCCGCCGAGCGCGTGTCGGCCGTGCTGACCCAGGCGCGCCTCCGCAGCAAGGCGGAGGGGAAGTTCGGCGAGTTCGCCAGTCGCATGCTCTTCACCGAGGCCGGTCTCGAGCAGGCCACGCGCCTCGGCGTCGCCGCCCGCCATGCCGACCGCTACCGCTCGGCCGGACTCACCAGCGTCGCCGACCTCGGCTGCGGCATCGGCGGCGACGCCCTGGCCTTCGCGGCCCTCGACCTCGACGTGCTGGCCGTCGACCGCGACGAGGTGACCGCCGCCGTGGCGTCGTACAACCTGTCCCCGTGGTCGTCGTCGCGAGTCCGTCAGGGCGACGCCGAGACGACCGACCTGACCGATGTGCAGGGGGTGTTCCTCGACCCGGCGCGCCGCACCGGCGGGCACAGCGCCACGAAGCGGATCGCCGACCCCGCCGACTGGTCGCCGTCGCTCGACGTCGCGTTCGCCTTCGCCGAACGCCTGCCGACGGGCGTGAAGCTCGGACCGGGGATCGACCGCGACCTCCTGCCCCGCGACGCCGAGTGCCAGTGGATCTCGGTCGATCGCGACGTGGTCGAGGCCGGGGTCTGGTTCGGACCGCTCGCACGGGCCGGGGTGGGCCGGTCCGCCCTGGTGATCAGCGCCTCCGGGGCGGCGGAGCTGACGGCGCCCGCCGACTCGGACGACGTCGAGGTGGGCGACCTCGGCGAATGGCTGTACGAACCCGACGGCGCCGTGATCCGCGCTCGTCTGATCGGCGACCTGGCCCGCTCGATCGACGCCCGCATGATCAGCCGCGACATCGCCTGGCTGACGACCGACCAGCGGATCGAGACCCCGTTCGCCCAGGGCTTCCGGGTGATCGAGACGTTCCCCCTCGACGAGCGGACCCTCAAGCGCGAGCTGCGGACGCGGGGCATCGGCCGCCTCGAGATCAAGAAGCGGGGAGTCGACGTCGACCCCGCCACGTTCCGCAAGCGCCTCTCGCTGCAGGGTTCGGGGTCGGCCACGCTCGTGCTGACCAGGGTCGCCGGGCGGCACACGACGCTGCTCTGCGAACGCGCCTGACCCCCGCCACGACGACGGAGGCCGCCGCACCCGAGGGTGCGGCGGCCTCCGTCGCGGAGCCGGGTCTGCGGCTCAGGTGCCGCTGTAGTACCCGTCGCCGGTCGACGGCATCTCCGAGAGCACGTTGAAGAACAGCACCCAGGCGCCGATGATCAGGAGCGACAGGCCGATGCCCACGTAGCCGGTGATGAGACCCGTCAGCCAGAAGCCACGCGCATGGCGTTCGCGCTTCTGCCCCACGTGACCGAGCACCACGCCGGCGATCGAGAAGAGGACTCCCGACCCGAAGAGCACCAGCGACATCAACACGCCGAGGATCGACCCCGACATCGACAGGATGCTCAGCAGACTCGAGGGCCTGGGAGCGCCACCCTGCTGATAGGTGGCGTACTGCGAGCCGTAGGGCTGCGGGGCGCCGTACTGCGGGGCTCCGTTCTGCGGGGCGCCGTACTGCGGGGCGCCGTACTGCGGGCTCCCGTTCTGCGGGGCTCCGTACTGCGGAGCGCCGTAAGGCTGCGGGCGTCCGTACTGCTGCTGGCCCTGCTGGCCCTGCTGCGCACCATAGGGCTGCTGCGGAGCGGCGCCGTACGGCGCTCCCCCGCCCGGCTGCTCGCCGAACGGCGACTGACCGGGCCGTGTCGGCGCCCCGTACTGCTGACCACCCGACGACGGCTGGGGTCCGTCGGAGGCCTGCTGACCGGGCGCGGGTCGTCCGTACTGCCCCGGCTGCCCGTACTGGCCGTACTGCCCCTGCGGACCCGCGCCGTAGGGCGCCGACCCGGGAGGCCCCTGCGGCGCAGGAGCGGACCCGACCGGAGAGGCCTGCTGCCCCGGCGCGACGAACGGGTCGGCGACCGGTCGTGACCCGGCAGGAGGCGCGGGCTGGGTCGGAGGCGCGGGCTGGGTGGGAGCCCCGGGGTACGCGGTCGGGGGCAGCGACGGCGACGCCGCCCCGCCCTCGGCGGTCGCGACCGCGGGATCAGCGCCCGACGACTCGGCACCCGACCGATCAGCCCCCGACGAGCCCGACGTCTCGGACCCCGACGGCGCGGGCGAGGGGGTGGAGGCCGGAGGGACCGGGCCGGGAGGTGTCGTGTCGTCGGTGGCCATGAGGACCCTTTCGAGTGCGGTGCGGCGGTCGTGACGGACGGACGAGCGCCCGATGCACGAGGGGGCCCGCGCCGGTGAGCGCGGACCCCGTCATGGTATCGACGTCGTCGATGAGTGGACTCGGAGTGATCAGAACCCGGACTCGTAGCTCTGGTCGTACGCGAATCCGCCGGCGGCGATCGCGACGATGAAGAACACGACGACGGCGATCGCGCCGAGCAGGCCGAGGTAGCCGAGCACGAGGCCGATGATCGCCATGACCTTGCCCTGCTCGCCGGTCCGCTTGATCTGGCGCAGCGAGATGTGGCCCGTGACGATGGCGACGATGCTGAAGACGAACGAGCTCAGGATGCTCGCGACGAGCGACACGATGGCCAGCACGTTGGTCTTCGGCGACTGGCCGCCGTAGCCGCCCTGCCCGTAGCCGCCCTGCCCCTGGGCCTGCCCCTGATAGGGGTTCTGCTGATACGGCTGCTGCTGCGGCTGGCCGCCGGGCTGCCCCTGCGTGCTCTGCGAACCCTGCGGGTACTGCGGGTACTGAGGCGCCGGGGGGTTCTGCGGGCCCTGGCGGGCCGGGTCGTGGTCGGTCATGCCGAGGTCTCCTTCTGTCTGAGTGGCCCCGAGCCTACGCGGACCCGCCCGCGCTCCGCCCTGAGGGCCCCCACGCCCCACGCCCCGTCGGCTCAGACCGCCTGCACCGTCGTCACGGGCAGCGTCGAGTCGGCGCCGAAGTCGAGCGGCGACGGCGCGTGCCCGCGGGCGACGAGCTGCGCCCCCAGGGCCGCGATCATCGCCCCGTTGTCGGTGCAGAGCGACAGCGGCGGCACGCGCAGCTCGACGCCCGCCGCCTCGCAGCGCTCGAGGGCGAGCTGCCGCACGCGGGCGTTCGCGACCACTCCCCCGCCGAGCAGCAGGCGCGGCACGCCCAGGTCGACGCAGGCGGCCAGCGCCTTGGTGAGCAGCACGTCGGCGACGGCCTCGCGGAACGATGCGGCGACGTCGGCGACCGGCACCGCGCCTCCTTCGTCCCGTCGGCGTTCGACCCAGCGGGCCACGGCGGTCTTCAGCCCCGAGAACGAGAAGTCGTATCGGTGCCTGACGAGGTCCTTCGGCAGCGTCAGCCCTCGGGGGAACCGGATCGCGGCCGGGTCCCCGTCGGCGGCGACGCGATCGATCTGCGGGCCGCCGGGGTAGGGCAGGCCGAGGAGGCGCGCGACCTTGTCGAAGGCCTCTCCGGCGGCGTCGTCGATGGTCTCGCCGAGCAGCTCGACGTCGTCGACGAGATCGCGCACGTGCAGCAGCGACGTGTGCCCGCCCGAGACCAGCAGCGCGATGGTCGGCAGCTCGAGCTCGCTGCCGTCGGCCCGCAGCACGTCGGCGCCGACGTGCCCGACGAGGTGGTTCACCGCGTAGAGCGGCTTGCCGGTGGCGAGCGCGAGGGCCTTGGCCGCGCCCACGCCGACCATCAGCGCGCCGGCCAGACCCGGGCCGCTCGTCACCGCGATCGCGTCGAGCTCGTCGAGCGTGACGCCCGCCTCGGCGAGTGCGGCCTCGAGGGCCGGCTGCATCGCGTCGAGGTGCGCCCGTGCGGCCACCTCGGGGACGACGCCGCCGTAGCGCGCGTGGTCGTCCATCGACGACGAGATGACGTTCGCGAGCAGGGTCGTGCCGCGGACGATGCCGACGCCGGTCTCGTCGCAGCTCGTCTCGATGCCGAGCACGAGCGGGCCCGTCGACGAGCCGGCGCCGTCCCACGAGTCGGCGGAGCGGGGAGCCGAGGAGGCACGGGTCGGGTTCACGAGGAGGGTCCTGTCTGTGCGGGCGCGTCGTCGGAGGAGGTCACCATGGTGAGGCGCATCACGACCGCGTCGACCCCGTCGGGCATGTAGTAGCGCGGGCGCACCGCGATCGACTCGAACCCGAGCGAGGCGTAGAGGCGCTGGGCGCCGGGGTTGTCGGCACGGACCTCGAGGAACACCTCTCGGACCCGGCGGCGCCGCGCCTCGTCGATCATCGCGGTCATCAGGGTGCGGCCCAGCCCGTGCCGCCGGGCCCCGGGCACGACCGCGATCGTCTGGACGTCGGCGTCGGGTGCGCCGGGCAGCGCCAGGAGCCCCGAGTAACCGACGATGCCGGTGTCGGCGCCGGTCCCATCACCGGTGTCGGTCTTGGCACCGGCCTCGGCCTCGGCCTCGGCCTCGGCCACCAGGTACCACCCGTCGGGCGAGGCCAGCTCGTGGGCCATGCCCTCGCGCGACCAGGCGTCGGTGACGAAGACCGACGTCTCGAGCGCCATGATCCCGTCGAGGTCGTCGATCGTGGCGCGACGTGTGCGGAACGTCATCGACCGACCGGCTTCGGGCCCGCCGAGACGGTGACGTCGGGCTCGCGGAGGTAGAGCGGAGCCGGGTCGGCGAACCCGCGGCCGTGCTCGAACATCCGCTCGGCGAGCATCCCGAGGGCCGCCGCCGACACGACGGTGTCATCGGGATCGGTCCGAGGCGACGCCGAGGAGGAGCCCAGCGCGTCGTCGAGGTCGGCCGGCTTCACGAGCGACGGGCCCTCGACCCGCACCGGCAGCCCCTCGTCGTCGAGCCCGCGATACGCGGTCCACGCGACCTCGCGACGACGGGCGTCGGTCACGACCACGAGGGGCGCGTCGACGCGGCCGCTCGGCACGGCGACCGACCCGCTGCCGCCCTCGCCCGCCGTGAGCCGCGCGAAGGCGATGGCGTCGTGGCTCGCGAGCGCCAGGCAGGGGCGCCCGACGCCGAAGGCGAAGACCCGCGCGGCGACGATGCCGACCCGGAGACCCGTGTACGGGCCCGGCCCGACCCCGGCGACGACGGCGCTGAGATCCGCGGGGGCGACACCGGCCCCGGCGAGGGCCGACTCGATCAGGCTGCCGACCACCTCGGCGTGCCGTCGGGTGTCGGACTCGGTGCGCTCCGCGAGCACGCCGCGGTCGCGGTCGACGACGGCGACGGTCGTTCCCGCGGAGGTGTCGATGGCCAGGATCACGGGTCAATCGTAGGCGGTCGACTCGAGACGACCCGCGCCTCCTCGGCCGCCCGCCGCTCGTCTAGAGGTCGGCCCAGCGAGGGCCGTACATCGTGATGGTCACGTGGCGCGGCTCGTCGACGGTGGCGTCGGGGTCGGCGTCTGGGTCGAGATCGAGGGGGACGCTCGCCGCGTCGGGTTCGCGCGCGGCGTCGGCGCCGGCACCCGTCGGTCGCTCGATGACCACCTCGATCCACGACTCGGCGACCCCGTCGAGCAGACCGGCGCCCCACTCGACCACGACGACCGAGCCCTCGAAGTCGAGGTCGAGGTCGTCCAGCTCGGCCGCGCCGCCCAGCCGGTACGCGTCGACGTGCACCAGCGGGACGCCCGTGGCGCTGGGATGCGTGCGCGCCAGCACGAACGTCGGGCTCGCGATCTGCCCGCGCACCTGCAGCCCCTCGCCGACGCCGCGGGTGAAGGTCGTCTTGCCGGCGCCGAGCGGCCCGGTCAGCACGACCAGATCGCCGGCCCCGAGCAGCCGACCGAGACGACGACCCAGCCCCTCCATCGTCTCGGTGTCGGCGACCGGCCCGTCGTAGAGCGGGAGGTCGTTCGCGGTCATCCCCGACGGCCCAGGTAGACGCGTGGCACACGGGCCCCGATGCGGCACGAGACCTCTTCGGGGATCGTGTCGGTCGCGTCGGCCCATTCGCCGATGGTCAGCTCGCCGCCGTCGCCCGGGCCGAAGAGCAGCACCTCGTCGCCGACCTCGATCGGGTCGTCGCCGACGTCGATCAGGAACTGGTCCATCGCGACCCGACCGACGATCGGGTAGCGGCGCCCGCGCACGGTCACCTCGACGCCGTGCTGCGCGCGACGGCTCACCCCGTCGGCGTAGCCGATCGGCACGAGGGCGAGGGTCGTGTCGCGGTCGGTGCGGTACGTGTAGTCGTACGACACCCCGGTGCCGGCGGGCACGCGCTTCACCCGCACGACGCAGGCGCTGAGGGTCAGCACGGGGCGGAGACCGCGATCGCTCGCGCTGACCCCCTCGGTGACGGGGATCCCGTAGCCGTTCGACCCCATGCGGACCATGTCGAAGCGCCGCTCGGGGTGCTCCATGCCGGCCGAGCTCGACGACATGTGGCGCTTCTCGAAGGTCGCCCCGAGGGCCTCGGCGTCGGCGAGCGCCTTGCGGAACACGACCGAGGCCGCGTGATCGTCGGCCTCGCTCGTCTCGGAGACGTGCGAGAAGGCCCCGCGGAGGCGCACCACGCCCTCGTCGCGGAGGGTCACCGCCCGGGTCACCAGCTCGGCCCAGTCGGCGGGCAGGCAGCCCTCGCGATGCAGACCGGTGTCGATGGTCAGGTGCACGAGGGCCATGCGGCCGGCGTCGCGCGCGGCCTCGGCGAAGCGCTCGAGCTGGTCGAGGGTCGAGACGCCGAGGTCGACGCCGTGCTCGACGGCGCCCGCGTAGTCGTCGTCGGGGCCGAGCTGCCAGGCGAAGAACGACGCCTCGAGGGCGATGCCGGCGCGGCGCAGCCGGAGGGCGGGCTCCAGCTCGACCGTGCCGAACCAGCGGATGCCCGCCGCCACGGCCTCGGGCACCATGACGTCGATGCCGTTCGAATAGGCGTCGGCCTTGACGATGGCCAGCACCTCGACGGGCGCGAGACGCTCGACGAGGGACTCGAGGTTGGCCCGGTAGGCGGCGAGATCCACGGTCGCGCGACGCAGGTAGCCCGTGCTCATACGTACCTCCGGGTCAGGGCGCCCGACAGGCAGGCGACGGTCTCGTAGGTGATCCCCCCGGAGGCGGTGGCCCAGTCGGCCGCGCCCTGGTGCCCGGCCGCGGGGTCGCCGAACAGGACGACGTCGTCGCCGACCTCGACGGGGTCGTCGCCGACGTCGATGACGAGGGCGTTCATGGCGATACGACCACGGACCCGGTAGGTGCGGCTGCCGATCGTCACCGACGCCCGATCGCTCGCGGCCCGATCGACGCCGTCGGAGTAGCCGACCGGCACGACCGCGATCGTCGTGTCGCGCTCGGGCCGGAACACGTAGCCGTACGACACGCCCTCGCCGGCGGGCACGCGCTTGACGGTGGTGACCGGGGCGGACAGGGCGAGGGCGGGGCGGAGCCCCCACTCGGCGGCCGAGCGACCGGCGAAGGGGCTGAGGCCGTAGGCGGCGAGGCCGAAGCGCACGAGCCCGTAGCGGGTGCCCGGGTAGCTGAGACCCGCGGCCGAGGCGGCGAGGTGCAGCAGCCTCGGCTCGACGCCCAGCCCGCCCAGCACCCCCGTGGCGCGGACGAACGCCGCCGCCTGTCGGCCGTCCTCTTCGGGCGAGGCGTTCGAGAGATGACTCATCAGACCCTCGATCGGGAGGCGGTCGGCGAGTTCCGCCGCTCGGCGGAAGAACGCGGGCCACTCGGTCTCGACGGCGCCGTTGCGGCTCAGCCCGGTGTCGACGCAGAGGTGCACGGCGCGGACGCCCGCGGCCGCCGCCGCCTCGAGCTGGGCCAGGTCGGACACCGCGGGCGTCACGTCGTGCGCCGCGGCCGACTCGAACGTCTCGCCCGGCGCGTGCAGCCAGGCGAGGATCGGCGCGGTGATCCCCGCACGGCGCAGCTCGAGGGCCTCCTCGAGGTCGGCGACCCCGAGCCAGTCGACCCCGGCGTCGACGAAGGCCCTCGCCGACTCGACGGCGCCGTGCCCGTAGGCGTTGGCCTTGACGACGACCATGACGGCGTGCGGGGCGACGGCCTCGCGCAGCACCGCCACGTTGTGCCGGAGCGCCGACGTGTCGACGGTGATCTTGACGTCCTGCGTCACGCGCTGACCGCCTCCTCGGGTTCGTCTCGGTTCGGGGTGCCCGGTGCGGGCGAGCGGGCCGGCTCGGCCGGGCCGACCGGTGCTGCGGTCGTCGTGTCGGCGCCCTCGGCGATCACGTAGGCGACGGCGACGCCCCCGTCGTGGCTGAGCGAGAGGTGCAGCCGCGCGACGCCACGGGCGTCGGCGAGCGCACGCGCCCCGCCCGTCAGCGTCAGCGACGGCGCGCCCTGCTCGTCGGAGAGCACGACGATGTCGTGCCATGACACGCCGGTCGAGCCGCCGAGCGCCTTGATCAGAGCCTCCTTCGCCGCGAACCGGGCGGCGAGCGACGGCACCTGGCGGGGTGCGCCGTCTCGCAGCACGGTCTCGTGGTCGCCGAAGAGCCGGCCCCGGAGGGCCGGCGTCCGGGCGAGCGAGCGCTCGAAGCGGGTCAGGTCGACGACGTCGACCCCGATCCCGACGATCATGCGGATGCTCGACGTGTCATCGGAGGCGGGCTCGCATCTACTCGACGGTCACGGACTTCGCGAGGTTGCGCGGCTGGTCGACGTCGAGGCCCTTGGCCGCGGCGAGCTCCATCCCGAAGATGTGCAGCGGCACGACGGCGAGCAGCGACTCGAACAGCGGCGCGGCGAGCGGGATGTGCAGCACCTCGTCGGCGAAGGGCAGAACGGCCGCGTCGCCCTCTTCGGCGATGGCGATGACGCGGGCCCCGCGGGCGCGGATCTCCTGGATGTTCGAGACGACCTTGGGGTGCAGGCTGCGGGGGTCGCGCGGGCTCGGCACGATGACGAACACGATCTGCCCGGGCTCGATCAGCGCGATCGGGCCGTGCTTCAGCTCGCCGGCCGCGAAGCCCTCCGCGTGGATGTACGCCAGCTCTTTCAGCTTGAGGGCGCCCTCGAGAGCGATCGGGTACCCGACGTGTCGACCGAGGAACAGCACCGAGCGCGTGTCGGCCATCCAGCCGGCGAGGGTGCGGATGCGCTCCGAGCTCTCGAGCACGCGGGTGATCTTCTCGGGGATGGCCTGCAGGTCGGTGACCTGCTCGGCGATCTGCTCGGCGGTCAGCGTGCCGCGGAGGGTCGCCAGGTGCAGACCGAGGAGGAACAGCGCCGTGCCCTGCGCGACGAAGGCCTTGGTCGACGCGACGGCCACCTCGGGCCCGGCGTGCGTGTAGATCACGGCGTCGGACTCGCGCGGGATGGTCGACCCCTGGGTGTTGCAGATCGACAGCACCTGCGCACCCTGCTCGCGGGCGTACTTGACGGCCATCAGGGTGTCCATCGTCTCGCCCGACTGGCTGATCGACACCACGAGGGTGCGTGCGTCGAGCACCGGGTCGCGGTAGCGGAACTCGTGGGCGAGCTCGACCTCGACGGGGATGCGGGCCCACTGCTCGATGGCGTACTTGCCGAGGATGCCCGCGTAGGCGGCCGTGCCGCACGCGATGACGATGACGCGGTCGACGGTGAGCAGCTGCTCGCGCACGCCGTCGAGGTCGGTGAGGGTGACGGCGCCGTCGACCGCGCGACCCAGCAGCGTGTTGGCGACGGCCTCGGGCTCCTCGCTGATCTCCTTCGCCATGAAGCTCGACCAGCCGCCCTTGTCGGCGGCCGAGGCGTCCCAGTCGACCTCGAACTCGGTGGTCTCGACGGGGCGGCCCTCGAAGTCCACCACCTCGACCGAGTCGGGTCGGATCGAGACGAGCTGGTCCTGGCCGATGGACATGGCACGGCGCGTGTACGCGATGAACGCGGCCACGTCACTGCCCATGAAGTTCTCGCCGTCGCCGAGACCGACCACGAGCGGGGAGTTGCGGCGGGCGCCGACCACGAGACCGGGCTGGTCGGCGTGGACGACCAGCAGCGTGAAGGCGCCGTGCAGGGTGTTGACGACGGTGCGCAGCGCCTCGGCGAGGTCGCCCGTCGAGCGGTAGGCGCGGGCGACGAGGTGGGCCGCGACCTCGGAGTCGGTCTCGCTGAGGAACTCGACGCCCTCGGCGAGCAGCTCGGCCTTCAGCTCGGAGAAGTTCTCGATGATGCCGTTGTGGATGAGGGCGAGCCTGCCGTCGTCGGCGAGGTGCGGGTGGGCGTTCTCGTCGGTCGGCCCGCCGTGGGTCGCCCAACGCGTGTGGCCGATGCCGGTGCGGCCGTCGGTGAGCGGCGAGGACTCGAGGTCGTCGACGAGCATCTGCAGCTTGCCGGCCTTCTTGCGGCTGCCGAGCGTGCCGTCGGCGTCGACGACGGCCACACCGGCGGAGTCGTAGCCCCGGTACTCGAGACGCTTGAGCCCCCCGAGCAGCACCTCGATGCTCCGCTCGCCGAGACCGGTTTCCCCTACATAACCCACGATTCCGCACATGAGGACGATCCTACGGTGTCGGCCACCGGGTAGCCTCGAACCCATGGCCGACGCGACCCCGACGACGCAGGCGACCGGCCACGCCTCGCCGTTCGTCGAGATCGACCGGGACGCCTGGGCCGAGCTCGCCCCGGCCACGCGCCTCCCTCTCACCGAGACCGAGATCGTGCAGCTGCGGGGCCTCGGCGACCGCCTCGACATGCGCGAGGTCCAAGACGTCTACGTGCCCCTCAGCCGCCTCCTGAACCTCTACGCCGCCGGGGCCCGCAACCTGCACCGGGCGACCAGCGACTTCCTCGGCGAGCGGGCGCAGCGCACGCCGTTCGTCATCGGCGTCACCGGCTCGGTCGCGGTGGGCAAGTCCACCGTCGCGCGCCTCCTGCGTGAGCTCCTGTCACGGTGGGACGACACGCCTC
Organism: Frigoribacterium sp. AC759; assembly: GCF_979256015.1. Classification (NCBI taxonomy): domain Bacteria; kingdom Bacillati; phylum Actinomycetota; class Actinomycetes; order Micrococcales; family Microbacteriaceae; genus Frigoribacterium; species Frigoribacterium sp. AC759. The sequence continues at coordinate 48,622 of NZ_CEEDMT010000008.1, read as the reverse complement.
GCGTCGAGCTGGTCACCACCGACGGGTTCCTCTACCCGAACGCCGAGCTCGAGCGCCGCGGCATCATGCACCGCAAGGGGTTCCCCGAGTCGTACGACCGCCGCCACCTGCTGCGCTTCGTCTCGCAGGTCAAGAGCGGCGCCGAAGAGGTGCGGGCGCCGTTCTACTCGCACACCAGCTACGACATCATGCCGAGCGCCGAGGTGGTCGTGCGCCGGCCCGACATCCTCATCGTCGAGGGGCTGAACGTGCTGCAGCCCCCGCTCGGCGGCCGGCTCGCCCTCAGCGACCTCTTCGACTTCACCGTCTACGTCGACGCCCGCACCGGCGACATCGAGAACTGGTTCGTCGAGCGGTTCCTGGCGCTGCAGAAGAGCGCCTTCACCCAGGAGCGCTCGTACTTCCACCGCTTCGCCGACATGGACGAAGACGAGGCCCGCAGCTTCGCGTCGGGCATCTGGCGCGGGGTGAACGAGCCGAACCTGCTCGAGAACGTGCTGCCGACCCGGTCGCGGGCGACGCTCGTGCTGCGGAAGGCGTCCGACCACAAGGTCAGCTCGGTGCTGCTCCGCAAGATCTGATCCGGGCTGTCCGCCCGAGCCTCCGCGCCGTCCATCACGACACGCCGTCCGCCCGCGACCCCGGCGGCACGTCGTGACTCGTCGCGGCGCCGAGGAGAGCGCAGGAGGCGCGGGTCGGTTCACACGGGCAGCAACGACCACACGACGCCGAGTGCGACGAGGGCCGCCGCCGCGAGGACGGCGACGGCGTTCAGTCGCCGGTGCTCGACCATGATCGCGATGTACTCGCGGAGGAACGCGCTCGGCACGTAGTAGGCGGCGGTCGGCGACCCGACGACCTGGGCGTCGCTCCCGATGGAGCGAGCCAGCAGCGCCGCACGCAGCACGTGGTAGTCGTTCGTCACGACGAGCGTCGCGCCGTCGCGGCCGTCCGCACGCTGCACCTCGCGCGAGAAGAGAAGGTTCTCGCGGGTGCTCGTCGACGCCGTCTCGGGGCGGACGTCGGCCGCGTCGACCCCGTGCCCGAGCAGGTACTCGGCCATGGCCTCGCCCTCGGCGCGGGGCTCGTCGGCTCCCTGCCCGCCCGAGGGGATCAGCACGGGGCGGGGCCCGTCGGCTGCGACACCGCGGTAGACGGCGAGGGCCTTGTCGAGTCTGCTGCGGAGGAGGGGCGGCACCTCGCCTCGGATCAGGCCCGAGCCGAGCACCACGATCGCCCGGGGCGTCTTCGTGTGCCGGTAGCGGCTGTAGACGAGCGAGTAGAGACCGAAGGCGGCGAAGGTCGCTGCCGCGTAGAAGCAGCCGAACGCGACGAGCAGACCGAGCGCGACGAGCAGCACGTCGACGACCGACGGCAGGTCGAGCTGACTCGGCAGAGTCACGAGCGCCACCGCGACGACGGGCAGCACGAGGATGGCCACGCCGGCGACGAGCGACAGCAGATTGCCGAGGCTGCGACCCTCCGATCGGAGCATCGTCACTCCGTTGCCGATCAGGGCGACGGCGAGCACGCCGACGAGCACGACGGCGAGCAGGGCTCCGAGCGTGACGAGCGACTGCTGCGCCGGCCCCGACCGGTCCAGCTCGACGAGCCCGGCGAGGAGCAGGCAGCCGAGGGCCGCCACGAGGAACACGCCGTTCCGCAGGCGACGGGCGTCGCGTCGGCGGCTGACGACGTAGAGCACCGCGAAGACGAGGGCCGGCACGAGGAGGATCATCTGCTCATGATGCCGGACTCTCCGAGCGGACCCGGCACCGCGCCTCCTGCGCCATGCCCCTCGAGGAGTCATGACACGCCGCACCTCGCGCGGTCGCCGCGGCGCGTCGCGACTCCTCGACGGAGACGCGGCCGGGCCGGGCCGGCTGGGCGGACGGGCCGGGTCAGAGGGCCAGGCGCTCGCGCACGACGTCGGCCAGCGCGTGGGCGACGCGGTCGGCGGTGGACTGGTCCGCCGCCTCGACCATCACCCGGATGACGGGCTCGGTGCCCGACGGACGCAGCAGCACCCGACCGGTGTCGCCGAGCTCGTCCGAGAACGCCGCGACGGCCTCGGCCACACCGGCGTCGGCTGCGAGGCGAGTGCGGTCGACGCCCGAGACGTTGATCAGGATCTGCGGGAAGACGGTCATGACGGTGGCGAGCTCGGCGAGGCTCTTGCCGGTCGCGGCCATGCGCGCCACCAGCGACAGGCCGGTGAGGATGCCGTCGCCCGTCGTCGCGTGGTCGCCGAAGACGATGTGACCGGACTGCTCGCCGCCGAGGTTGAAGCCGTGCTCGGCCATGTCCTCGAGCACGTAGCGGTCGCCCACGCGGGTCTGTCGCACGGTGATGCCGTGCTCGGCCATGGCCCGGGTGAGACCGAGGTTGCTCATGACGGTCGCGACGAGGGTGTCGGACGCGAGCGCACCGCGCTCCTTCTGAGCCACGGCGATGATCGCCATGATCTGGTCGCCGTCGACGACGGCGCCGGTCGCGTCGACCGCGAGGCACCGGTCAGCGTCGCCGTCGTGGGCGATGCCCACGTCGGCCCCGTGCTCGAGCACGGCCCGGGCGAGGTTGTCGAGATGCGTGGACCCCACGCCGTCGTTGATGTTGAGACCGTCGGGGTCGGCGCCGATGAGCGTCACCTTCGCGCCGGCGTCGGTGAACACCTCGGGCGAGACCGCCGACGCGGCACCGTGAGCGCAGTCGAGGACGACGTGGATGCCGTCGAGATGGTTCGGCAGAGCGCCGAGGAGGTGGAGGACGTAGCGGTCTTCAGCATCGGCGAACCGGCGGATGCGACCGACGTCGCCGCCGATGGGCATCAGCTGCGGATCGTCCATCGCGGCCTGGATGCGATCTTCGACCTCGTCGGGCAGCTTCGTGCCGCCGAAGGCGAAGAACTTGATGCCGTTGTCGGGGGCCGGGTTGTGCGAGGCGCTGATCATGACGCCGAAGTCGGCGCCGATGTCGTCCACGAGGAACGCCGCCGCGGGGGTCGGGATGACCCCGGCGTCGAGCACGTCGACACCGGAGCTGGCCAGACCCGCCGAGACGGCGGCGGTCAGGAACTCCCCCGAGATGCGGGGGTCGCGTGCCACGACGGCGACGGGTCGCCGCCCTTCGGCACGACGGGCATCGGCGTGATGCCCCTTCGTGAGGACCACCGCGCTCGCCTGGGCGAGGCCCAGGGCGAGCACGGCGGTCAGCTCACGGTTGGCGAGGCCCCGAACACCGTCGGTACCGAAGAGACGCGACATCGCGAGACCTGCCTTCGGGTGCGCGCTTAGCGCTTCGAGAACTGCGAGGCCTTGCGGGCCTTCTTGAGACCGGCCTTCTTGCGCTCGATGACGCGGGCGTCACGAGTCAGGAAGCCGGCCTTCTTCAGCGTCGCGCGGTTGTTCTCGCGGTCGATCTCGTTGAGCGAACGGGCGATGGCGAGACGCAGCGCGCCGGCCTGACCCGAGGGGCCGCCACCGGTCACCTTGACGGTGACGTCGTAGGCGCCGAGCAGATCGAGGACCTTGAACGGGTCGTTGATCAGCTGCTGGTGCAGCTTGTTCGGGAAGTACTCTTCGAGCGTGCGGCCGTTCACCACGAAGGTGCCCGAGCCCGGGACGAGGCGAGCGCGAGCGATCGCCTCCTTGCGGCGGCCGACGGCCGAACCGGAGACGTTCAGGACGGCGCGGGGCGTCGCCTCGGCCTCGGTGGACGTGCTCTCGGTGGTGAAGCTCTGGGGAGCCTGGTCGATGGAATCTGCGATCTGAGCCACTGTGTGGGAGTCCTTAAGTCTGAAGGCGGACGCTACTGAGCGACCTGGTCGAGGGTGTAAACCGTGGGCTGCTGAGCAGCGTGGGGGTGCTCGGCACCCGCGTACACCTTCAGCTTCTTGATCTGGGCGCGGCCCAGCGAGTTCTTCGGCAGCATGCCGCGGATGGCCTTCTCGACCGCACGCGTGGGGTGCTTCTCCACCATCTCGGAGTACGTGGTGGCCGTGAGGCCGCCCGGGTAGCCCGAGTGACGGTAGTAGAGCTTCTCGGCCAGCTTGGAGCCGGTGAGGGCCACCTTGTCGGCGTTGATGACGATGACGAAGTCGCCCATGTCCATGTGGGGGGCGAAGGTCGGCTTGTGCTTGCCGCGCAGCAGTGCTGCCACGTGGCTGGCCAGACGGCCGAGCACGACGTCGTTGGCGTCGATGATCAGCCAGTTCGGCTGAACGTCAGCCGGCTTGGGGGAGAAAGTGCGCGTCACAGTAGTGCTGCTTTCTTGTCGAGGTGAGAGGTTCGTGAATCCCGCTCCGGCGCCGTTCTCGAGGCAGATGCGACGAGAACGAATCAGGTGGAGGGCTCAACTTCGGGCGAAAGCGCGCAGTTGCGCAGACACCAAGGGGCAACGATACCCGACACCCCCTGGGGCGTCAAACGTCACTCGTCGACCTGAGCGGCCGACCGCTTCACCTGCGTCAGCTCGGTGCGCGCCGCGACCTCGTCGTCGGGCGGGTACCCGACCTCGACCATCGTGAGGCCGTGCGCGGGCACGACTCTGAACTCGCCGTTCCGCTCGGCCTCGCGGCGGATCCCCACGGCCCGGTGCTGGGGCAGCACCCCCTCGCCCACCGCGACGCAGGCGCCGACGAGATTCCGCACGAGGTTGTGGCAGAAGGCGTCCGCCTGCACCGTCGCGACGAGCACGCCGTCGGCCTCGCGCCTCCATCGGAACTCCTGCAGTTCGCGGATGCTCGTCGCGTACTCGCGGTACCGGCAGTACGCGGCCCAGTCGTGCAGACCCAGCAGCCCGGCGGCCGTGGCGTTCATCAGGTCGAGGTCGAGCCGCTGGTCGTACCAGAGCGTGTGACCGCGCCGCGCGGGGTCGCGCTCGGCACCGCGATCGGCGATGCGGTACTCGTACCGTCGCCAGAGCGCCCCGAAGCGGGCATGGAACCCGGGAGGCGCGAGCCGGCCTCCCGAGACGACGATCTCGTCGGACGCGCCGGCCAGCCCGTTGAGCCGCCGGGCGAGCACCGTCGGGGCGTCGAGCGGGGTCCTGTCGACCATGCCCCGGTGAGGGCGCTGCAGCTGCGCGATCTGGGCGTCGGTGAGATCCAGGTGCACCACCTGACCGCGGGCATGGACCCCCGCGTCGGTCCGCCCCGCCACCGTCACGGTGGGGACGTCGCCGAGCCGGCGGAAGAGGGTGACCAGGGCCTGCTCGATCTCGCCCTGCACGGTGCGACGCCCGGGCTGCTCGCTCCACCCCGAGAAGTTCGTGCCGTCGTATGCGACGTTCAGCCGGATGCGCGTCAGGTTCGGCTGGTCGAGGGCCGCGTCGTCCGGGGTCGGCTCGTCGGTCGTCGTCACCCTGGGATTCTACGAGAGACGACGACAGGGCCCCGCGTCCACGACGCGGGGCCCTGCCGTCTCATCGGCGGGCCGGGGTCATCCGACCCGGCGGGTCGGGGTCATCCGACCCGGCGGGTCACCGCCAGCGCCAGCCGAACAGCTGCTTGAACCAGTCGATGACCGCAGTGACGATGGCCGTGACGATCTGGCCCAGGGTGGGTGCGCCTCCCCCGTGACCGGGCTCATCGGGCTGACCCGGGTCGCCCGGCTGCTCGGGCTCGCCCGGGTCGACGTCGCCGACGAGCTCGACTCCGACGACGACCGGGTCGTGGTCGCTCGACCGGTACGGGCCGTCCGCGTAGAGCGGGGCCGCGTTGTAGTCGTACCGGCTGTACTCGAGCCCGACGGACTCGCCCGCGTTGATGTTCCAGATGTCGACGCCCGTGACGGCCTCGGCCGCGGCCGGGCTGGCGAGCACGTGGTCGAGCGATCCGCTCAGGCCGCCGAACACGTAGCTGTACTCGTCGGTCTCGGTCGAGCCCAGGTCGGTGTAGCCGGCGTCGCGCAGCACCTCGATCGGGTCCTCCTGCGAGTAGGCGTTGAAGTCGCCGACCAGGAACGCCTTGTCGGTCCCGGCGTCGGACTGGACCCGCGTCGAGAAGTCGGCCAGCGCCTCCGCCTGGTTGACGCGCGAGGCGTTCGAGGCGCCCTGACCGTCACCGAGGTCGGCGTCGACCCCCGACCCGCTGCCCTTCGACTTGAAGTGGTTCGCGATGACGACGAAGTCGGCGTCTGCGGGGGCGCCGACGGGCGCGAAGGTCTGCGCCAGCGGCTGACGGGCGTTGCTGAACGCCGGGGCGTCCGTCAGGATGCGCGACTCGCCGACGGTCTCCGCGGTGGCCTTCTTGTAGATGAAGGCCAGGCGGATGACGTCCTCGTTGGCGGGGACGGTCGCGGGGGACGGCACGAACGCCCACTCGTCGGCACCCAGGTCGGCGTTCAGCGCGTCGACCAGGGTCGAGAGCGCCGCGTCGCGGTCCTGTCCGAAGCGGGCCGAGTTCTCGATCTCCTCGAGCGACACGACGTCGGCGTCGAGGCCGTTGATGGCGGCGACGATCTTCGCCTGCTGACGCTCGAAGCTCTCCTGGTTCGCGGCGCCTCGCGCATCACAGCCGCCCTGCACGGTCACCGGGTCGCCGAAGCGGTCGGTGTAGTAGGTGCAGCCGCTCAGCTGGTCGCCCGTCGTGGGGAAGTAGTTCAGCACGTTGAAGCCGGCGAGGCGCAGGTCTCCCCCGACGTCGCGGGGCGCCGCCTCACGGATGTCCTCGAACGAGACGGGCAGGTCGGCCGTCGCGGTGTCGCCGGTGATCCGCTCGGTGGGCTGCAGCTTCCAGGTGGAGTTGCGGAAGTCGAGCACGAGGGGCTCGTCGAAGGTCACGGCCGCGCCCACGGTGACGGGGGCCTCGGTCGAGAGGTACGGCACGGGGATCCCCTGGTTCGAGGCCGTGAAGAAGTTCACCGACGAGCCGTCGTCGAGCACGAGCTTCCGGGCGGCGTTGTCGGCGACCGTCGCCGTGTACTCGGCGCTGCCCGGGCGAGCCACCTCGGTCGGCTGGATGAGGGGCTTCGTGCCGGAGGCCAGCGCGACCTCCCCGTACTGGTTCGTCGTGTAGACGTCGCTGACGGTGAAGTCGCCCTGCGGCGCGATGAGCATGCTCTCGAGCGCCTCGCGCTCGGCGTCGGTCTCGGGGAACCCGACCGTCGCGGGCACCGGCGCCGTCACGGACGCCGCATCGAGCACGGCGAGGTCTGCGGCGGTGGTGACGGTCAGCTGGGTCAGACCGAAGTACTCGCTCGCCGTGCCGGTGGTCTCGACGTAGTCGCCGATGGACACCGAGGAGGCGGTGGCCGAGGAGTAGACGAAGACCGCGTCCGACGCGACGTGCGTCGCGGACTCGATCGCGCCTCCGGTGCCCGGAGTCTGGATGACGTAGCCGTTCAGACCGCCGGTCGGGTACGCCGCGGTCACGACGCCGCGGGTGGTCACGCGCTGCCCGGCGAACGGACTCGTGTCGGTCGTCCCCTGCAGCTCGGCGATCGTGACGTCGACCGCGGGGGTCGGCTCGGTCGGCAGCTCGGGCTCGTCGGGGTCGGTCGGCACGTCGCCGCCGCCGGCGGAGTTCTGAGGCGTGACATCGGCGGTGACGCTGAAGTCGGCGGCGTTCACGTCGGTGTCGACGTGGTCGGTGCGCGTCAGCGAGTTGGGCACGGCGTTGCCGCCGGAGGTCGCCGCGACCGTGGTCTCGTAGGTGTTCGAGGTGCCGTAGCCGAGCAGGTCGACGACTCCGTCGACACCCACCGAGGAGGCGCCGGTCGGCAGGGTCACGGCCGTCGCCTGGTCCGACAGCACGATGGTGCCTGTCGAGCCGCTCGGGTTCAGACCCAGCGTGGCGTCGGGCGCCGGCAGGGCCTCACCCGTGGTGCCGTTGCTGCCGAGCTGGACGAGGAAGCTGCCGCCTGCGGGGACGGTGCCGGCGAGGGCGCCGACACCCGAGACCGCGCTGGCCGTGGCCGCACGGTACTGCAGTGACCAGCCCGCCAGCGACACCGCGCTGGTCGTGGGGTTGTAGAGCTCCACGAACTTGTTCGTGAAGGGTGCGTTGGCGCTGCCGCCCTTCAGGTAGGCCTCGTCGATGACCAGGCCGCCGGCCACGGCGGTGGCGGTCGACGTCGCGGGCGCAGCGGTCGCCGCGGTGAAGGGGACGAGGGGTGTGACGAGGAGAGCGAACCCGGTCGCGACGGCGATGTGCTTCCGGGTCAGAGGGCGGGGGCGAACGGACATGTGATCCTTCGTCGGAGAGGCAGGGATGAATCGACCCTACGTTTCTTGGCTCCTTCACAGGTTTCTGTCACATGTCGCCGAGATGAACACCCCCCGAGAGGGGTACACCGCAGCCCCCCATGCGGTGGACCGGAGACGCCGAAGGGCCCCGCAGCACGGATGCTGCGGGGCCCTTCGAAGCGGAACGGGACTACTTCGTGTCGTCCGACTTCGCGGCGTCGTCCGACTTCTCGGCGGCGTCGGTCTCGACCTCGTCGGCGGCAGCCGTCTCGGTCTCGGTCTCGACGGGTGCCGACTCCTCGACGGTCTCGGTCTCCTCGACCGGGGCCTCTTCGGCGGGCGCGGCGGCCGCGGGGGCCGACGTGCTGCTCGACGACTTCACCTTGGGGGTGACGGGCTCGAGCACGAGCTCGATCGACACCATCGAGGCGTTGTCGCCCTTGCGGAAGCCGAGCTTCGTGATGCGGGTGTAGCCGCCCTCACGGTTCTCGACGAGCGGCGCGATCTCGGTGAAGAGCATGTGCGCGGCGTCCTTGTTGTTGCGCAGCGTCTGCATCGCACGACGACGCGACGCGAGGTCGCCCCGCTTCGCGAAGGTGACGAGGCGCTCGGCGACGGGGCGGAGGCGCTTGGCCTTCGTCTCGGTCGTCTTGATGCTCTTGTGCTCGAAGAGCGACGCGGCGAGGTTCGCGAGCATCAGACGCTCGTGAGCCGGGCCGCCTCCGAGGCGGGGACCCTTGGTGGGCTTGGGCATGATCGTTGTTTCCTAGCTGTCGAAGATGATCAGGGCGTCGGGAGACGAGACCTAGTTGGTCTCTTCCTCGTCGTAGCCGCTGTAGAAGTGGGCTCCGTCGAACCCGGGGACCGTGTCCTTGAGCGAGAGGCCGAGCTCCACGAGCTTGTCCTTCACCTCGTCGACCGACTTCTGACCGAAGTTGCGGATGTTCATGAGCTGCGTCTCCGAGAGGGCGACGAGCTCGGACACCGTGTTGATGCCCTCGCGCTTCAGGCAGTTGTAGCTGCGGACCGAGAGATCGAGGTCTTCGATCGGAGTCTGCAGCTCGCTCGAGAGGACGGCGTCGACCGGCGCGGGGCCGATCTCGATGCCCTCGGCAGCGGTGTTGAGCTCGCGGGCCAGGCCGAAGAGCTCGGTCAGCGTGCGACCGGCCGACGCGATGGCGTCGCGCGGCGAGATCGCCGGCTTCGTCTCGACGTCGACGACCAGGCGGTCGAAGTCGGTGCGCTCACCGGCACGAGTCGCCTCGACGCGGTAGGTCACCTTGAGGACGGGCGAGTAGATCGAGTCGATGGGGATCTGACCCGCTTCGCTGAACTCGCTGCGGTTCTGGACGGCGGAGACGTAGCCGCGGCCACGCTCGATGGTCAGCTCGAGTTCGAACTTGGCCTTGTCGTTCAGGGTCGCGATGACCAGCTCGGGGTTGTGGATCTCGACACCGGCGGGAGCCGAGATGTCGGCGGCCGTGACCTGACCGGCACCCTGCTTGCGCAGGTACGCCGTGATGGGCTCGTCGTGCTCGCTCGAGACGACGAGCTGCTTGATGTTGAGGATGACCTCGGTGACGTCTTCTTTCACACCGGGGACGGTGGTGAACTCGTGCAGCACACCGTCGATGCGGATGCTGGTGACAGCGGCTCCGGGGATCGACGACAGAAGAGTGCGGCGCAGCGAGTTGCCGAGGGTGTAGCCGAAACCGGGCTCGAGGGGTTCGATCACGAAGCGTGAACGGAACTCCGAGATGTTCTCCTCGGTGAGGGTGGGGCGCTGTGCAATGAGCACTGTGGATTCCTTTCGGCGAAGAGTCCGCTATATGACTCTTGGCGGTACGACAGGTGGCGGGCCGGTCGGGTCTGTTGAGTTGTGATGCCCCTGCCGGTGGTGCAGGAGGCGGTGCGAACGCGGTGTAGCCCGCCGCGCCTCCTCGACCCTGATACCGGGTGAGGGAGGCGCGACGGGCGGTAACTCAGTTAGACGCGACGACGCTTCGGCGGGCGGCAGCCGTTGTGCGCCTGCGGGGTGACGTCGTTGATCGAACCCACCTCGAGGCCTGCGGCCTGGAGCGAGCGGATCGCCGTCTCGCGACCGGAACCCGGACCCTTGACGAACACGTCGACCTTCTTGACGCCGTGCTCCTGCGCCTGTCGTGCAGCCGACTCGGCCGCGAGCTGCGCGGCGAAGGGCGTCGACTTGCGCGAACCCTTGAAGCCGACGGCGCCGGACGAAGCCCAGCTCAGCACGGCACCCGAGGGGTCGGTGATCGAAACGATGGTGTTGTTGAACGTGCTCTTGATGTGGGCCTGACCCACAGCGACGTTCTTCTTCTCTTTGCGGCGGGGCTTACGCGCGGCCGACTTCGGTGCTGCCAATTTTTTCTCCTACAACCTAAGGGCGAGTACGGCGGGAGCCGGGGCCTATCGAGCCTTCTTCTTGCCGGCGACGGTGCGCTTCGGGCCCTTGCGGGTACGAGCGTTCGTCTTGGTGCGCTGTCCACGGACAGGCAGACCGCGGCGGTGGCGGATGCCTTCGTAGCTGCCGATCTCGACCTTGCGGCGGATGTCGGCGGCGACCTCGCGACGGAGGTCACCCTCTACCTTGAAGTTGCCCTCGATGTGGTCGCGGAGAAGGACGAGCTGGTCGTCCGTCAGGTCCTTGACGCGGATGTTGCCGTCGATCTCGGTGTCAGCGAGAGTCTGGAGCGCACGGGTGCGGCCGACTCCGTAGATGTAGGTCAGTGCGACCTCCACGCGCTTGTCGCGCGGGATGTCAACGCCTGCTAGACGTGCCATGGTGGCTTCTCCTCAGAGAGTGGTGGAGGTCTGTCACAGCACCGGTGCCCGGGCCTCCGCCCCGGGGTGTCCCCGCGACCGCCGGAGCGTTCGTGGTTCTGGTGCTGCTTTGTCGATGTTGCTGTGGGCCGGCTCACCGGCCCGGCATCTTCAGACCGCGCGGACGCGGCCTGAGAGCTAGCCCTGACGCTGCTTGTGGCGCGGGTTGCTCTTGCAGATGACCATGACGTTGCCCTTGCGGCGGATCACCTTGCAGTGCTCGCAGATGGGCTTGACGCTGGGGTTGACCTTCATTGCTGATTCCTTGATCTCGCTGGCTTCGTGCCCCGCGGGTGCGCGGGGCCGTTCCTTTCCAGCACGCCCTACTTGTAGCGGTAGACGATCCGGCCGCGGGTCAAGTCGTAGGGCGAGAGTTCGACGATCACGCGGTCTTCGGGGAGGATGCGGATGTAGTGCTGACGCATCTTGCCGGAGATGTGGGCGAGAACTCGGTGGCCGTTCGTCAACTCAACGCGGAACATCGCGTTGGGAAGAGCCTCGATCACTGCGCCTTCGATTTCGATGACACCGTCTTTTTTGGCCATAGCCTCACTGTCGCTCAGGTTCGGGGGTGTTGGTCGTGCGGGGATGCGGTGCGCTCTGTCAGATGAAGCCGACACAAGACACCAAGGGTCGATCTTATGTGATGCCGCTATAGTTCAGCAACCTGCGTTGTCGATGCGACACGCCGGATCGTCGAGACATGCCGAGACAGGGAGCCCGAATGCCCGGACGAACCACTCCGACGAGCCCCCGCGGCATCGCCCGTCACGGGCGGCTGCGACGTCGAGGTCCGGTCCGCCCTCTGCTCGCCCTCGTGGCGGGTGGGCTCGCCGTCGTGCTGGTCAGCGGCGCATCGGTGGCGGCCATCGCCGTCCGCTCGGCCACCTCCGAGGTCTCGACGGTCGTGCTGGGCAACGAGGACACCGTCCAGGACGTCCGGATCTCCGAGATCACCGGCGGGGCGAACATCCTCCTCGTCGGCACGGACGTCCGAGCGGCCGACAGTCAGATCGACGCCGGCACGACTGACGGCGCTCGCAACGACGTGACGATCCTCGTGCACCTCTCGGAGGACCACTCCCAGATGAGCGCCGTGAGCTTCCCCCGCGACATGATCGTCTCCGTCCCCGACTGCACGGGACCCGACGGCACGTACTACCCGGCCGAGAGCCGCGTCCAGTTCAACACCACCCTCGATCGCGGTGGGCTCTCCTGCACGGTGTCCACGGTCGAGTCCATCACCGGGCTCGCGATCCCCTACGCCTCGGCGATCACCTTCGACGGCGTCATCGAGATGTCCAACGCCCTGGGCGGGGTCGACGTCTGCGTCGCCCAGCAGATCACGGACACGGACAGCGGCCTGGACCTCTCCCCCGGGACGCACTCCCTGCAGGGCGTCGACGCTCTGGCGTTCCTGCGCACCCGTCACGGCGTCGGCGACGGGAGCGACCTCGCGCGGATCAGCTCCCAGCAGGTCTTCCTGTCGGCCATGATGCGGCAGATCCTCTCCGTCGGCACGCTGTCCAACCCGGCGACGCTCTACAAGCTCGCCTCCGCGGCGCTCAGCAACATGGAGCTCTCGTCGACGCTGAACTCCCCCGACACGCTCGTGCAGCTGGCCTACGCCGCACGGGATCTCTCGCCGGCCGAGATCGTCTTCGTCCAGTACCCCGTCGTCGACGACCCCTACGACTCGAACCGGGTCGTGGCGTCCGAAGCCGATGCGGCGACGTTGAACGCGGCGCTGGCGGCCGACACCAAGTTCACGGTCGGCGACGAGAGCAACGGTCGCGCATCCGTCGCTCAGGATCCCAGCGCGGCGCCTTCCGCGCCCGCCAGCCCGTCGACTCCTGCGGCCGACGCGGAGGCCGCGCCCACGGCACCTGCCACCGAGGCGCCCGTCTCGACGCTGCCCTCGACCATCTCCGGGCAGACCGCAGCGGAAGAGACCTGCAGCGTCGGCAACGGCTGATCCCACCGGACGGAGTGCTGGCTCCACCACGTCGGACGCCGCGCTCGAGTCGCCTCAGGCGATCGGGACCGGCCTGATGCCCAGCGGGGCGAGACCGGCTGCGCCGCCGTCGGCGGCGGTCAGCACCCAGATGCCGTCATCGTGGACGGCGATCGAGTGCTCCCAGTGCGCCGCGTCGGACGCATCGACGGTCGAGACCGTCCACTCGTCGGCACCCGTGACGGTGTCGATCGTGCCGGAGGTGATCATGGGCTCGATGGCCACGACGAGGCCGGGCTTGACCGAGGGGCTGCGCCCCGAGACCCGGTAGTTGAAGACGGGCGGGTCTTCGTGCATGGAGCGGCCGATGCCATGACCCGTGTAGTCCTCGATGATGCCGAACCGGCCCTGGCTCTCGACGTGGTCTTCGATGGCGCCACCGACCTCGTCCAGCCTGCGCGCCGTCGCGAGTGCCGCGATGCCGTGCCACAGAGCCTGCTCGGTGACGTCGTTGAGCCGTCGGCGCGAGGCGACGACGTCGGGACGCGAGGGATCGTCGATGACGAAGGTGCGGGCACTGTCGCCGTTCCAGCCGTCGACCTCGGCGCCGCTGTCGATGGAGACCATGTCACCCGCGCGGAGCACACGATCACCCGGCATGCCGTGGACGACCTCGTCGTTGACCGACGCGCAGATGGTGTGGCGGTATCCGGGCACCAGCATGAAGTTGGGCACGCCTCCCCCGTCTCGGATGACGGCCTCGGCTATGGCGTCAAGCTCTCGGGTCGTGACACCCGGTCGGATGGCCGCGGCTACCGCGTCGAGCGATTCGGCCGTCAGGAGACCGGGACGGACCATGGAGCGCATCTCGTCCCGGCTCTTGTAGATGCCGGGTCTCCGCAGACCCACGCGGGTCAGGAGGCCGCGGCGGTGGAGCGGAAGCCGCGCTCGGTCAGCGCCGAGTCGATGCGTGCCGCCACCTCGGCGATGCTGCCCAGACCGTCGACCTCGACGAGCAGACCGCGTTCGCGGTACGTCTCGACCAGCGGCGCCGTCTCACGCAGGTACACGTCTTGACGGTGACGGATCGCCTCTTCGGTGTCGTCTTCACGACCCTGCTCGAGTGCGCGCTTGCGGAGACGCTCGACGATCTCGTCGCGATCGGCGACGAGCTGCACGACGCCGGTGAGCGACTCGCCCCGCTCGGCGAGGTGGGCGTCGAGGAAGTCGACCTGAGCCATCGTGCGCGGGTAGCCGTCGAGCAGGAACCCCTCTGCAGCGTCGCTCTGCTCGAGTCGATCCGAGATGAGCTCGTTCGTCAGGCTGTCGGGGACGTAGTCACCGGCCGCCAGGATGGCCTTGACCTTGAGGCCCAGCTCGGTCTCGTTCTTGACGTTGGCACGGAAGATGTCACCCGTCGACACGGCGGGGATGCCGTACGCCTCGGCGATGGCCGACGCCTGAGTGCCCTTGCCGGCCCCGGGGGGACCCACGATGAGGAGGCGCGGGCTGATGTGTCCGTCGACACCGGTGCTCATCGGAGGAGCCCTTCGTAGTGACGCTGCTGGAGTTGCGAGTCGATCTGCTTCACCGTCTCGAGACCGACACCCACGATGATCAGGATGCTCGCGCCTCCGAAGGGGAAGTTCTGGTTCGCGCCCACGGTCGCCAGCGCGATCAGCGGGATGAGGGCGATGATGCCGAGGTAGAGGGCACCGGGGAGCGTGACCCGCGTCAGCACGTAGTCGAGGTACTCGGCGGTGGGGCGACCGGCGCGGATGCCCGGGATGAACCCGCCGTACTTCTTCATGTTGTCGGCGACCTCTTCGGGGTTGAAGGTGATCGCGACGTAGAAGTACGTGAACCCGACGATGAGCGCGAAGTACACGAGCATGTAGAGGGGATTGTCGCCGGACGTCAGGTTGGCCTGGACCCAGCTGACCCATGCGGGCGGAGCCGTGCCGTCGGCGGGCTGGTTGAACTGCGCGACGAGGGCGGGCAGGTAGAGGAGCGACGAGGCGAAGATGACGGGCACGACACCGGCCATGTTCACCTTGATCGGGATGTAGGTGTTGTTGCCGCCGTACGTCCGTCTGCCGACCATCCGCTTCGCGTACTGGACCGGGATGCGACGCTGGGACTGTTCGACGAAGACGACGGCGGCCATGATGACGAGGCCGACCGCGATGACCATGAGGAAGATCTCGAAGCCGCGGGCCTGGGCGATGCTCCAGAGAGCCGTGGGGAACCGGGCGGCGATCGACGTGAAGATGAGGAGCGACATGCCGTTGCCGATGCCGCGTTCGGTGATGAGCTCGCCCATCCACATGATGAGGCCGGTACCGGCGGTCATGGTGATCACCATGAGCATGACGGCGTACCAGGCGTCGTTCGTGATGAGCTGGCTGCATTCGGCTGCGCCGGATCCGCTGAACAGGGCGCCGGAACGGGCCACGGTGATCAGGGTCGTCGACTGCAGGATGCCGAGGGCGATCGTGAGGTAACGGGTGTACTGGGTCAGCTTCGCCTGGCCCGACTGGCCCTCTTTGTAGAGGGTGTCGAAGTGCGGGATGACGACCCGGAGCAGCTGCACGATGATCGACGACGTGATGTACGGCATGATGCCGAGCGCGAAGACCGAGAGCTGGAGGAGCGCGCCACCGCTGAAGAGGTTGACGAGCTCGTAGAGACCCGAAGTGCCGGTGTTGCCGGCGAGACAGAGCTGCACGTTCTGGTAGTCGACGAACGGTGCGGGGATGAACGAACCCAACCGGAAGAGCGCGATGATGCCGAGCGTGAACCCGATCTTGCGACGCAGGTCGGGGGTGCGCATGATTCGCGCGACAGCTCTGAACACGTGGTGCCTCCCGGTACGAGGATAGACGACTGATGGGGGTGGCCCTCTCGGGCCACCCCCTCAGGTGATTACTTGGTGACGGACCCGCCGGCGGCGACGATCTTGTCTTCGGCGGAGCCGGAGACCTTGTCGACCGCGACGGTCAGCTTGACGCTGAGGTCGCCCTGTCCGAGGACCTTGACCTTCTCGTTCTTGCGGACTGCACCCTTGGCGACGAGGTCGCTCACGGTGACGTCGCCACCCTGGGGGTAGAGCTCGCCGAGCTTCTCGAGGTTCACGACCTGGTACTCGACGCGGAACGGGTTCTTGAACCCGCGCAGCTTCGGAGTACGCATGTGGAGCGGCATCTGCCCACCCTCGAAGCCGACCTTGACCTGGTACCGGGCCTTCTGGCCCTTGGTTCCACGCCCAGCGGTCTTACCCTTCGAACCTTCACCGCGTCCCACGCGGGTCTTCGCCTTCTTGGCACCGGGAGCCGGACGAAGGTGGTGCACCTTGAGCACCTGGGGACGGGCGACGTCGTCGGACGACTTCGCGGCGGGAGCGGCCTTGGTGGTCGAACCCGTCGAAGCGGCGGCCTTGTCGGCAGCCGGCTTCTTGGCGGCTGCCTTGGGGGCAGCCTTCGTGGTCGTCGCCTTGGTGGCGGCGGCCTTCTTCGGAGCGGCCTTCTCAGCCGTCTCCTTCTTCTCGTCAGCCATTAGTCAATCTCCTCGACCTTCACGAGGTGGGCGACCGTGTTGACGTAGCCGCGGTTCTGCTTGTTGTCTTCGCGCACGACCGACTGGCCGATGCGCTTGAGGCCCAAGCTCCGCAGCGTGTCACGCTGGTTCTGCTTCTCGCTGATTACGGACTTGATCTGGGTCACCTTGAGGTTGGCGGCCATCATGCACCTGCCTTCGCGGTTGCTGCGTCACGCGCCGCCTGCTCTGCACGGACCATGAAGGCCGGCATGACGGCGTCGATGTCGAGCCCACGACGGGCGGCGACGGCACGCGGCTCTTCGAGCTGCTTGAGCGCCTCGACGGTCGCGTGAACGATGTTGATCGTGTTGGACGAACCGAGCGACTTGCTCAGCACGTCGTGGACACCGGCGCACTCGAGCACGGCGCGGACGGGACCACCGGCGATGACACCGGTACCGGCAGAAGCCGGACGCAGCATGACGACGCCGGCAGCGGCCTCACCCTGCACGGGGTGCGGGATCGTGTTGCCGATGCGGGGGACGCGGAAGAAGTTCTTCTTCGCCTCTTCGACGCCCTTGCTGATGGCCGTGGGGACCTCGCGGGCCTTGCCGTAGCCGACGCCGACGAGTCCGTTGCCGTCTCCGACCACGACGAGGGCGGTGAAGCTGAATCGACGACCTCCCTTGACGACCTTGGACACGCGGTTGATCGTGACGACGCGCTCCAGGAACTGGCTCTTGTCGTCGCGGTCACCGCGGCCGCGGCCACCGGCGTTGCGATCTCCGCGTCCCTGACCGCCACGGCGGTCGGTACGACCACCCTCGCGGTTGTTGGACTCAGAGCCGGCAGCCGTCTCGACGGGACGCTCGACGACGGCCTCGGCCGGAGCCTTGGTCGCCTCGGTCGTCGCAGTCGCCTCGGGCTCGGCGGGGGGTGTGGTGTTCGTAGCGTCGCTCACAGGTTCAAACCAGCCTCTCGGGCGCCTTCGGCGATGGCCGCGACGCGTCCGGCGTACTTGTTGCCGCCGCGATCGAACACGACGGCCTCGATGCCCGCTGCCTTGGCGCGCTCGGCGACGAGCTCGCCGACCTTGCGGGACTTAGCGGTCTTGTCACCGTCGAACGACCGCAGGTCGGCCTCGAGGGTCGATGCGCTGGCGACGGTGAAGCCCTTGCTGTCGTCGACGACCTGCACGAACACGTGCCGGGCCGAACGGGTGACGACGAGACGGGGGCGCTCTTCGGTGCCCACGACCTTCTTGCGCAGGCGGGTGTGACGGCGCTTGGTGGCGGCCGACTTGCTCTTTCCTCGTGTACCGAGACCCATGATTACTTACCTGACTTTCCGGCCTTGCGGCGGACGACCTCGCCGGCGTAGCGCACACCCTTGCCCTTGTAGGGCTCGGGCTTGCGCAGCTTGCGGATGTTGGCGGCGACTTCGCCGACGGCCTGCTTGTCGATTCCGACGACCGTGAGCTTGTTGTTGCCTTCGACCGTGAAGCTGATGCCCGCAGGCGGCTCGACGGTGATGGGGTGCGAGTAACCGAGGGCGAACTCGACGTTCGAGCCCTTGGCCTGGACGCGGTAGCCGGTTCCGACGACCTCGAGGCCCTTCGTGTAGCCCTGCGTCACACCGATGATCTGGTTGGCGATGAGGGTACGCGTGAGGCCGTGCAGCGAACGCGACTCGCGCTCGTCGTCGGGGCGGGTCACGACGACCGTGCCCTCTTCGAGCTTGGCTTCGATGGGGCTCTTCACGATGAGCGACAGCTCACCCTTGGGGCCCTTGACGGTGACGGCCTGGCCGTCGATCTTCACGTCGACCCCGGCAGGGATCGAGATGGGGAGTCTTCCGATTCGAGACATGACGAGTTACCACACGTAGGCGATGACTTCTCCGCCCACGCCCTTCTTCTGGGCCTCACGGTCGGTCAGCAGACCGGAGGAAGTCGACAGGATGGCTACACCGAGTCCACCGAGCACCTGAGGGATCTCGGTCGACTTCGCGTAGACCCGGAGACCGGGCTTCGACACGCGCTTGATGCCCTTGATGGAGCGCTCACGGGCGGGGCCGTACTTGAGGTCGATGGTGAGGGTCTGTCCGACGCGGGCGTCTTCGACCTTCCACGACTCGATGAAACCCTCGCGCTTGAGGATCTCGGCGATGTGGGACTTGAGCTTGCTGCTCGGAAGCGACACGGTCTCGTGGAAGGCCGAGTTCGCGTTGCGCAGTCTGGTCAGCAGGTCTGCGACCGGATCTGTCATCGTCATGCGATTGATCTCTTTCTCATCCGGTTTCGACATCCGGTACACCGGGTGCCGACCTGGACGATCGGGTGGTCGCAGAGCGAATCTCTGCGACCTCAGGGGAACGGTCGGCAACTCGACGTGCGAGTTGCCGACCGGACGATCTTACTTGGCCGAGTCGGCCGAACGGAACGGGAAGCCGAGCGCCTTCAGCAGCGCGCGCCCCTCGTCGTCGTTCTTGGCGGTGGTGACGACGGTGATGTCGAATCCACGCACGCGGTCGATGCGGTCCTGATCGATCTCGTGGAACATGCTCTGCTCCGTGAGACCGAACGTGTAGTTGCCGTTTCCGTCGAACTGGCGGTCGCTGAGACCACGGAAGTCGCGGATGCGGGGAAGAGCGAGCGACAGCAGCCGGTCGAGGAACTCCCATGCACGGTCGCCGCGAAGCGTCACGTGGGCGCCGATGGGCTGACCCTCGCGGAGCTTGAACTGGGCGATCGACTTGCGAGCCTTCGTGACCTGCGGCTTCTGACCCGTGATGGCGGTGAGGTCCTTGATGGCACCGTCGATGATCTTGCTGTCACGGGCGGCCTCGCCGACACCGGTGTTCACGACGATCTTGACCAGGCCGGGGACCTGGTGGACGTTCGTGAAACCGAAGTCGCTCTTCAGCTGCGGAAGGATCTCCGCGCGGTACTTCGCCTTGAGGCGCGGCAGCGCAGTCGGGGTGGTGGTGTCAGTCATCAGAGGTTCTCTCCCGACGCCTTGGCGTAACGGACACGGACGGTCTTGGTGACGCCGCCCTTGGTGACCGTCTCTTCACGGAAGCCCACTCGCGTCGGCTTCTTGGTCTTGGGGTCGACGATGGCGACGTTCGACACGTGGATGGGTGCCTCGTGCGTCTCGATGCCACCGGTCTTCGTGCCGCGCTGCGTCTGGCCGACGCGAACGTGCTTGGTGACGAGGTTGACGCCCTCGACGACCACGCGGTTGCGCTCGACGAGGACCTCGAGGACCTTGCCCTGCTTGCCACGGTCGCCGCCACGCGTCTGCGTCGCGCCGGTGATGACCTGAACCAGGTCACCCTTCTTGATGTTTGCCATGACTTAGATAACCTCCGGCGCCAGCGAGATGATCTTCATGAACTTCTTGTCGCGAAGTTCGCGACCGACCGGCCCGAAGATACGGGTACCGCGGGGGTCCCCATCGGCCTTCAGGATCACTGCGGCGTTCTCGTCGAACTTGATGTAAGAGCCGTCCGGACGACGGACCTCTTTCTTGGTGCGAACGATGACGGCTTTGACGACGTCACCCTTCTTGACGTTTCCGCCGGGGATGGCGTCCTTCACCGTTGCGACGATGACGTCACCGAGACCCGCGTAACGACGGCCGGAGCCTCCGAGGACGCGGATGGTGAGGATCTCTTTCGCACCGGTGTTGTCGGCGATCTTGAGGCGGGATTCCTGCTGAATCACTTGTGTCTCCTTCTACGCAAGCAGGCCGCGAGGCCTACTTCGCCTTCTCGAGGATCTCGACCAGGCGCCAGCGCTTGGAGGCGCTGAGCGGACGGGTCTCGCTGATCACGACGAGGTCGCCGACACCGGCCGCGTTGGCCTCGTCGTGCGCCTTGACCTTGGACGTGCGGCGGATGACCTTGCCGTACAGGGGGTGCTTGACGCGGTCCTCGACCTCGACGGTGATGGTCTTGTCCATCTTGTCGCTGGTCACGTAGCCGCGACGGGTCTTGCGGTAGCCGCGGGTCTCGACGGCTGCCGAGTCGACCTCGGTCTTGTTCTCGGTAGCCATTACTTCTCCTCGGCGGTCTCGACGGTGTCGGCGGCGGGCGCCTCGTCGGCGGCGGCCTTCTTGGTCGACTTCTTGGTCGCCTTGGGAGCGGCCTCGACGGCGACGGGGGTGGCACGGATGCCGAGCTCGCGCTCACGCAGGACCGTGTAGATGCGAGCGATGTCGCGCTTCACGGCACGCAGGCGGCCGTGGCTCTCGAGCTGGCCCGTGGCCGACTGGAAGCGCAGGTTGAACAGCTCTTCTTTGGCCTTCTTCAGCTCGTCGACCAGACGCTCGTCTTCGAAAGTGTCGAGCTCGGTCGGACGGAGCTCTTTGGATCCGATCGCCATTATGCGTCGCCCTCCTCGCGCTTGATGATGCGTGCCTTGAGGGGCAGCTTGTGGATCGCACGAGTGAGTGCCTCGCGCGCGATTTCGTCAGACACGCCGCTGAGCTCGAAGAGCACGCGACCGGGCTTGACGTTGGCGACCCACCACTCGGGCGAACCCTTACCGGAACCCATGCGGGTCTCGGCGGGCTTCTTCGTGAGGGGACGGTCGGGGTAGATGTTGATCCAGACCTTGCCGCCGCGCTTGATGTGACGCGTCATGGCGATACGAGCGGACTCGATCTGACGGTTGGTCACGTAAGCGGGCGTGAGTGCCTGGATGCCGTACTCACCGAAGCTGACCTTGGTGCCACCAGTGGCCTGGCCACTGCGACCGGGGTGGTGCTGCTTGCGGTGCTTGACACGACGGGGGATAAGCATGGTTACGCCTCAGCTCCTGTGGTGGCGGGTGCCTTCTGCTCGCGGGGAGCGCGGTCGCCCCCGCCGCGACGGGCACCGTCACGGTCGTTACGGCGCTCGGGGCGAGACGACTTCTGGTTCGCCTGCTCGCGTGCGAGCTCCTTGTTGGTGATGTCGCCCTTGTAGATCCAGACCTTGACACCGATGCGACCGAAGGTGGTCTTGGCCTCGTAGAAGCCGTAGTCGATGTTCGCGCGGAGCGTGTGCAGGGGCACGCGGCCCTCGCGGTAGAACTCCGAGCGGCTCATCTCGGCGCCGCCGAGACGACCGGACACCTGGATGCGGACACCCTTGGCACCGGCGCGCTGCGCGCCCTGGAGGCCCTTGCGCATCGCACGACGGAACGCGACACGAGCAGCGAGCTGCTCGGCGATGCCCTGTGCGACGAGCTGAGCCTCGGCCTCGGGGTTCTTGACCTCGAGGATGTTGAGCTGGATCTGCTTGCTCGTGAGCTTCTCGAGGTCGCCGCGGATGCGCTCGGCCTCGGCGCCACGACGACCGATCACGATGCCCGGACGGGCGGTGTGGATGTCGACGCGGACGCGGTCACGGGTGCGCTCGATCTCGATCTTGGCCACGCCGGCGCGGTCGAGCGAGGTCTTGAGCAGGGTGCGGATCTTCACGTCTTCGGCGACGTAGTCGCTGTAACGCTGGCCCGGCTTGGTGCTGTCGGTGAACCACCGCGACACGTGGTCGGTGGTGATGCCCAGACGGAAGCCGTACGGGTTTACTTTCTGGCCCATTACTTGCTCGCCTTCTTCGTAGCGTCGGCAGCCTCGACCTCATCAGGCGTCGCGAGGACGATCGTGATGTGGCTGGTGCGCTTCAGGATCTGGAAGGCGCGCCCCTGGGCTCGCGGCTGGAACCGCTTGAGGGTTGCACCCTGATCGACGAATGCACGGCTCACGTAGAGGTCCTGCTCGTCGAGGTAGCTGTTGTCTTTGTCCGCCTTGACACGGGCGTTGGCCATGGCCGACGCGACGAGCTTGTAGACGGGCTCGCTCGCACCCTGGGGCGCGAACTTCAGGATGGCCAGGGCCTCGAGGGCCTGCTTGCCGCGGATCAGGTTGACGACGCGACGGGCCTTCATGGGGGTGACGCGGATGTGACGCACGCGTGCGATCGACTCCACCATTTCTCTCCTCCTTACGTCGCCGCGTTAGCGGCGACGACCCTTCTTGTCGTCCTTCACGTGACCACGGAAGGTGCGGGTGGGCGCGAACTCACCGAGCTTGTGGCCGATCATGCTCTCGGTCACGAACACGGGGATGTGCTTGCGTCCGTCGTGCACGGCGATGGTGTGTCCCAGCATGTTCGGGATGATCATCGATCGGCGCGACCAGGTCTTGATGACGTTCTTGGTGCTGGCCTCGTTCTGCGTGACGACCTTGCGGAGCAGGTGGTCGTCAACGAAGGGGCCCTTCTTAAGACTGCGTGGCATCTTCTACAACTCCTACTTACGCTTCTTGCCAGCGTTACGACGACGGACGATGAGCTTGTCGCTCTCCTTGTTGGGGTGGCGCGTGCGGCCTTCTTTCTGGCCCCACGGGCTGACCGGGTGGCGACCACCGGAGGTCTTGCCCTCACCACCACCGTGCGGGTGGTCGACCGGGTTCATGGCGACACCACGGACGGTCGGGCGGACGCCCTTCCAGCGCATGCGGCCGGCCTTGCCCCAGTTGATGTTCGACTGCTCGGCGTTGCCGACCTCGCCGATCGTGGCGCGGCAGCGGGCGTCGACGTTGCGGACCTCGCCCGACGGCAGACGGAGCTGCGCGTAGGGGCCGTCCTTGGCGACCAGACGGACCGACGCACCGGCGGAACGGGCCATCTTCGCGCCTC
This sequence comes from Frigoribacterium sp. AC759, assembly GCF_979256015.1. Classification (NCBI taxonomy): domain Bacteria; kingdom Bacillati; phylum Actinomycetota; class Actinomycetes; order Micrococcales; family Microbacteriaceae; genus Frigoribacterium; species Frigoribacterium sp. AC759. Next base: position 25,416 of record NZ_CEEDMT010000008.1, on the reverse strand, counting down.
CACCGGGCTTGAGCTCGATGGCGTGGATGACGGTACCGACGGGGATGTTCTTCAGCGGCAGGTTGTTGCCGGGCTTGATGTCGGCCCCGGCACCCGACTCGACGATGTCACCCTGCGACAGCTTGTTCGGAGCGATGATGTAGCGCTTCGAGCCGTCCATGAAGTGCAGGAGCGCGATGCGCGCCGTGCGGTTGGGGTCGTACTCGATGTGAGCGACCTTGGCGTTGACGCCGTCCTTGTCGTGACGACGGAAGTCGATCACGCGGTACTGGCGCTTGTGGCCACCACCGATGTGACGGGTCGTGATGCGACCGGCGTTGTTGCGCCCACCCGACTTGGTCAGCGGACGGAGCAGCGACTTCTCGGGCGTCGAACGCGTGATCTCCGCGAAGTCGGCGACCGACGAACCGCGGCGACCCGGCGTCGTGGGCTTGTAGTTACGAATAGCCATGTTTTATCCCTCTGCTCCCTAGCCGACAGCCGTGAAGATGTCGATGGAACCGGACTTGAGCGTCACGATGGCGCGCTTGGTGTCTTTACGCTTGCCGGTGCCGAAACGGGTGCGACGGGTCTTGCCCGTCCGGTTGAGCGTGTTGATGCTGTCGACCTTGACGTCGAAGATCTTCTCGATGGCGAGCTTGATCTCGGTCTTGTTCGACCGCGGGTCGACGATGAAGGTGTACTTGCCCTGATCGATCAGGGAGTAGCTCTTCTCGGAGACGACGGGCGAGATGATGACGTCGCGAGGGTCCTTGCCGTAGCCGCTCATGCGGAGGCCTCCTTCTTGGTCTTCGAGGCGACGAAGCCGTCGAAGGCGCTCTTCGTGAAGACGATGTCGTCGCTGACGAGCACGTCGTAGGCGTTGAGCTGGTCGTACGTGATCACGTGGACCGTGGTCACGTTGCGAACGCTCTTGCGGGTCAGCTCGTCGTCGCGGTCGACGACGATCAGGACGTGCTTGCTCGACGCGACGGACGCGAGGAGGTCGAGCGCGACCTTGGTGCTGATCGAGTCGGCGACGAAGCTCTCGACGACGTGGACGCGGGCACCGCGTGCACGGTCGGACAGGGCGCCGAGGAGGGCTGCGGCGATCATCTTCTTGGGCGTGCGCTGCGCGTAGTCACGCGGCTGCGGCCCGTGGACGATGCCACCGCCGGTCATCTGGGGGGCGCGGATCGAGCCCTGACGAGCGCGACCGGTTCCCTTCTGCTTGAACGGCTTGCGACCGGCGCCGGAGACCTCGCCACGACGCTTGGTCTTGTGGGTTCCCTGACGGGCGGCGGCCTGCTGGGCGACGACGACCTGGTGGATCAGCGGGACGTTGGTGACGACGTCGAAGAGCTCGACGGGCAGCTCGACGGTGCCGGTCTTCGAGCCGGTGGCGTCGAGGACGTCGACCGAGGCGGCCGATGCGGTAGTGGTGGCCATGAGCTACTTCCCCTTCACGGCGGTACGGACGAAAACGATGCGGCCGCGAGCACCGGGGACGGCGCCCTTGACGAGCAGCAGACCCTTCTCGGCGTCGACGGCGTGCACCGTGAGGTTCAGGATGGTGACCCGGTCGCCACCCATGCGACCGGCCATGCGCATGCCCTTGAAGACACGGCTGGGGGTCGACGAAGCACCGATCGAACCGGGCTTGCGGTGGTTGCGGTGGGCACCGTGCGAGGCGCCGACGCCCTTGAAGTTGTGACGCTTCATGACACCGGCGAAGCCCTTGCCCTTGGAGGTGCCGACGACGTCGACCTTCTGGCCGGCCTCGAAGGTGTCGACCGTGAGCTCCTGGCCGAGTGCGTACTCGGCGGCGTCGGCGGTGCGGACCTCGGTGAGGTGGCGGCGGGGCGTGACACCGGCGGCGTCGAAGTGACCGACGGCCGGCTTGGTGGCCTTGCGGGGGTCGATCTGACCGGCGGCGATCTGGACGGCCGTGTAGCCGTCCTTCTCGAGCGAGCGGACCTGGATCACGACGTTCGGAGCGATCTCGACGACGGTGACGGGGATGAGCTTGTTGTTCTCGTCCCAGACCTGGGTCATGCCGAGCTTCTTGCCGAGCAGGCCCTTGACGTTCTTCGTGGTGCTGATGGTCATGGTCGCCCCCTACAGCTTGATCTCGATGTTGACGTCGGCGGGGAGGTCGAGACGCATGAGCGAGTCGACGGCCTTCGGCGTCGGGTCGACGATGTCGATGAGGCGCTTGTGCGTGCGCTTCTCGAAGTGCTCGCGCGAGTCCTTGTACTTGTGGGGCGAACGGATCACGACGACCACGTTCTTCTCGGTCGGCAGCGGCACGGGGCCGACCACCGTAGCGCCCGCGCGGGTGACCGTGTCGACGATCTTGCGCGCGGAGGAGTCGATGACCTCGTGGTCATACGACTTAAGTCGGATGCGGATCTTCTGTCCCGCCATGTGTGACTCTCTCTCGTTCGGACGTCGCGCACCTCGAAGGCCGCCTGACGCTGTTTGCTGGGCAAACATCTGGCACTACGTGTCTCTCGCGTACCGCTGTTCTTGTGTCAATCCATCTCGGAACCCGGCCGATGGCCGCGGAGAAGACCCGGGGAGGGCAGTCATCGTGGTCATCGCCCCGCCTGCCGCACCCCGGAGGGCGGGCGTCGCAAGGGATTCGATTGTGAGATGCGTCCTGCTACCCGCGGCCCAGACGCGATACGTCTGTGCACTGCCTGGCAGTGATCCGTGGTGGCGCCCGTGGCGCAACCCGAAGTGTGGAACTAGACGATTTTGCCACACGCCTGCATTTGCTGCAACCCGGGCGTGTCGCGGATTTCGAGGAGGGGCCGCGCGCGCCTCCTGGGCGGACGCGGCCCCTCGTGGATCAGACCTGCTCGACGGGCGAGGGTCGGAACCAGGGCGGGTAGACCGAGATGCGCGGGGCGTGCCCGCCGGCGTCGGCCACCAGGTTCTTGACGGCGTCGCGGACCTTGTCGTTCGGCACGCCCACGAGGGTGACGGCGTCGAAGGCGACACGCGACGGGACGAGCACCTCGGGCTCGAGCAGGTCGGGGTCGGCGAGCGAGAACCGGCGCACCATGCCCGCGGCGTCGTCGACGCCCACACCGGCGCGCACGCCCTGGACCGCAGCGTCACCCTCGGTCACGACGAAGTCGTCGCCCAGGGCCGAGATCGGGACGACGAGCATGACGAAGTCCGTGGCCTTCGCCGTGCGGGCGGCGTCGGACCACTCGTAGCCCTCGGCACCGGAGCGCACGGTGTCCCAGGCGGTGGCGTGGGGCGAGAGCGAGAACGGGACGTGGTCGGCGAGCGGGGCGCCGGAGGCGGCGGTCACCGAGGCGCGGAGCGCACGGGTGGCCTCGGAGCTGACGTCGAGCACCGGCGTGGCGCCGGCACGGATCTCGCCGGACTCGAGGATGCCGGGCAGGTTGGAGACGTGGGTCCAGTGGTAGACGCGCTGCTGGGAGAACACGGGGACGGGCGTCTGGGCCGCCTGAGCGGCCACGGCGGACGCCGCCATGTCTCGAGGAAGTGCGGGGGTGCTGCGGAGCGACTCGGGCTTCCGGGAGGCGGCACGCCGCTTGGGCACGAGGGTCTTGACCTGACCGTCGGCGTCGACCTGGGGCTCGCGTCGGCGAGGCGCGCAGATGTCGCACAGCTCTCTCTCGAAACCGTGGATGCACTCGTCCATCACTGCAGTATTTCCTCTCGGGCGCCGGACTCGATCCGACGCAACCCTCAACGGTACGTCATGGAGCCGAGCGCTGGCGAACGCTCGGGGCGGCTTCACCGGTAGAGGAGCGCCCTGACCTCCGACTCGGCGGCGGCGATGCGAGCCGGATCGATGGTCTCCCCGTGCTCGTAGGCGTCGATCAGACGCGGGTCGACGTACGACGCCCGGGCGACGGAGGGGGTGTTGCCGAGCACCTCAGCGGCCGCCGCGATGGCCTGCGAGACGGCCTTGCGCCTCCTCGTGGGGGTCTGCTGCGGGCCCGCCTTCGCGAGACCGACCGCTGCCGCCACCGTGCCGTGCAGCGTGCGGAAGTCCTTCGCCGTGAAGTCTCCCCCGGTCTGCTCTCGGACGTAGTCGTTGATCTCGACCGCGTGCAGCGGGCGCCACGGGTCGCCGGCCGCAGGACGCCAGGCCAGGAGGCGCGCCCGGGGGCCACGGCTCTTGAGCCCGCGGACGACGGAGGCGAGGTCCGCGTCGCGGATCGACGACTCCCACGCCTGACCGCTCTTGGCGGGGAACGCCAGCGACACCGCGTCGCCCGAGACCGACACGTGAGCGCAGAGCAGCGTCGACAGCCCATGACTGCCGTGCTGCTCGGCGTAGCGTTCGGACCCGACCCGGAGGGAGCCGGTGTCGAGCATGCGGAAGCCGGTCGCCAGAGCGCGCTCACGCACGGGCTCGGCGAGTCGCAGATGCCGGGTGACGCGCCCGCGGGCCGCCGGCAGCGATTCTGCGAGAGCCATCGCGCGATCGAACTTGAGGCGGTCCTTCTGCTCACGCCAGGTGGGGTGGTAGACGTACTGCCGACGCCCGGCGGCGTCCACACCCGTCGCCTGCACGTGGCCGTTCGGATAGGGCGCGATCCAGACGTCGGTCCAGGCGGGTGGGATGCCGAGATGGTCGATCCGAGCCCTCAGCCCGGGGTCGGTCACGAGCGCCCCGTTCTCGTCGCGGTAGGAGAACCCGGAGCCGGCCCGCCTGCGCGAGATGCCGGGTCGCGTGGCATCGGTTCGGCGGAGGCGCGGCATCCGTCGAGTAAACACCCGACGGGCGACCCGGGGTGATCCTTGGCCGCCCGTCGTTCATGACACCGTCAGCGGTCGCCGAGCTTCTCGTCGGCCTGCCGCCGTGCCTGCTCGATCTTGTCTGAGTGCTTGCCGCCGGTGGCCTTGTCGGCCGCCTTGGCGACGGCGTCGAGCACGGAGTCGCTGACGCCCTCCGCCTTCTCGCTCTTCAGCGCCTCCTGGACCTTGCCGTCTTTCAGGAAGGCCTGGGCCTTCTTGCTGATGTCGTCGAAGCCTGCCATGGGGATCTCCCGTCCGTGCCGGTCGGTCCGGCTCGAGTCCATCGTGTACCCGGAGACGAGAAAGAGGCCGGACCCCGAAGGGTCCGACCTCTCTCGAGATCAGCAGTGCTGGAGGACCAGTACTTACTTGACGATCTTGGTGACGGTACCGGCACCCACCGTGCGACCACCCTCGCGGATGGCGAAGCGGAGGCCCTCTTCCATGGCGATCGGCTGGATCAGCTGAACGGTGATCTCAGTCGTGTCGCCGGGCATGACCATCTCGGTGCCCTCGGGCAGCGTGATGACACCCGTGACGTCGGTGGTGCGGAAGTAGAACTGCGGGCGGTAGTTCGCGTAGAACGGGTTGTGACGGCCGCCCTCGTCCTTCGAGAGGATGTAGACGTTCGCCTCGAACTCGGTGTGGGGCGTGATCGAGCCGGGCTTGACGACGACCTGGCCGCGCTCGACGTCTTCACGCTTCGTGCCACGGAGCAGGAGTCCGACGTTCTCACCGGCGCGTGCGTCTTCGAGGGTCTTGCGGAACATCTCGATGGCGGTGACGGTGGTCTTGGAGGACTTCTCCTTGATGCCGACGATCTCGACCTCGTCGTTCGGCTTCAGGATGCCTCGCTCGACACGACCGGTGATGACGGTTCCACGACCGGTGATCGTGAAGACGTCCTCGACGGGCATGAGGAAGGGCTGGTCCGTCGCACGGACGGGCTCCGGCACGTTCTCGTCGACCTGGTCCATCAGGTCGGCGACCGTGGCGGCCCACTTCTCGTCGCCCTCGAGGGCCTTGAGAGCGGAGACCTGCACGACGGGAGCGTTGTCGCCGTCGAAGTCCTGGCTGGAGAGGAGCTCGCGCACCTCGATCTCGACGAGCTCGAGGATCTCCTCGTCGTCGACCATGTCGGACTTGTTCAGGGCCACGACGATGTAGGGCACGCCGACCTGACGGGCGAGCAGGACGTGCTCACGCGTCTGGGGCATCGGGCCGTCGGTGGCGGCGACCACGAGGATCGCGCCGTCCATCTGAGCCGCACCGGTGATCATGTTCTTGATGTAGTCGGCGTGGCCGGGTGCATCGACGTGAGCGTAGTGGCGCTTCTCGGTCTGGTACTCGACGTGCGAGATGTTGATCGTGATGCCGCGCTGCTTCTCTTCGGGCGCGTTGTCGATCTGGTCGAACGCCGACGCCTCGTTGAGGTTGGGGTACTTGTCGTGCAGCACCTTGGTGATCGCCGCGGTGAGCGTGGTCTTGCCGTGGTCGACGTGACCGATGGTTCCGATGTTGACGTGCGGCTTGGTCCGCTCGAACTTGGCCTTAGCCACTGTGGGTCCTCCTCAGGACTCGGTTGCAGTGGAGCCGGGGGCCGGGTCGATGACCCGGCCTACCGGACACTGCGGATTGGTGTGTGTACATGTTACGCGGTCGAGGTTCGGCCGCGTGGTTCGGGACTATTCGCCCTTGTTCTTCTGGATGATCTCCTCGGCGACCGCCGAGGGGACCTCCTGATAGGACTCGAACGTCATCGAGTAGACGGCACGACCCGAGGTCTTCGACCGCAGGTCACCGACGTATCCGAACATCTCCGACAGCGGCACGCTGGCCCGAACGACCTTCACACCACTGGCGTCTTCCATCGACGAGATCTGCCCGCGTCGCGAGCTGAGGTCGCCGATGACGTCGCCCATATACTCTTCGGGCGTACGGACCTCGACCGCCATGAGCGGTTCGAGGAGAACGGGCTGGGCCTTGCGAGCCGCCTCTTTGTAGGCGATCGACCCGGCGATCTTGAAGGCCATCTCGGACGAGTCGACGTCGTGCGCCGCACCGTCGAGCAGCAGCGCCCGGACACCCACGGTCGGGTAGCCCGCGAGGACACCCACCTGCATGGCGTCCTGGATGCCGGCGTCGACCGAGGGGATGTACTCGCGCGGCACGCGACCACCGGTGACCTTGTTGACGAACTCGTAGGTCGACTCGGCGGTGACCTCGTAGGGCTCGAGCGCGATCTGGATCTTCGCGAACTGACCCGAACCACCGGTCTGCTTCTTGTGCGTGTAGTCGTACCGCTCGATGCCCTTCTTGAGGGTCTCGCGGTAGGCGACCTGGGGCTTGCCCACGTTCGCCTCGACGTTGAACTCGCGCTTCATGCGGTCGACGAGGATGTCGAGGTGGAGCTCGCCCATGCCCTTGATGACCGTCTGACCGGTCTCGACGTTGAGCTCGACGCGGAACGTCGGGTCCTCTTCGGCGAGCTTCTGGATGGCCAGCGAGAGCTTCTCCTGGTCGGCCTTCGTCTTCGGCTCGATGGCGACCTCGATGACGGGCTCGGGGAACGTCATCGACTCGAGCACGATCTGCTCGGACGGGTCGCACAGGGTGTCGCCGGTCGTGGTGAACTTCAGACCGATGACCGCGTAGATGTGGCCGGCGGTCACGCTCTCGACCGGGTTCTCCTTGTTGGAGTGCATCTGGAAGATCTTGCCGATGCGCTCCTTCTTGTCTTTGGTCGAGTTGATGACCTGGGCGCCGGACTCGATCGAACCCGAGTAGACGCGCACGTAGGTCAGACGACCGAAGAACGGGTGCACCGCGACCTTGAAGGCGAGAGCCGAGAAGGGCTCCGACGACTCGGGCTTGCGGATGATGACCTTCTCGGCGTCGCGGACGTCGTGGCCCTCCATGGGAGGCACATCGAGCGGCGAGGGGAGGTAGTCGATGACCGCGTCGAGCATCGGCTGGACGCCGCGGTTCTTGAAGGCGGAGCCGCAGAAGATCGGGTACAGCTCGGAGTTGACCGTCATCTTGCGGACGGCGGCCTTGATCTCGGCGATCGTGAGCTCTTCGCCACCGAAGTACTTCTCGAGCAGCGCGTCGTCCGACTCGGCGACCGTCTCGAGGAGCTTGGCGCGGTACTCCGCGGCCTTCTCCTTCAGGTCTTCGGGGATCTCTTCGATCTCGTACTTGGCACCCAGCTCGACGTCACCCTTGGCGTCACCGCGCCACGTGAGGGCGCGCATCTCGACCAGGTCGACGACGCCCTCGAAGGAGCTCTCGGCACCGATCGGGAGCTGCATGACCAGCGGCTTGGCGCCGAGGCGGTTGATGATCGTGTCGACCGTGAAGTAGAAGTCGGCGCCGAGCTTGTCCATCTTGTTGACGAAGCAGATGCGGGGCACGTCGTACTTGTCGGCCTGACGCCAGACGGTCTCGGACTGGGGCTCGACGCCCTCCTTGCCGTCGAAGACGGCGACGGCGCCGTCGAGGACGCGGAGCGAGCGCTCGACCTCGACCGTGAAGTCGACGTGACCGGGGGTGTCGATGATGTTGATCTGGTTCTTGTTCCAGAAGCACGTCGTCGCAGCCGAGGTGATGGTGATGCCGCGCTCTTGCTCCTGCGCCATCCAGTCCATCGTGGCCGCACCGTCGTGGACCTCACCGATCTTGTGGGTGATGCCCGTGTAGTACAGGATGCGCTCGGTGGTCGTCGTCTTGCCAGCATCGATGTGAGCCATGATGCCGATGTTGCGGACCTTGTTCAGGTCGGTGAGCACATCTTGTGCCACGGGTTCCTCCGAAGGGATAGGTGGGGAGTGGGGGGACGAGGAGGTGCGGTGCGCGGGATGCGCACACCGCGCCTCCTCGGCCGGTTACCAGCGGTAGTGCGCGAAGGCCTTGTTCGACTCGGCCATCTTGTGCGTGTCTTCGCGACGCTTGACAGCGGCGCCGAGACCGTTCGAGGCGTCGAGGATCTCGTTCATGAGACGCTCGGTCATGGTCTTCTCGCGACGAGCCTTGGCGTAGCTGGTGAGCCAGCGGAGAGCCAGGGTGTTGGCGCGGTGGGGCTTGACCTCGACGGGGACCTGGTAGGTCGAACCGCCGACGCGACGCGAACGGACCTCGAGAGTCGGGCGCACGTTGTCGAGCGCCTTCTTCAGCGTGGCGACCGCGTCTTGGTCGTTCTTGGCGGAGACGCCGGCGAGAGCACCGTAGACGATGCGCTCGGCGAGCCCCTTCTTGCCGTCGAGGAGGATCTTGTTGACGAGCTGGCTGACGATCGGCGCACCGTAGACCGGGTCGGCGACGACAGGGCGCTTGGGCGCGGGTCCTTTACGAGGCATTACTTCTTGTCCTTCTTCGCACCGTAGAGGCTGCGAGCCTGCTTGCGGTTCTTCACGGCCTGGGTGTCGAGGGCGCCACGGACGATCTTGTAGCGCACACCGGGGAGGTCTTTGACACGACCGCCGCGGACGAGCACCATCGAGTGCTCTTGCAGGTTGTGGCCCTCGCCGGGGATGTAGGCGGTGACCTCGGTGCCGTTCGAGAGCTTCACACGAGCGACCTTGCGGAGCGCGGAGTTCGGCTTCTTGGGGGTGGTGGTGTACACACGCGTGCACACGCCACGCTGCTGGGGGTTGGACCGCAGGGCGGGGGCCTTGGTCTTGACGACCTTCGGCGTGCGTCCCTTGCGGACCAGCTGCTGAATAGTTGGCACTGGTTCTCCTCGTTCGATCTCGGCCCGGTCTGACGACCCGGTCGAGTCGCGCTGCTCTCGCATCGCTGTGCTCTGTCCGGCGGAATCGCCGGAATCCTCGTCTCGGAGACCGAGACGGTCGCTACCCGACTCGACGGCGACGCCGAGGGGTAATCGGTGTGGGCGCGGTTAAACGCACACCCGCTAGAGCATAGCTTCGACCCGGGGGGTTAATCAAATGTCGGCCGGCAGCAGGACCGGCCGCGGGGCAGCTCCAGACGACCTACGTCCCGGGTGCGACGCGCGAGACGGCGACGGTGCCCGCCACGACGAGACCCGCCCACAGCGCGGAGCCGAGCACGAGCGGCGACAGCGCGTACCGCCCGGCGAAGAGCGTCGCCCAGAACAGGTCGTCTCTGACCAGCCCGTACCAGACCGACCCGACGAGCAGCATCGCGAGATAGACGAGCGCAGCGGTCGTGATCGCGGCCGGCAGCAGCGGAGCGTGCCGCGGACGGAGCTCGTCGTCGGGATCGAGCGCCGGCCGGGTCGCAACTCGCCGGGCGGGATCGTCGGCCGGCTGGGCGGGGAACGCGCCGCGCATGGTCGGCGCGGCCCCGTCGACGGCGTCGGCCAGGGCGGCGGACCGCAGGAGCGACAGCAGCACGATCAGCACCGCCACCGCGAACATCGCGGGGCCGAGGAGGGTGCCGGCGTCGGGTTCGGCGATGACGTCGCGGTCGAGGAGCACGCTCTCGAACGCGGCGGTGGTGATGATCAGCGCCGCGAAGAGGACGGTGCCCATCACCGCGTAGACGGCGCGATTCATGTCGTCGAGGCTACGCCGAGCCGAGGAGGCGGTGGTACAGCACGTGGTCCTCCCACACGCCCGCGATGCGCAGGTAGCTCGCCGCATAGCCGTACTCGACGAAGCCCGAGCGGGTCAGCACGGCCCGTGACGCGGCGTTGCGGGGCAGCGCTCCCGCCTCGAGGCGGTGCAGACGCAGGGTCACGGTCGCGAAGTCGACGACGGCTCCGACGGCGGCCGTCGCCAGCCCCCGACCGACGTGCTCGTGGTCGAGCCAGTAGCCGACCGTCGCCCGCTGCACGGGGCCGCGGACGATCTGGTTGAGCGAGATGCCGCCGACGACCTCGTCGCCCTCGATCAGGAGGAACGACTGCCCCTCCCCCGCCGCCGAGGACGCGAGCCGACCGGCCAGGACGCTGCACTGACCGTGCTCGGTGAAGAAGGAGGGCGTGCGCTCGGGATCCCAGGGGGCGAGGTGCGCCCTGTTGCGGTCGTAGGCGGCGGCGAGGGACGCGGCGTCGTCGACCCGCGCCTCCCTCAGGTGGACCGTGTCTGACAGCTGCCGTTCGTAGCGCACGCCGCCGACCCTATCGCCCGGTAACGGTCACCCGCCGGAGTGAGGCGGGGACGACGGAGGGCCCCGGTCCACGCACGAGGCGTGGGCCGGGGCCCTGTGTCGATTCGAGGAGGCGCGGTGCGGGACTGACCCTCACCGCACCTCCGCGGATCAGTTGTAGGTGCCGGGCGTGAAGTCGTCCGACGAGAACGAGTCGAAGTCGACGAAGCTGAGGTCAGCCTCGTTGAACGACGCGTCGTCCGTGAACACGCGGTTGGGGTACCGCTCGGCCTTCGCCTCTTCCGTCGCCTCGACCGAGACGTCGCGGTAACGCGACAGACCGGTGCCCGCGGGGATCAGCTTTCCGATGATCACGTTCTCCTTCAGACCGACCAGCGGGTCGCTCTTGCCTTCCATCGCGGCCTGCGTGAGCACGCGGGTCGTCTCCTGGAAGGACGCGGCCGACAGCCACGACTCGGTCGCCAGCGAGGCCTTGGTGATGCCCATGACCTCTTGACGAGCGGACGCGGTCCGCTTGCCCTCGGTCAGCGCAGCACGGTTGATCTCGTTGTACTTCGACCGGTCGACGAGCTCTCCGGGGAGGAGATCGGTGTCGGCGTGGTCGACGACGGTGACCTTGCGGAGCATCTGACGGACGATGACCTCGATGTGCTTGTCGTGGATCGGCACACCCTGCGAGCGGTAGACGTCTTGCACGCCGCCCACGAGGTGCTGCTGAACCGCACGGACGCCCTTGACTCGCAGGACCTCCTTGGGGTCGACGGCGCCCGCGATGATCTGCGCGCCGAGCTCGACGTGCTGACCGTCTTCGACGAGGAGGGTCGAGCGCTTGAGCACCGGGTAGATGACCGGCTCGTCTCCGTTGTCGAGGTTGAGGATGACGCGGCGAGCCTTGTCGGTGTCCTCGATGGTGATGCGACCGGCACCGTCGGCGATCGGGGACGCACCCTTGGGGGTACGCGCCTCGAACAGCTCCGTCACGCGGGGAAGACCCTGCGTGATGTCGTCGGCCGAAGCCGAACCACCGGTGTGGAAGGTGCGCATCGTGAGCTGCGTGCCGGGCTCGCCGATCGACTGGGCCGCGATGATGCCGACGGCCTCTCCGATGTCGACGAGGTTGCCCGTGGCCAGCGAACGGCCGTAGCACTGGGCGCAGACACCGACGGCGGCCTCGCAGGTGAGGACGGAGCGGACCTTGATGGTCTCGACACCGGCCGCCACGAGCTCGTCGATCAGCACGTCTCCGACGTCGGCGCCGGCCTCGGCCAGCACCGTGCCCTTGGCGTCGACCGCGGCCGCGGCGAGAGACCGTGCGAACACGGTGTTCTCGACGGTCGCGTCGCGCACCATGACGCCGTCGGCGTCGGGTGCGGCGATCGGCATCTCGAGGCCTCGCGAGGTGCCGCAGTCGTCTTCACGGATGATGACGTCCTGTGACACGTCGACGAGTCGACGGGTCAGGTACCCCGAGTCGGCCGTACGGAGGGCCGTGTCGGCCAGACCCTTGCGGGCACCGTGCGTCGCGATGAAGTACTCGGCCACCGACAGACCCTCGCGGTACGACGAGATGATCGGGCGGGGGATGATGTCGCCCTTCGGGTTGTTCACCAGGCCTCGCATGCCGGCGATGTTGCGCACCTGCAGCCAGTTACCACGAGCACCCGACGTCACCATGCGGTTGATGGTGTTGTCGATCGGGAAGTTCGCCCGCATCTCGGCGGCGACCTCGTTCGTGGCCTCCGTCCAGATCTTGATCAGGTCGGCACGACGCTCGGCGTCCGAGATCAGACCCTTGTCGAACTCCGACTGGACCGCTGCGGCCTGCTTCTCGTAGCCCGCGACGATCTCGGGCTTGCGCGGCGGCGTCAGCACGTCGGACAGGGCGACGGTCACACCGGAGCGCGAGGCCCAGTAGAAGCCGGCGTCCTTGATGTTGTCGAGCGCCGCGGCGACCGCGACCTTCGGGTACCGCTCGGCCAGGTCGTTGACGATGGTCGAGAGCATGCCCTTGTCGGCGACCTCCTGCACGAAGGGGTAGTCGGCGGGGAGGTTCTCGTTGAAGCGAGCGCGGCCCAGCGTCGTCTCGAGCAGGATGTCCTGACCGACCTCGTAGCCCTCGGGCGCCTCGCCCTCGGCGAAGTGCACGCCGTTCATGCGGATCTTGACCATGGCGTTGAGGTCGAGCGACCCCTGGTCCATGGCCATGATCGCCTCGGACACCGACGAGAACGAGCGGCCCTCACCGGTGGCGCCGGGGGTGACCGTCGTCAGGTAGTGCAGACCGATGATCATGTCCTGTGCGGGCAGGGTCACCGGACGGCCGTCGGACGGCTTCAGGATGTTGTTCGACGCGAGCATCAGGATGCGCGCCTCGGCCTGGGCCTCGACGGACAGCGGCAGGTGGACGGCCATCTGGTCGCCGTCGAAGTCGGCGTTGAACGCCGCGCAGACGAGCGGGTGCAGCTGGATGGCCTTGCCCTCGACGAGCTGGGGCTCGAACGCCTGGATGCCGAGACGGTGCAGCGTGGGCGCACGGTTCAGCAGCACGGGACGCTCGCGGATGATCTCTTCGAGGACGTCCCAGACCTGCGGACGCGAACGCTCGACCATGCGCTTCGCCGACTTGATGTTCTGAGCGTGGCTCAGGTCGATCAGGCGCTTGATGACGAAGGGCTTGAAGAGCTCGAGAGCCATCTGCTTGGGCAGACCGCACTGGTGCAGCTTGAGCGTCGGGCCGACGATGATGACCGAACGACCCGAGTAGTCGACGCGCTTGCCCAGCAGGTTCTGGCGGAAGCGACCCTGCTTTCCCTTGAGCATGTCGCTCAGGGACTTCAGGGCGCGGTTGCCGGTACCCGTGACGGGACGACCACGACGGCCGTTGTCGAACAGTGCGTCGACGGCCTCCTGCAGCATCCGCTTCTCGTTGTTGACGATGATCTCGGGGGCACCGAGATCGAGCAGACGACGGAGGCGGTTGTTGCGGTTGATGACGCGGCGGTACAGGTCGTTCAGGTCGGACGTCGCGAAACGGCCACCGTCGAGCTGGACCATCGGGCGGAGCTCCGGCGGGATGACCGGCACCACGTCGAGCACCATCGCTGCGGGCGAGTTGCCCGTGGCGAGGAAGGAGCTGACGACGCGCAGGCGCTTGATCGCGCGGATCTTCTTCTGACCCTTGCCCTCGGAGATCTGCAGGTGCAGGTTCTCGGCCTCGGTGGTGAGGTCGAAGCCCTCGAGGCGCTTCTTGATCGCCTCGGCGCCCATGTGGGCCTCGAAGTAGATGCCGAAGCGGTCCTGGAGCTCGTGGAAGACGGCGTCCTCCGGCTTGAGGTCGCCGACCTTCAGCGACCGGAAGTCCTCCCAGACGCGCTCGAGGCGGTTGATGTCCTCGTCGAACGACTTGCGCGTCTGCGACATCTCCTTCTCGGCGCCGTCCTTCGCGCGGCGCTTCTGGTCGCTCTTCGCACCCTCTTCTTCAAGAGCGGCGAGGTCGTCCTCGAGCTTCTGCAGACGGTCGGCGATGCGCGTGTCGCGCTGCGACTCGAGCTGCTTGATCTCGAGGCGGAGCTCGTTCTCGAGTCCGGGCATGTCGGCGTGACGGCCCTCCTCGTCGATCGAGATGACCATGTAGGCGGCGAAGTAGATGACCTTCTCGAGGTCCTTCGGCGCCATGTCGAGCAGGTAGCCGAGGCGCGAGGGGACGCCCTTGAAGTACCAGATGTGCGTGACGGGAGCGGCGAGCTCGATGTGGCCCATGCGCTCACGGCGCACCGACGACTTCGTGACCTCGACGCCGCAGCGCTCGCAGACGATGCCCTTGAATCGGACTCGCTTGTACTTGCCGCAGGCGCACTCCCAGTCGCGCGAGGGCCCGAAGATCTGCTCTCCGAAGAGGCCGTCCTTCTCGGGCTTCAGCGTGCGGTAGTTGATGGTCTCCGGCTTCTTGACCTCACCGTGCGACCAAGCGCGGATGTTGTCGGCCGTTGCGAGGCCGATCCGCAGCTCGTCGAAAGTTGTTGCTTCGATCAATGTTTATCCCTTTGTGAAAAAAGTGTCGACGTCGTCTGGGGAGGGCTTAGATCTCGTCGACGTTCGACGACTCGAAGCGGGAAGAGATGTTGATGCCCAGCTCTTCGGCGGCACGGAAGACCTCGTCGTCCGTGTCGCGCAGGCTGACCGTCTGGCCGTCGGCCGAGAGGACCTCGACGTTCAGGCAGAGCGACTGCATCTCTTTGATGAGGACCTTGAAGCTCTCGGGGATGCCGGGCTCCTGGATGTTCTCACCCTTGACGATCGCCTCGTAGACCTTGACGCGGCCGAGGATGTCGTCGGACTTGATGGTCAGGAGCTCCTGCAGCGCGTATGCGGCGCCGTAGGCCTCGAGGGCCCAGACCTCCATCTCACCGAATCGCTGACCACCGAACTGCGCCTTACCACCCAGCGGCTGCTGCGTGATCATCGAGTACGGACCCGTCGAGCGAGCGTGGATCTTGTCATCGACGAGGTGGTGCAGCTTGAGGATGTACATGTAGCCGACCGAGATCGGGTTCGGGAACGGCTCACCCGAGCGACCGTCGAAGAGGCGGGCCTTACCGGACGAACCGATGAGGCGCTCCCCGTCGCGGGTCGGGAGGGTCGAGTCGAGCAGACCCTCGATCTCGCGCTCGGCGGCACCGTCGAACACCGGAGTGGCGACCTTCGTGCCGGGAGCGGCGCTGAGCGCCTCGGGGGGCAGGTTCTTCGCCCACTCCTGGATGCCCTCGACGTTCCAGCCCTGCGCCGCGATCCACCCGAGGTGGATCTCGAGCACCTGGCCGAAGTTCATTCGACCGGGGACGCCCAGCGGGTTCAGGATGATGTCGACGGGGGTTCCGTCGGCGAGGAAGGGCATGTCTTCGACGGGGAGGATCGTCGAGATGACGCCCTTGTTGCCGTGACGACCGGCGAGCTTGTCACCCGCGGTGATCTTGCGCTTCTGAGCGATGAACACCACGACGCGCTGGTTGACACCCGAGCCGAGCTCGTCGTCTCCGTCTTGCGAGTCGAAGACCTTGACGCCGATGACGGTCCCCTGCTCGCCGTGAGGCACCTTCAGGGACGTGTCGCGGACCTCGCGGCTCTTCTCGTTGAAGATCGCGCGCAGCAGACGCTCTTCGGCGCTGAGCTCGGTCTCGCCCTTGGGCGTGACCTTGCCGACGAGGATGTCGCCGGGGCGGACCTCGGCGCCGATGCGGATGATGCCGCGCTCGTCGAGGTCGGCCAGCAGATCCGGGCTGACGTTGGGGAGGTCACGGGTGATCTCCTCCTTGCCGAGCTTCGTGTCGCGGGCGTCGACCTCGTACTCCTCGATGTGGATCGAGGAGAGCGTGTCGTCCTTGATGAGGTTCTGCGACAGGATCATCGCGTCCTCGTAGTTGTAGCCCTCCCAGGGCATGAACGCGACGAGCAGGTTCTTGCCGAGTGCGAGCTCGCCGTTCTCGGTGGCGGGTCCGTCGGCGATGACCTCGCCGACCTCGATGCGCTGACCGGCGTCGACGATCACACGGTGGTTGTAGCTGGCGCCCTGGTTCGAGCGGTCGAACTTGCGGAGGTAGTACTCCTGGGTTCCACCGGCGTCGAGCTGGACGGTGACGACGTCGGCCGAGACCTCGGCGACCACGCCGGCGGCGTCGGCGGTGACCACGTCACCGGCGTCGATGGCCGTGTAGCCCTCCATGCCGGTGCCGACGAGCGGGCTCTCGCTGCGGACCAGCGGGACGGCCTGACGCTGCATGTTGGCACCCATGAGGGCGCGGTTCGCATCGTCGTGCTCGAGGAACGGGATGAGCGACGTGGCGACCGAGACCATCTGGCGCGGCGAGACGTCCATGTAGTCGACCTCGTCCTTGCCGACGAGCTCGACCTCTCCGCCCTTCTTGCGGACCAGGACCTTGTCGTCGACGAAGTCGAACTTGTCGTCGAGGGGCGCGTTGGCCTGCGCGACGACGTACTCGTCTTCTTCGGACGCGGTCAGGTAGTCGATCGTCGTGGACACGTTGCCCTTGACGACGCGACGGTACGGGGTCTCGATGAACCCGAAGGAGTTGATGCGGGCGAACGACGCGAGCGAGCCGATCAGACCGATGTTCGGGCCTTCCGGGGTCTCGATCGGGCACATGCGGCCGTAGTGCGAGGGGTGGACGTCTCGGACCTCGACGCCGGCGCGCTCACGCGACAGACCACCCGGTCCGAGAGCGGACAGGCGGCGCTTGTGGGTCAGACCCGACAGCGGGTTGTTCTGGTCCATGAACTGCGACAGCTGCGACGTCCCGAAGAACTCCTTGATCGCGGCGACGACGGGGCGCACGTTGATCAGGGTCTGCGGCGTGATCGCCTCGATGTCTTGAGTGGTCATGCGCTCGCGGACGACGCGCTCCATGCGCGACAGACCGGTGCGGACCTGGTTCTGGATCAGCTCGCCGACCGCGCGGATGCGACGGTTGCCGAAGTGGTCGATGTCGTCGACGTCGAGACGCAGCTCGACGGACTCGCCCTCGCGGACTCCGTCCATCGTCTTCTGCTCGGCGTGCAGCGACACCAGGTACTTGATCGTCGCGACGATGTCGTCGACGGTCAGGACCGAGTCGACCAGGGGCGCGTCGATGCCGAGCTTGCGGTTGATCTTGTAACGACCGACCTTCGCCAGGTCGTAGCGCTTCGGGTTGAAGTAGAAGTTGTCGAGCAGCGCACGCGCGGCCTCGGCAGCGACCTGCTCGCCGGGACGCAGCTTGCGGTAGATGTCTTTGAGCGCCTCCTCCTTGGTGAGGATGGCGTCCTTCTCGAGGGTCGCCTCGATGGAGGCGAAGCCCTTGAACTTCTCGGTGATCTCTTCGCTCGTCAGACCGAGGGCCTTGAGGAAGACGGTGACGCTCTGCTTGCGCTTGCGGTCGATGCGGACGCCGACCTGGTCGCGCTTGTCGATCTCGAACTCGAGCCAGGCACCACGGCTCGGGATGACGCGAGCCGAGTAGATGTCTTTGTCGGAGGTCTTGTCGGAGGCGCGCTCGAAGTACACGCCCGGGCTGCGGACGAGCTGCGACACGACGACACGTTCGGTGCCGTTGATGATGAAGGTTCCGCGCTCGGTCATCAGCGGGAAGTCGCCCATGAAGACCGTCTGCGTCTTGATCTCACCGGTGAGGTGGTTCATGAACTCGGCGTTGACGTACAGCGGTGCGGCGTAGGTCTTGCCGCGCTCTTTGCACTCGTCGATGGTGTACTTCGGCTCTTCGAGCTCGGGAGCGGTGAACGACAGCTGCATCGTCTCGCCGAGGTCCTCGATCGGGGAGATCTCCTCGAAGATCTCCTCCAGGCCGGAGTGGAGGGCGAGGTCGGTGCGACCCTGCTCGGTCGCCTCGGCGAGGCGCTCCTTCCAGATGTCGTTGCCGACGAGCCAGTCGAAGCTCTCCGTCTGCAGCGCCAGAAGGTCGGGGACCGTCAGCGTGTCGGTGATCTTGGCGAACGAGAGTCGCGATGCGCCTCGGCCGTTCTTGGGTGAGTTGGTGTTTGCGGTGTTCGCAGCAGCCAAGGAAGTTACCTCCGTGGACCCCGTCGGGTCATCACTGTCGGACAGTATGGTGAGTGGTGAACGGCCCTCCCGGGGGACGTCGGCCCCGCGGCGCATGGCCGGAGGTCGAAGCCGAGGACGCCCCCGCCGCGATATTCGGGGGCCTGAACTCGGAGGTGCGTCGCCGACCGGAATATGACGAGTCGACGCACGGGGAGCGCAAAGGTCCATACTAGGTCGCTGCGGACACGCCTGGCAAGCCCTGTCGTTGACCTTCTGTGCCGGATTCGGTATAACCCGTGCCAGGGTTGACCCCATGGCCGCACAGCACGACGAACCCCCCGCCGAGATCTCGATCGGCGCGGGTCTCGCGCGCATCGACGAGGACCGCCACCGCCCCGGCGCCTACACGCTGATCGTCGACGGGACGCCGCAGTCGCACGTCGACCTCGACGACCCGACCCACCTCGCCTTCGAGTACGTGCACCGCATCGGCCACGCCATCGATCTGCTCCCCGAGGGCCCCGTGACGGCTCTGCACCTCGGCGCCGGCGCCCTGACCCTGCCCCGCTACGTCGAGGCCACCCGCCCCGGGTCGCGCCAGCAGGTCATCGAGCTCGAGGCGGATCTCGTGGCGCTGGTACGGGAGCGACTGCCCTTCCCGCGGGGCGCCTCCATCCGGGTCCGCTACGGCGACGCCCGCGAGGTCATGGTGAAGCTGCCGGCCGGGCTGCGGGGCACGGTGGATCTGCTCGTGGTCGACGTGTTCGGCGGGTCGCAGATCCCCGCGCACGTGACCTCGCTCGAGTTCTACACGGCTGCGGCGGAGTTCCTGTCGCCGACCGGCATGCTCATCGTCAACTCCGCCGACGGCGCCGGCCTGGCCTTCGCCCGGGGGCAGGCGTCGACCCTGACGACGGTCTTCGAGCACGTCGCGGCCGTCGCGGACCCCGCCACCCTGAAGGGCAGGAGGTTCGGCAACGTCGTGCTCATCGGCTCGCCGTCGCCGCTGCCCACCGACCGCATGCCCCGGCTCTACTCGTCGGACCCGCTGCCAGCCAAGGTCGTGCACGGTCGTGAGCTGCGCGACTTCATCGCCGGAGCGCCGGTCGTCACCGACGCCACCGCCGTGCCGTCGCCCGAGCCGTCGCGGAGCGTGTTCGGGGCGCGGTAGCCGCGATCACAGGAGGAGCCGCCCCCCGGCCCTCCCTCCCCGCCCCAGGGCGTCGGGGAGTCGCCGGATCGACACCGAGACGTCGACGACGAGGCAGACCAGGACAGCCGCCGCCGCGGGGCGGAGGTCGGGCGCGGAGACGACGACCGTCGACCCGGTCACCTCGGCGAGACCGAGGGCGGCACCGAGAGCCAGCAGGGCCAGCGCCACAGGGGGCACCCCGGCGGCGCAGGTCTGCAGAGACGCCTGAGCCAGAGGCACGAGTCGCGCGGAACGCCGCGACAGACCCATCCCTGCGAGCGCGATCCAGTCGCTCGAGTCCTGTCTGGACGCGACGAGCATCGCCGCGACACCCCCGCTGAGAGCGATCACCACCGCAGGGCCGAGGCTCCAGGCGACTTCGAGCCACTGCTCCGCGACGGTGGTCTGCAGTTCGAAGCCGGTCATGGCGGCGAGGTCGAAGGTGGCCTGGGTCAGAGCCACCAGCCCGACCAGGATGACGGTGGCGGAGGCGGACGCGGACGTGACGGCGACTCGTTCGACTGCGATGCGGCGGGCGAGATACCAGACCACGCCTCGCAGGGGGGCGAGGGCCGCGGCAGCCCGGACCAATGCCACTCCGACGACCGGAGCGAGCATCGCGAGGGTCACGACCACGGCCAGCGTCGAGGCCACCATGAACGCCATCGCCCACGACCCCTCGGACATCTCGACCAGCCTCTCGACGCCCCGCAGCTCCTCTGGCGAGAGGGCCGGGCTCAGCGCTCGGACGAGCCGTGGGAGCGCCGGAGACAGGAGGGCGAGGGCCACCACGGGACCGATCACCGAGACCAGGACGACGAGCGACGCGGCCACGCGGAATGCCGAGGACGGGAACGCGCGACGACTCGTCTCGCGGAGCGCCGCGGCCGGCAGCCTCCGTCGCGAGGGGATGGCCGCGGCGAAGGCGGAGAGGCAGAACATCGACATGACCGCCAGAGACGCCATCGCGACCGTGGTGGCTGATTGACCGACGGGCGGCTGGACGGTCTGGGCGGCCCTGTCGAGCAGTCGCACGGAGGTGTCGAGTCCCGATGAGACGACGATCGGGATCATGAGCACTCCGGCGATGAGGGCCCCGCCGGCGGCGAGCAGAACCGAACGCAGCGCACAGGCGACGGTCACGGCTGCGGGGTCGGCACCGAGACTGATCAGGGCCAGCAGGACCGGACGCCGAGCGTCGTGGACGGCCCGGACGGTGGCGCTGACGACCGCAGCAGCCGTGACGACCGCGAAGGTGAGCGCCGTCGCAGTCGCGTCCGCCGACTCGTCGGCGGCAGACGGCACGCTGGCGACTGCCGCCAGGTGCGCGGAGACGATGAGGGCGAGAGCGAGGACGGACGCGCACGAGACCATGACCTCCGCCCAGAGGGCCGCCCGCGAGGACGAGGCTCGATGGACGAGCCCGACCAGCCTCACCTGCGGTCGCTCCTGATCATCCCGCGCTCGAGCAGCACCCGACGATGGGCCCTGGCCGCCGCGTCGGCGTCGTGCGTCACCATGACGACCGTGCACCCCCGCTCGGCCTGATGCCGGAGCAGATCGACGACGATGCCGGCGCCGTGTCGGTCGAGCGCCTCCGTCGGCTCGTCGGCGAGGATCAGCGGCACCCGGGAGGCGAGACATCGCGCGACGGCGACCCGCTGACGCTCTCCACCGGAGAGCTGAGCCGGACGAGCCTCGGCCCGGTCGGCCAGACCCACCGCCTGGAGCGCTTCGAGCACCTGCGTGTCGGGAAGCGGTCGACCCCGGATGCGCGCGGGGAGGCCGACGTTCTCGGCGGCGGACAGAGCCGAGAGGACGTTGTCGCGCTGCAGGACGAGGCCGACGCCATGGGAACGCAGGGCGGCCAGACGACGAGGTGAGAGCGACCGGAGATCGACTCCGTCGAGGGCGACGAGGCCCCGGGACGGCCGATCGAGACCGGCGAGGCAGGCCAGCAGGGTCGTCTTGCCGGCGCCCGACGCCCCCTCGAGGGCGACGAACTCCCCGGGCAGGACGGTCAGGTCGATCCCGGCGAGGATCGGCGGTCGTCGCCGGTCGGGATGCGTCACGACGACATCTCGCAGATCGATGCGGGTCATGCGAGACCTCGAGCCGAGCTGGCCACGATGCCTGGCACGAGCCCCGGCCCGATCGGCGCGCTCTCGTCTCGAACCGGATCTCGGGGCCTGACGTCGTCTTCGACCATGAGTCACCTCTCGCCATCTGCCGACACCCGGTTCACATTACATGCGTGAGGCATTGCGACGCCAGGCGGCCAGATCGTCGCGGAGCGTGTTCGGGGCGCGGTAGCCGCGGTCGGAGGAGGAGCGGCGCGGGTCAGCGGGGGGCGGGGCCGCCGAGGGCGGCTCGGAGGCGGGCCTCGGCGTCGGCGGGGGCCGCGGCGGCCTCGGCGTTGGCCTCGGCGACGGCCTTGACGACCTCCTCGCGCTGGATCTTCACCCCGCGCGGAGCGTCGATGCCGATGCGCACACCGTCGCCGCGCGAGTCGAGCACGGTGATGACGATGTCGTCACCGATGAGGATCCGCTCCCCGACCTTGCGCGTCAACACCAGCATCCGACCACCTTACCCAGGCTGACGCGAACGATCGGTCTAGAGGGACTCGCGCCACCCGACGGGCACGCCCAGCAGGTGCACCGTGCCCGGCGTGGCGGTGTCGGCCTCGCCCACGACCGCGGCGGCGGCGACCTCGGAGACGACCCGCACCTCCTCGACCCAGCGGGCCGTGTCGTCGTGCTTGCGGCCGACGTCGACCGCGACCCACACCTGGTCGGCGGACATCGAGCGAAGGGCCTCCGCCGCCGACGCGTCCCACGCGAGCGCGGTGACCACGGCCGTGCCGCCGTTGACCCCCTCGGCCCGGGCCAGGATGGCGCTCCGCCGGTCGTCGACGTCGACCGACCGCAAGCCGAACGACGACGCCATCTGCGCCGCCACCCGGAACGCGTCTCCGGGGCGCCCCACGACGACCACGAGGTCGCCGGCACCGGTCAGGACGGCAGGAGGCGCGGGCACGTCGATCTCGGACCTCGCGACGAGCGCGGGGGACGAGGAGGCGGCGGCCGCGGCGAGGAACTCCGCGGCGTTCGTCAGGGGGCCGGGCCGCGCCTCCTCGGCGGGGACGACCGGCTCGCGCGGTGCCGGGGCGATGCCGTTGAAGGTGAGGTCGTCCATGATCTCGGCGAACGCGTCGCTGCGGGTCGCCGGCTGCACCCCTAGGGACGCGTCGCGAGGTGCGGCGGCGGACGCGGCGGCGGTGGCGGACGCGGCGGCGGCACGGGCGGCACGTCGCGGGCTGTCGCCGGGCACCCGCGCGCCCGACATCACCTGGTCGAACGGATCGGCCGCCGGAGCCGAGGAGGGCGCGGACCCGAGCGCGGCGGGCGGGGCGGGCGCGGCGGGCACGCCGGGCGAGAACCCGTCGGCGGCGTCGGCGTCGGCCAGCAGCGCCGCGATGCCGGCCCGGGACGCCGGCGGGGTGATGGTGACGCGGGCCGACGGCTGGTCGGCCGACGGGTCGGGCACGTCGACGGTCGCCTCGTAGTGCTTGCGCGCGAAGAGCCCGCCCACTCCCCCGACGGTCACCCGCTGGGCCGCGACGATCCGCGCGCCCGGGCCGTGCGCCTCACGCACGCGCCGACGCAGCTCGTCGAGGGACTCGCCCGTCATCACCACTCGCGTCGGAGCCATCTCAGGCCACGATCGCATCGCTGGCGCGCACGACGCCCACGGTCTCGATGGTCGATCCGGCCGCCGTCGCCTCCTGGTACGACAGCACGGGCAGGCCGTTCTGCTGCGCGGAGACGAGTCGGTGGATCGCGGGGCGGAGGGCGGGTGCGCAGACCAGCACCGCGCTCAGACCCTGCGACTCGACCGCCGCCACGGAGTCGCGGAGCGAGCCGAGCACCTGCTCGACCCGGTGCCCGTCGAGCAGGATCTGCGTGCCCTGGTCGGACGGCCGCAGCCCCTCGAGCATCGACTGCTCGAGCCCCGGGTCGATCATGATCACCCGCAGCACGGACCCGTCGAGATGACGAGCCGCCAGGGCGGGCCCCAGGGAGGCGCGGGCCGCCTCGACGAGCCCCTCGGGGTCGGTCGACACCTTCGCCCGCAGCGTCAGCCCCTCGCAGATCCGCCCGAGGTCGTTGATCGGCACCCTCTCGGCCAGGAGCCCCTGCAGCACGCGCTGCAGCTCGGCCAGCGAGAGCATGCCGGGTACGAGGTCGTCGATCGCCGAGGGGTTGATCTGCTTGACGCCCTCGGTGAGCACCCGGACGTCCTCGCGGCTGAGCAGCCGCGCCGCCTCGTCCGCGATGATCGACGACAGGTGCGTGACGAGCACCGACACCCGGTCGATGACGGTCGCGCCGGTCATCTCGGCGCTGTGCCGCATCTCGGCGGGCACCCACTTGCCGGCCAGACCGAAGACCGGCTCGACGGTCGCCGTGCCGGGCAGGGCGTCGAGGTGCTCGCCGAGGGCCAGCACCGACCGGGCGGGCGCCTGACCGCGGCCGGCCTCGACCCCGGCGATCCGGATCGAGTAGGTCGACGGCGGCAGATCGACGCTGTCGCGCGTGCGGACCGGGGGCACCACGATGCCCAGGTCGACGGCGATCTTGCGACGCAGCGCCTTGACGCGGCCGAGGAGGTCGTCGGACGAGCCGCCGACCATGTCGACGAGGTCGGGTGCCAGGAGGATCTCGAGCGCGTGCACCCGCATCTGCTCGAGCAGGTCGTCGGTGGTGTCGGTGGGGGCGACGACGGCGGCCTGCCGGCTCTCGAGAGCCGCGCGCGCCTCCTCGGCCTTCGACTTCGCCGCGAGCCGCTGGGCGACGATCAGCAGCGTCGCGCCGACGACCAGGAACGGCACGATCGGCATGCCCGGGATGAACCCCATGCCGATCGCGGCGACGCCGGCCACCGCGATCGCGATGCGCGACTGCCCGAGCTGGGTCGCGGCCTGCGAGCCCATGTCGCTGTCGGCGCCCGAGCGCGTGACGATCATGCCGGTCGAGACGGCCATCAGCAGCGCCGGGATCTGCGTCACGAGACCGTCGCCGATCGTCAGCAGACCGTAGTGGTTCAGGGCCTCGCCGATCTCCATCCCGTTCTGCAGGGCGCCGATCGCGACCCCGCCGACCAGGTTGATGATGATGATGATGATGCCGGCGATCGCGTCGCCCTTGACGAACTTCGACGCGCCGTCCATCGCGCCGTAGAAGTCGGCCTCGGCGCTGACGTCGGCCCGGCGCTGCTTCGCGACCTCGTCGGTGATCAGACCCGCGTTCAGATCGGCGTCGATCGCCATCTGCTTGCCGGGCATCGCATCGAGGGTGAAGCGCGCCCCGACCTCGGCCACGCGCTCGGCGCCCTTCGTCACGACGACGAACTGGATGACCACGAGGATCAGGAAGATCACCGAGCCGATGATGATCGACCCGCTGACCGCCACGTGACCGAAGGCCTCGATCACCTCGCCGGCGAAGCCCTCGCCGAGCACGAGCCGCGTCGACGCCACGTTGAGACCGAGCCGGAACAGCGTCGCCACGAGCAGCAGCGACGGGAACACCGAGAAGTCGAGCGGCTTCTTGACGAACAGGGTCGTCAGCAGGATCACCAGCGCCAGCAGGATGTTGAGGATGATCAGCACGTCGAGCATCGGGGCCGGCACCGGCACCACGAGCAGCAGCACGATGCCGACGATGCCGACCGGGACGGCGAGCTTGGGGAGGGTCTTGATCATCAGGCGGTTCCTCCGGAGGCGGACGGACGGGGAGCGGGGCGGGAG